>JAHBWO010000099.1 GCA_019636945.1 Nitrospira sp. | reverse complement strand
AGGATTCGTGATCATTACCGAATCTTGCCGAGTTGCTGTTCAGCCAATTTCGCATCGACAGGGAAGTAGCCGTCTCGTAACACGTCGGACTGGCCTTCCTTGCTGTATACGTAGGCCAGAAACTCCTTGACGATAGGGGAGAGCGGTTTTCCCGGCGCTTGGTTCACATAGATGTAGAGGTACCGCCACAACGGATAGGTCCCGTTCTTCGTGTTCGCCTGCGTCGGCTCAATGAACGGCTGCCCCGCCTTCGCCGCGAGCGGCACCATTTTCACTCCGGACGTGCTATACCCGATGCCGCTATAACCGATGCCATACCGGTCCTCGCTGATGCCCTGCACCACAGAGGCAGATCCGGGCTGCTCCTTCACTTGATCTTTAAAGTCCCCGTTTTTGAGCGCGTGGTCCTTAAAAAATCCATAGGTGCCAGACGCCGAGTTGCGACCGTAGAGGCTGACCGGCGCATTCGCCCAATCGCCGTTCTGGCCAAGCTGTCCCCAGCGCGTCAGGTCCGTGGTGTGCCCCTGGCGTCGTGATTTGGAAAACAACGCATCCACTTCGGCAATCGTGAGTCCTGCCACCGGATTGTCCTTGTTCACGAAGAGCGCCAGCGCATCTACCGCCACCGGATAGGCGGTTGGAGGGTAACCGAACTTCGATTCAAAGGCATCGATCTCGCTCGACTTCATTGTTCGCGACATCGGTCCGAGCTGAGCCGTGTTTTCGATCAGCGCCGGCGGAGCCGTGCTCGATCCTTTGCCTTCTACTTGAATTTTCACGTTGGGATATTGTTTACGGAATCCCTCCGCCCACAAGGTGATGAGATTGTTGAGAGTATCCGATCCGATGCTGTTGATCGTTCCAGACACGCCGCTGACTTTATGATAGGGCGGGAGTCCCTCATCAACCTTTCCCTGTTCTGCAACGGAGACGGGAGAGGGAGGACTGGCACTCCAAAGATTGGTCGTCATGAATGGACCAAGGACGGTGAGCGTCACGCCCATATAGACTTGACGGGGAGAGAAAGACATCTGCGCGCCTCCACAAAATTATATATAAATGAATGCTTCACACCGGGGGGTGTAGAGACAGCATAGGTTCATGCGATTGCACCTTGTTCACAGACGTGTTAACGGGCTGTTAACTCTCGGGTGTCTTCACTGATTCGGCGCGTCGACGCTCTTCGCAATGTCCCAACAACACGCGCAATACAGACCTAAAACCTAGTTAACGATTCTGTAACATGACGGCAATCTGACCGTGATGAGTCGCTGTTAGACATCAGCCGAAATGTGGACTGATCTCTTTCGATTCATTTTTATGGCAGGAGAGGAGAACGGATATGCGTTTCCTTGAACGACGAGCCCTGACGGCAAGTCTGGCTGGTATGTGCCTCTGGAGTTTAGGAACGTTCACCTGGGCGGGTGAGCAGCCCCCCATCTCCACAAGCCCACCTTCTGCAGCCCTTGTTGCACAAGCGGATTCTAGTCCGTCGTCCGTCCCCTCATCCCGTCCCCCGGCGGGCCCGCCGCCAGGCGGCACCTCCATTGAAGACCTCCTGCTTCAAAAGGGCACGATCACAATGGATGATTGGATTCAGGTCCGCGCGGAGCAGGAATACAGCGGCGCCGAAAGTGCACGGCGCCTCGATGCGATCGAGGATTGGAAAACCAGAACAGAACTGCTGCCGATGCTGCGGGATAAGGTAAATTTCGGACTGAACGCGCTGCAATTTCTTTACAGCCACCAGGACGCGCACGTACCAGAAGGAAAAAGCCAGGACAATTTCTCGATTCGCCGCTCAGAATTGCTGTTCTGGGGACGCATCAGTGATACCCTGCCGCGCTGGCACGCTCTCATGGAGTTTCAGAGCATTAACTTCGGGCGTGAAACACCCACCGGCGGAAGCGGGGCGGCCACGGGACAACCGATTGCAGCAACCTTCTTTCGCGAGTCATATATCGACTTTCGCCCGTTCCAGTCCTGGGCGCCCTATATGAATTTCATCCGAATGGGTATTTTCCGAATGCCGTTCGGCATCTTCACTGAAACCTCCGGCGGTCTTCGCGATATCATTAGCTCTCCATATCTCACCTCGGTCGGCAGCGGGAACGGGAACAGGACCGGTTCGGCAGGAACCATCGACTTCCTGCAAGAGCGCGATTTCTTCGTCGATGTCCGTGGAAAGCTCTTTAATCGGCTCGAATATGTCGCCGGCATCATGAACAATAATAATTTTCACGCCAATGCCACCGGTGCTAATGCCCCGAAGAGCTTCTATACTCGCGTTCGTCTGTTCGGTACCGATGTATCCTGGATCAGCTTTACCACGATCCAAGGCGAAACCAACAACGCCAATACCAACATCAACGGACGCGGAAAGGGTACATTCGACCGGTATGGGTTGGATTTCCGTTACGCCTCAAAAATCATCCCGGGTCTGATGGTGCAAGGGGAGTGGTGGCAGGGACATGACGGCGCCAACCAGACTACCGTCGGGCGACCGGCGAATGGAGCCTGTCTGGACCAGTCGATCTGCGGCGGTTCCGGAGCTCCCGGCGCGCAACGGCGCACCTGGTATGTGCTGGCTAAATATCTCATTTCTGATGGTCCTCTTCAGAACTGGGAACCGACTGTGATGTACGAACAGTTCGATCCCAGCACCAGCGTCTCCAACGATCTGTATACGCGAACGATTCTGGGTCTGACCTATTACTTTGAGAATTTCCCTCCGAAGGTCCAGTCCAAGATTCAATTCAACTATGAATTCAGGCACCATCAAGGGAACGGGCCTGGGGTGGCCTATGATTCAACCTTCGATCCCTACGCCCAGAACGCGTTTCTCGTCCAGTTCCAGATTCGATTTATGTAGGGTGGAGGACACGTCTCAGAGCAAGGGCGAGCCTCTCGCGGTTGCAACTCACATATCGCAGGGAGTAAGGAGGAGAGACATGACGCGTTATTGTGGAACCATGCTGTTGATAGCCGGACTCGCCCTGGCGGGCTGCGGCCATGGGCAGATATTTCCGAGCAAGGTGGCGGACGGGGTGGACAAAGACTTTGATTTCACGGCTTGGCGTAATGTCCCGAATGCCAAGACCGATCGGAAGGTCCAACTCGGTGGACGCATCGTCCAGGCGAATACGGATAAAAGCGGCGTCGTGATCATCGTCACGCAGCTCCCCATTGTCGAACGGCCAGCCTATGGGCCAAAGGATACTGGCCGGCGTTCAGGAGAATTTGCCGTCACGTATGCCGGGACGCTTGATCCTAAATGGCTGACGCCGGGGCATCGTCTGGTCGTTGTCGGAACCACAGGACAGGCCAAGACCGTCATAGTAGACGACGTGCAGCGGAGCTTGCCCTCCCTGACGGCTAATTGTGTCCACATTTGGAGGACAGGGGGGAAGGAAATTGCAGATTTTCCTTATAATATCGGCGGCGGGTATGAACCATTGGAAGAAGACACGCACTGTACATCCTAAGGGCGTGAACTCATGAATGGCCCATGGGTATCCTGACACGAACAATGCCTCATTTACTTCTCCTCGTCTTGATTGCAGCCTTAACAGGCTGTACGCATGAAGCGACCCTTGTCCGGGAAGGGGCACAGGACGGACTGGTCTCCTATGCGTTCCAATCCGATGCCGAAATACTTTCCTCTTCAGGCCGCCGCGACGCCATCCAGGTGATGGCCGAGAAATGTCCGAAAGGTACTCACATTGTTCGTGAGGGAGAAATTCCAAAGGTCAGCAAAGCTGCCGATCGTGCATGGCGCGGACAAATGGGCACAGAACGACTCTGGGGTATTCAATTCACATGCGAATAATGATGAAACGCACTAGTCGAACCCGTGAGCCGAGGATGCTTGCCTTCGCAATCGGAAGCCTTTCGCTGCTACTTTCAGGCTGTCAGCTATTCAGCACTGAACGGGTAATCTTCAACGAGCAAGGCATCAGGGTTGGCGTCGAGACTGATCCTTCGGTGAACCGCTCCTCGCCTCCCGCGATGAATGAACATCCGGGACATCTTACTCCGCAGGACATTCAGATGTTGCTGAGTCCGGTTCGTGTCACCGGGTGGAGTGGGACGGTGGTTGGCTGGTTCGATCAGCCGAGGCCGATTCCATTGTTCGATGATGCTGAGCTTCACGCCATTGCGAGGCCCATCGCCGATGCGCTCCAACAGTCCTCACCGACACAACGTGTCCTTTTTTATCTATCAAATCCCAGGTCGCCCTATGGTGACGCGACCAGTGGTGCACTGTTTCTTAGACATCAGTCCTTGCATCTGGTCGTCACTGATCACAAAGCCTTCTCGAAAGCGGATACTGCAGGGGGAGATGAAAAAGATCTGCGAGATACGAAAGGGATGACGCTCAGCCTCATGCGTCCCTATCAGGCAGCTGGAAGTCAGGGCTCGCGGGAACCAGACTGGGCACCATTTGAGCGGGTTCATCTCTCCATGAATGTGAAAGACGTGTTGGCTCAGGCCAATCGGAGCCTGCCTGGAATAGCTGCGGCGGTCCAACCCAAACCTGTTTCACCGCCCGCTCAACCGGCCGCAGCACCTGAGCCTTCCGAAGCGGCTCAGGATCTCCGGCTGCAGCTCCGGGAACTGACTCAATCAAACCAGGATCTTCGCGATCGGTTGAATCGGCAGACGGAGCAGCTGCAGCAATTACAAGACGAGCTCACAAAACTTCGCCGAGATTCGGAAACCGCCAGGCCCAAGAAATCGTTCCCCAAGAAATCCATCGCGCCATAAGAGTCACGGACGGAACGCCTTCACCGGCTCTGTTCCTTTGACGGAGCCGAGGAAGAGGGCGGAACTCCCAAAGCCACCGCTATCTTCTCCACTTGATCCATGGGCAGAGGATAAAACCCTGCTCGAACCACGGACTCCTGGCCTTCCCGGCTCTTGACGAACGCCAGAAACTCTTGGACCGCCGCGGACACCGCACTACTCGGATCCTTATCCAGATACAGGTAGAGCAGACGACGGAGCGGATAACTCTTATCGGCGACCGTGGCTGCAGAAGGGGTGATTAACGGCATGCCCTCGTTTTCAGCTACGGGAAGGATCCGCACGTTGGACGTTTGCAGGCCGATTCCACTGTACCCGATACCGAGTTGATCACGGCTGAGCGCCAGAATGACCGAAGCGGCACCCGGCTCCTCCTGTAATGTCGACTTAAATTCGCCACCTGCCAACACATGTTCTTGGAAAAATGCCCTGGTCCCTGATCTGCGATCTCGGCCGTAGGCCTGGATCAACGCCGTTTCCCATCCCTCTCCCAAGCCCAGATCTCCCCAGGCCTTGATGTCTTTCTTATAGCCTCGCAGGTGGCCGGTTGAAAAAATGGCATCGGCCTGGTCTAGCGTGAGCCCGGTGACCGGATTATCCTTGTGGACATACAAGGCAACAGCATCGACGGCGATCGGAACGGCGAGAGGCTCATAACCACGGGCAGCGGCAAATTGCTTGATTTCCGAGTCCAACAGCTCTCGTGAGCTGCTGACCAGAAGCACCTGTTTCGCACGTTCCTCCTTGACAACGATCCGGCTCGGCTGAGGGGCTTCGATAAACTCGGCAATCGCTTTGGCAGACCCGCCGGACTTGAGATCGACGGCAATTTTGGGTTGCCGAGCCTGGAAGTCCGTGACCAGCCGGCGCATCAAGGCATGCATCGTATCCGATCCTTGAACCCGAAAACCGCCGCTCACTTGTGACTTCGGACTATATCGTTCCAGGCTGGGATCGACGGTCAACCCGGCAAAAGGACCACTTTGTTCCGCATGAGCAGGTTCGCAGAGGCCCGCGACCAGTAACAGCGCGACACAGACGGCAGAGAGTCCGGCCGCTGCCTGTCGTGTAAAGGGATTCTGTAAGAACATTGCGGATTTCACCATCGTTCGCCTCCCGTGAATCGAGCCGTTGACACAATCGATCTTTCAGCTGACACGGTAAAAGTGTGAGATTGCCGTGGAAACACAGCAATGTTACGGAATTGTTAACTTTATTCCGTCCATTCCTTCGACGCTTGTTAACAGCACGGTAAACCAGGCGAGAGGGCCACGAAACATCTGCCCCTTAGTATCACTGCCATGACCGATTCCATCGTGCAGATTATCGAAGACGAGCCGCTTCACGCCAACTTGCTGGAGCGGGCATTGCGCCAGGCCCACTTTTCCACGGCATTGGACGCCGATGGACACAGCGGCTGGAACAACGTGCAACGGCTCCAACCCTCGCTGATCCTCCTGGATGTCATGCTGCCAGGCATGAACGGCCACGAAATTTGCCGGCTGGTGCGAGGCACGCCGGCGACACGACACATTCCCATCATCATGCTGACGGCTGTCGGCACAGAGGAAGATCGTATTGCCGGTCTGGAGATGGGAGCTGATGATTACGTGGTAAAACCCTTCAGCCCCCGGGAAGTCGTCTCACGCGTTCAAGCCGTGTTGCGGAGAGTCCGTGAAAAAGGCCAGGCGAGGCCGCTGGTGTGCTCTGATACGTCACTCACTCTGGAGGGGCCCTTTTTCGTCGTGTCCTTGCAGGAACGGCACATCACCGTGTCGAATCCGGAACTGAGACTGCTTCAGTATCTGCTGACGCAGGATGGGCAGTTGGTGCACGGCGATGTATTGCTTAACCTTCCAGGGGAAGATCCAAGGAGCCGGAGCCGAGAGGAGATCGAGCACCGTATTCGCTTTCTTCGACGAAAGCTGGAGAACAGTGGAGCAGGATCGATTGAAATCTTACCGGGATTTCGATATCGCTTCTTGGCACATCCCGGTCGTAACTGAATGAAGCGGCCTCAATTTCGACGCAACCAGAATCGCTGTCCCTCACATCTCCCGTGAGTGAGATCAGCTGTCCCAGGGGTTGATGCCCGGTTCGCGCACTTCCGAGATTGGCGGCACGAGATCAGCTGGCGCAGGCAAAGGCCCGTGACTTGGATGACATGCGTTCGATCTCGTACTCGAATCCTCTGCGAAACAGAATAATCTCACCGCGCCGACTCAGTTCATCGACCGTCTTAAAAATCTGGTTCCAACTGAGCTCGGGAAGCAGGCCGACGACCTGCTCCAGCGTCAGGGACTTTCGCACACCCAAGAGATCGAGAATCAGATATTCGCTGGTGGGAGAACTGGACAGATGCACCATGACGCGCCTCCTGATTAGGATTTCTTCTCGCCCGTGTTCCAGGCTCGGGTGGGCTTGAAATAGGGCTGCATGCACAGAGAGGATGAAACCATCTTGTGACCCCTGACATCAGACGTGGCTCAAGTCTGGGTTAATTCGGCCCACGGCCTACCAGCATCCTCACTATTCCTCGCGGCCGCAGAGAACCCCTTTTCCAATCCCCTCACCCTGGGCTGGCGAACAGCGGACGGCAACCACACGAATGATCCCGAGTGCGAGAAGAATAGCCCCCAGCGACAGCAACTGGGTTTGACCGGCTTCCTTGAACCAGAGAGAAATGATTTCCGTCAGCATGACCACCAGAATCGTGTCCACGATGAAGGTCACCTTGACTCGGCCTTCTGAAAAATAGGTGAGCGTGGTCTTGAACACTTCCACGACCGCAAGAAGGATCAATGTATCGACGATGATCTGCCTGAGGCCCACCTCAACCGGCGCATGCAGCAGGAGGCGAATATCCAGAAACGTCTTGATCACACCCCCGGTGAGCGCAATGAGGATGGTGAGAATGAGCAGGCTGAGAACGGCCTTGATGCCTTTCATCCAAAGCTCGGTGAGATCGGTGTCGATCACCTGGCTCATGAACTCCGAGAGGCGATGCATGCGAGGCTGCGAGTGACTAAAGATCATACGTAATGTCTCCCGGTTGTTGACAAAGGTGCCGTTCATACGAGCGGTCGGTACGATCGACCTTTTATGATCGGCATCGTTCTCTCTTGAAGACAATGTATCGGGGCATTGTTCCAGCTTGATCACCGATCCATTACAGCCTGGTTACGTTTCATTGTGATTGAGGTCCGAGAGTCGGAGGGGAGTGGAATTCAGACTGTGCACGACGGACTCATCTTGATGTTGCACAGGATTAACAAGACGCTGGTTCTCTCGTAACACCGGTCAACTAGCATGACCGGATGACACTGAACATCGTACAAATCATTGAAGATGAGCCGTTGCATGCTCAATTACTGGACCATTCTCTCCGGCAGGCCCGCTATCGCACCAATGTCGCGAACGATGGAATCACGGGATTGGCCGATGTCATGCGGCTCAGGCCGTCGCTCATTCTGCTGGACCTCATGCTGCCGGGGATGAACGGACAGGAAGTGTGCCGGCGCATTCGAAGCGAACCGGCCACACAACACATCCCCATCATGATGATCAGCGCACTGAGTAGTGATGAGGATCGGATTTCCGGCATCGGCATGGGAGCAGACGACTATATTGCAAAACCGTTCAGCCCACGCGAAGTTGTGTCTCGTGTGCAAGCCTTACTACGGCGATCACAGGCGGCCTGGGCCACCGCCCCCAGCATTTCCGGCTCGCCGGTCACGATCAAGGACCACTGTCTGCTCGTGTCCGTCTTCGGAAAAGAGTTCACTGTCTCGCCCCGAGAACTCACTCTGCTGCGACTCTTCACAGCAAGACCCGGATCCATCGTAACGGCGGAAGAACTGATCGCTCTCTTGTGGAACAATAGCCCATTGCTGCACGAACACGAGCTCGAACGACTCGTTCGTGGGCTGAGCCGGAAAACGACCGATCAATCCATTGGATCGATCGACGCCTTTCCGGGAATCGGCTATCGATTCACCCTCACCGCAGTCGCCTAAGGCGACCGCTCATGCCGCATCACAACCGGCGACTGGTGGATGCGAGCCAGAGGTGCACACACATCATCATCGTGACTCCCATCAAGACCGTGGTCATGTCGCGCCCTCCTTCGTGAATGTCTATGGCACCCCGTCGCTCTGTGAGCCCCTCATCGCTCTCATGACCGTGAACCCGGCCGACGAGGGCACGGGACGGCTTGGTAGAAACTCTATCTCGAGACTGTTTCCTCTGATCGAGAACGCCTTCAAGATCAGGTTACATTTGCCTCGTTTCTGAATCATTCAAGGAGTTAACACAGTCTTAACGTGCGAGTTATGCAGACATAATCCCATCTCACTAAGGTGCGTCGCATAGATTGACGACGAGCCAGTAGTGGCGACGCAGAATGATTCACTTTTCAGGCAGGAGGAGCTATGCAAGAGCGGCAGAGTGGGCGGAAAGGGCAACACAGCCATTCAGGAATGGGACTCGTAGCCATGAGTCTGCTGTGTTTCGGAAGCATGGTCGGCACGGCATCGGCCGATACGTCGGTGGCTACGGCAAAGCCGGTGCTGGATGCCGCGATTGGATCCTATCCGACGACGACTCCCGTGACCGGACGCATTGCGATTGCAGGCTCCGACACCATGCAGCCGATCATGGTCAAACTGGCCGCGGCCTTTCAGTCCTGGCAACCGGGCATCAAGATGGTCGTGCAGGGCGGCGGATCCTATGCGGGAGTCAAAGGATTCTTGATCGATCAAGCCACCATCCGGCGCGGCGATGCCAAACCGTCGGGTCATCTCGTGTCCGGACACGTGGCGCTCTACGCGTCATCCAGCCCCATGTCGGATGAGGACCGCAAAGACTTCAAATCCCGCTACGGCTACGACGTGACGGAACTGCCGGTCGCCATGGATGCCGTGGCCATCTATGTCAACGCGCAGAATCCGATTCAGGGGCTCAGCCTCGAACAGGTCGATGCCATTTTTGGGAAGGATCGCAAACGCGGTTATCGAACAGACATTACCAAATGGGGCGATATCGGTCTCGACAACGGATGGGAATCCCATCCGATTCATCTGTACGGTCGGGACAAGAAATCCGGCACACGGGCATTCTTTCTTCGAGAAGCTCTGGCGGATGGGGTCATGAAATCCGAAGTGGTGGAGGAACCGGGCTCAGCCACTGAAATCCTGGACATCAGCCGGGATCCGTTAGGAATGGGATATGCCGGTATCGGTTTTCAAGCTACCACCGTTCGCGTGGTTCCGCTCGCGCCAGCCGGGAGCAAAGACTATGTGACACCTACCGCCGACACGGCCCGAAGCGGCGCCTATCCGTTAGCGCGGTATCTCTATCTGTACGCGAAGAAGGCTCCGGGAGCGAATGTCGATCGGGAAGTCCTTGAGTTCTTGAAGTTCGTGAACAGCCGCGAAGGGCAGGAGACCGTGGCTCGGGCAGGATTCTTCCCGTTGCCGGCCGCTCAAGTGGCAAAGAATCTTGAAACGTTATCAGGTCCCTCGGTGTCGGCGTTGCTGTTGTCCCAGACACGATAGGAAAACTGTTAGCCTGTCAGGCGCCGGTCGTCTCGAAAACGACCGGCGCTTTCATTTCGCTTTCTCTCCCTGTTATCTTTTCTTCGTGAACCTCACAGGAAGGCTTCGTATCATGCGAGATTTGCGTTTGAGACTTGGGGTTGCCGTGCTCCTAACGATGTCAACTCTCGGCGGCTGCGCCGCAGATCCGCCCCCCATCGTCATTCATGATGAAAAGCCCCTCTCTGTCTCAATCCAGTTCGATCCGTCGAATGGCACCGGCCATAGTCATCCTGCGGCTCTTTCGCATGAGCAGATGATGGCGGCCCTACGGGGAATCGGAGTTCGGTCGCGTGACACGATCACCGGCTTCGACGTGTTCTCAACCAAGGGTAGCAGTCCCGCCTTTACGACAGCCGAAGCATCCATTCTAGCGCCTTATCTCAGACAAGCACTTGCCAAAGCGTCCCCAAAGGATATGGCCACGTTCTATGCCCTTACGCGTGACATCACAAAAGGTGAACTCGTCACTTCCGGAGGAATGTTTGTGCGTGGCCGGTACTTGTATGTGATTCTGGCCAACGCCAAAACCTCGCCTTACTCGAACCAGTATGAAAATGCCCACACCGTAGACACGCGTGACCGACCTCTTATCCCGATTGCCCGGTATCGCTTCACAGCCACCTTCACACCCGAAAGCGCCTGGATTCCAAACAAACAGGTACGTGGTCACGACGGTTATGACCGCTACCTGGACGAATCCAAACTCGTCGTCATCGACCTCGATCAACTCCACGCATCAGCGCCGCCCGTGCAAACCGTCACGCCACAGCACTGATAGAACGATTCATCTCCGCGCGCGGCGGAAACAGATGCCGATCCGGATAACCCATGCCTTGGAGGTTAGGGTAAGCCCCTCTTTGGCAAAGCCATGTCAGAAGCCGCAGTCGACCGCAATCGAGCATCAACTTGCTGCGCTGATGCCTTCCTGGAACCGACCTACGATTATGTGACTGTGCGAGACTGGGTCGGAACAAGATTCTGAAGAAGCGGGCGGGGTGTGACGTATGCCACACCCCGGTAATCGCGAAAGACGATGTACAGGGACTGCTGCGAGGATAGTCGATGCGAGACAGCCTACCGACCTCGGCTGAGACGGCGAGCCGTCTGCGGATCGGCAAACTGCGTATTCACATGCACAATCGTATGGTTTAAATTTCGATACGCATATTGATCGGTGATCATGGGAAGGGCATCAGCCTGGGCCTGTGTCGTGACGACCGTCATGATGGGGACATAACGATGCGAGGGTACAGATACCCCGATCACCTTTGCGCCCGGCTCAACGACCACATGATCCCCGAGTTCGGATCGAAAGATCAGCGACTGCATTCCGACAAAAGTATCATTGCCGATCTTGACCGGGCCGTGGACTTGCGATTGGTGAGCCAGGGACACACGTTCGCCCACGTACACTGAGTATTTACGCCCCTCCACCGTCACGACGTTTTCGAGAATATCCCGTCCCGCGTCGAACGTCTCCAAACCATGAATCACCACACCGTCCTGAACGTTGCTGTCGTCGCCGATGTGAATATGCTGCCCTTCATCCCCGCGGATCGACGCAAAGGGCGCCACAAACACCCGCTGTCCCAGCTCGACCGACCCCATGACGGATGCCATGGTGTGGATAATACTATTGGGATACACAACCGGTTTGGCAATGGTGGGATTAAAGGAGGTCTGGACATTCGGTCCCACCCAGGCACCCAGGCCAAGGGCGAGGCACAGGAGATTGAGTGCGATGCTGACCTTGAACGTACGATGCGTCATGATGCTCCAATGGTGCAGGGTGAAACGGTGCGGGAAAGCGCAGCTTGAATATCCTCCACGCCTTCCCGCACGATAGACAACAACGAACGACTCGCTAGTTCCAGAACCAGATGGCTTGGAACCGCAAGAGATTGGCGTACTGTTCCCGCTGAACGCCCGGTGTCGTGGCCGTGCCGGGATCCGTCAAGAACAGATTATTCCGCTGCGAGAAGGCATAGGCGACAGTGAATTCCCATTGGGGATCCGGCTGCCAGGCAATGCCGGTCTCCAACTCGCTCATCTTGCCGCTTGGAGCTCCGGTCTGGAACTTGATGCCGCCCCGGTATTCCTGATACCGGGCATAAATGTTTGCCAGCCCGATATCGCTGTATTTCCACTGATAGTGAGCCTGCACATAGCCGCCAGAGAGGGAACTATTCTCGACTCGCCCGTTGGCCTGACGCTCCGGCGTCCGACCAAGCGTATATTCCGCGATGAAGCCCCAGGGTTGCGGCGGATAATACATGTAGAAATTCAACCGCTCGTCACGATAACTTCTGTTGCCCGTACTGCCGCTTGAGTTAAAGGAATAGAGCGTCTGCCCGGCCGCCGCAGTGCCATGGTTGACGACGAACTGACCGCGCATCGCGTTGACACCGACTTCCAGAAGCCGGCCGCCGGGTAATTCAAACGGCCATGCCAATCGCGCGCCCACATGCTTGTCTGCGTTGGCTTCCTGCGCATTGAGCCCCTGTCCGTTGTACACCTGAATGTGAAAGACGCCGTAGTCGCCAGGGCCATACATGTAGTCCAGCATTTGCTTGAACCGCTGTTGCGCCACCTTCGGCGACCACATGAATGAGACGCCCATGTCACGTTCGCTGTTTTGACAGCTGTTAGTCGCATCCGCCCGATCGATGGCCATACGCTGACGGCTGGCCTGCCAATTGTCGAAAGAGCAGGGCACACGCTGCAGCCCCAGACGCAGCCGGTATTCCTTATCCTTATCGAAATTCCATTCTCCCCACGCATCCCGCATTGACAGCGCATGGGTATTGCCGCTGATGTTCGAAGCCAAATCCGGCTGGATAAAGAATGACACATGCTCCGAAACCTGCCCTGTAATCACCCAACGGATCCGGCGAAAGAAAAACCCCGGCTGTGCGCCATTGTTCTTGTCGCCGATTGACGCATCCTGATAGCTGCGAAATGCGCCATTTGACGAATTGTTGTACCGCATCATGCCGTAGCCATACATGGTGATCCGTTCGAACCAGCGGGGACTGCCGGTAAATTCTGCGACCACCGAACGCTCGGTATTTCGTTGTTCCTCTTCTGCCTTGATCCGGATCCAGTCATCGAGGGTAATCAATCCCTTTTCCAGCATCAGATCTTCAAGCGACGTGGTCTCCAGGCCCTTGTCCGCCCGACGAATAATACCCCCCATGCCTTGAGGAGCAGTGGAAGTCAGCATCGCTCCCGTCGGAGCCGGCTCAGTCGATTCCGCTGCACGCCCCAGGTCCGGAAGTCCCGTTATCGACAATGTCAATGCGAGGGCGCTTCGCAAGACCCATCGCCTGCCCACCTGCTGTTCAATCACCACAGAATGCCTCCCTTTGATTGAGTGAATGTGTGCCCGTGTGAAGTGACTGTGTCTTCATATGGCACAGGACCATACGTACGTGCGGTGACGCACACGTCACAGTCGCCTTAAGATTGAGTTAACGACGTCAGGAAAATGCGTCGATGCGAGCTGAGTTAACCTTCCCGTAACACTGACTCAACCATCAGACAACCGCTTACAGTTATGCTACGTAGTAAAAAATAGGAGATCTGATCCGCATGACACAGACCACAACCACGGTCGTCTTGGTGACCATGAATGCCGCGACAACTCAAACCCTGCAGAAAGCACTCATGACAAACGGATATGCAGTCAGAGTGGCACCCACGCTCGCACAGACTCTGATAGAGCTCCGGCAGGCAGATCCCAGCATGGTGTTGATAGACCGGCAGGTGATCAGAAAAGAGAAGATTCGCCGCGACCAACTCTCAGACGCTATTCCCATCATCGCGCTTCAGGCATTCGATCAACCGTGCGACGAAGAGGAGTGCCTGTGTGAGTTAGACGGAGGGTTTGACCTGGTATTCTGTTCTGCAAGCTACCGTGAACTGATCGCGCATATCCGCGCAATACTGCGTCGGCACAACATGACGAAGGCGCCGTCATCTGTCCTGCGTATAGAGGGGCTGATGATGGATACCGCGCGGCACGAAGTGACGGTCGGAGGAACGCTCGTCGACCTTACACCGAAAGAATTTCGCATCCTCCATCAATTTCTCCTGTCCCCCGGCGTGGTTCTATCGCGACAGGAATTGCTCAACCGTGTCTGGGGTGAAGATTACGCCCTCGAAGAACACGCCCTGGATGTCCACATTCATTCGTTGCGTCAGAAAATCGAAGCAGATTCGGCTAAGCCTGCCTTCATCATCACGATTCGAGGGGTGGGGTACAAACTCCAGTGCCCGTGACCTCTACTCTTGTGAAACGGCGCGATGTTCCGTCCAATACGCTATGGAACAGCAGAGGATAAAAATTTTGGGAGGGAAAAATGGCGAGGAAGAATAGAGATTCGGCCTGTCCAGTCCTGACAGCAGACGTGGGAGCGGTTGGGGAGGCGGTGGCGAGTTAGAACTCGTCCACCGACACCGGTTGCAGGAGATCCCGGACCGAGAGCACCCCGACGATCGCCCCGCTTTTCAAGACGCCAAGATGGCGCGTGTGATGATGCTGCATGAGGTCGGCCGCTTCCGTAATCGAACGCCGTTCGTCCAGACTAATGACAGGGCTGCTCATGATGGACTCAACCGAAACATAATGCACCGGCTTATTTTCGCCCACAACTTTTCGAACGATATCGGATTCGGTCACGATACCCACGACGCAATCGTTTTGCTCGATAAACACGCTGCCGACATGCCGTTCGTTCATCACTCGGGCTGCGTCCGCCGCCGAGGTGCCGGCCGGCACTTTCACCAGTTTCTTCGTCATCAGTTCACTGACTGTCACCATAGGATCTCCCTCCTGTTGAATGTGTAGGATCGGCCGGTATCTCTCACCTTACCGACGCGCTAAGAAAGAGCATAGCCCCACGAGGTTCCAGGCGGGTTAGGCGACCGTAAATTCTATGTTACGAATGGCTTGAGGGGAGGGAAGAGAGAACGGGCGCGACATGAGCGAGGAGTCGCCGATGCCGCGCCGCGAGAGGAATGACCCTACTCTTTT
>JAHBWO010000098.1 GCA_019636945.1 Nitrospira sp. | reverse complement strand
GGGCAACGATGACTCTCAGTAAGTCCATTTCCAACTCGACTCAGCAGCCATCAATTTGCGAGTCGATAGTCTGCCAGTCTGGGTTCACATTGATCGAGTTGATGCTCAGTCTGGGCATCGGCGTAGCAGTACTGGCCGCCACCTTGGATATCTTCACTGTGGCTAAAACCCATGCGAACAAGCAGTTTGCAGCAGTCAAGCAACAGCAAGATATGAGACTTGGTCTGGAAGTCTTCGAGCAGGAAGTTCGACTCGCCACTGCTGACTCGATCCAAACTGCGGATCCGGATCAGCTTCTCTTCCATGCGAATCTCGGGGCACTTCGGACCAATACGACCGCTGCGCTTCTCCCAGGGCAGTTCGTTATTGCCGTGCAGGATGGTAGCGGATGGGGAACGGGGAAGACCATTATGATCTGCAGTTCTACGAACTGTGAGTCACATCGGCTTGCACGGGCAGGGCAACGAAGTCAGCTGACATTGCTCGAGCCGATCGAGGCCACCTTTCCTGCGGGAACGGCGGTGGAAGTTCGCAATCGGGTTGTGTACTACGCAAAGCGGGACGAGAACGGAACCACGCAACTCATGCGCATGGTCGATGGAGGAGCGAGCGTGATGATCGGGCGTCTTCTAGATTTTCGGCTGTCATATTGGGACGACAGGGGAACAAGAACAAGCGCGATTCCCCACGTGAAACGGGTCGTCATAGAAATCCATTCCGAACAACCCCGGGGCGTGATGCTGCGGGATGTCACTATTCAATCATAAGCGAGGAAGAGGACCATGTCTCATCGAATTCTCACAGGAAACCAACAAGGGATTGCGCTCCTCGGAGCGATGGTCATCGTTCTACTGGTATCACTCTTAGCGTCAGCCCTCTTCAGTCTATCCGGGCAGGAGGTCGTCAGTGCTCGCGCGGGAAATCAGGGGGCCGTCACTCAACAGCTTGCCGATGCGGCAGCCGAACTGACAGTGGCGTGGTTTCATGATCCACAGTCGACCGGCAGTCATCCGCGGCTCAGGCTTTTCCGAGAGAAGCGACAGCGTGATGGAGAAGGAGGGCCGTCTTTTTTTGGCCCCGATGGCCGTTCACAGTTTACAGGGACCAGCGAACAGCCAGATATCGCGTTCCTTGCGGTGAATCCTACAGACGAACGGGTCTTGAACGATCCGGAAGTGGGCGTCTTCCGCGCGATGCGCCATTTAGGACATGTCGAAGAGGTCAAGGTCTATGCACCATCAAATCCTGGCCTGTTGTGCACGGTAGATGCCACGATTGCCACAGAGACAACTCCCTCAGTCAGGCACTCCGTCTTACTCCAGCTAGGCGCCTTGAATCTTCGCCCGTTGAAGGCTGCGGTGCAAGTGGCACGACATCTAGGAGAATATCGGCAGGGCAATGAATCACTGGTCAGAGTTCATTGGGGTGATTTGCGAGTGGGGGAAACTTTCGTGGTCAGTCATGAGAGCGATATTCCAACCAAAAGCGGGATGGCACCGGTAACAGGACAGAGCTATGACGAGACGGCGCAACGGGAGGATCGCTGGATGGAAGCGTGGGTTGGGGGACAGGTCTTGGTTACTCAACCGGCTTCAGACCAGGCGCCGGGCCTGCCATCGAATATTCACGACGGACAATCGCCGATTCCTGGCCTACGGCTGGATCAATGGACCTACGAAGAACTGAAGCAGATGGCTAAGCGTATCGGGCGCTACTTCGCGATTGACCGCGAAGGGCTGCTCTATCCTCAAGGTCTGGTAGAGCCGGGTCGAGGACTTTCGCCTGATGAGGTGTTGACGTCTCAGGTGCCGGGTGACCAACAAGGGTTGGTCTTCATCGATACGCTGGACCAGCTGGCACCACGTCTGGACAACCTTGGCGTACTCCGTTTGCAGGCCTCCTATCTTGAAGCCACGATCGTGATGCAGGGGCATATCCATCTCAATCCCCATGGACCTGGAGCTCTGATCAAGGCTCTCAGCCCGCCATGGACCAATTTCGATGGGGCCGTGACTCGGACGCCGGTTCAGCTCCCAGGGATTCAGTTCAACGGTGTGCTGTATGCGGCTGGCAATATCACGGTGACAGGAAAAGCAAAGGTGTATGGTGCAGTGGTCAGTAGCGGGACGATTACGGGAACAGATTCACGAGGTATCCTCGAAGTCTGGTATGACCATGATATCGGAGAGGGGTGGTTTCGGGGCCTACCGGTTGTCTATCGCGCTCCAGGAACATGGCTCGCCAAATATTGATTGGCGAAGGGGTCCTCACTTTATAGACGAATCAAAAACGTATTCTAGTTGTCGGGACACAAGGAAGAACTACAATGATTGCACAAGCCGCTGGAACACAGAATAAACGAGAAGTCCTTTCCGTCGCAACGCTGAAGAGACCCCCGATGAACAAGGTGCCCCGAAAAAAGACCATGGAACGGAGTCTCCTGGATTGTATCGCGTACAGGGGCCTCATAAGTCCGACTGAATTGGACGCGGCAGTGGAGGAATCCCTCTCACGAGAGGTTGATCTAGAGACTGTCCTCATCGACAAATATCGTGTCCCTAAACCAGCCCTCGGGTCAGCATTAAGTGAGTTCTATCAATGTCCCTATATTCCGTACGACGAACGAACCATTATTGATCCGGAACTCTTAAAAAACCTCAGCTTCGATTACCTCAGAAGGAGTTCTTGGATTCCCATGAAGCGTCAGGGCACAGTGCTCGACGTCGTCACCAATGATCCTCATGATCTCGAAAAGGGCTTGGATATTCGCCGTGCGTTTCCAGGGACAACCATTCGATTTGCAGTCGGGCTTCGGCGGGACATCGAACAATATCTGCTTGTTGCAACAGGCCAAGCAACTGGTGGCTCAATCACGGATATTCTTGGGGAGCTGGTGGATGAGGCCGGCAGCGAACGGAACGCTGAAGCAGAGCGAAGAGAGATCGATGAAAACGACTCGGCCATCGTACGGCTGGCAAACCAGGTTATTGCTGAGGCATATCGGCTGGCGGCCTCGGACGTCCACATCGAGCCCTATTCCGACCGTAAGGAAACCGCGGTTCGATTCCGAGTCGATGGGACCTGCTTTACCTATATGAGGATTCCGGCTGCCTATCGTCGAGCCATCGTCTCACGGTTGAAGATTATGGCCAATTTGGACATTTCCGAGCGGCGGAAACCTCAAGATGGAAAGATCCGATACAAGTTAGCAAAGGACCGTGAAATTGAGTTGCGGGTGGCAACGCTGCCGACGGCAGGAAACAATGAAGATGTCGTGCTCCGTCTCTTGACCGCCAAGGAAACCATGCCGTTAGAAGCGATGGATTTTCCTGCTGACGTGTTACAGACCGTGAAGGAGCTGTCTGAACATCCACATGGCATTTTTCTGTGCGTGGGGCCGACTGGATCAGGAAAGACGACGACGCTTCACGCGGTATTGAAACACATCAATACCGATGAACGGAAAATTTGGACGGCTGAAGATCCCATTGAAGTGACACAAGAAGGGTTGCGGCAAGTACAAGTGCACCCAAAGATCGGATTTACCTTTGCCTCGGCGATGCGTGCATTCCTTCGGGCTGATCCAGATGTCATCATGATCGGAGAGATGCGCGACAAGGAAACCGCGGACATTGCGATCGAAGCGTCACTCACAGGTCATATCGTGATGAGTACATTGCATACCAATAGTGCCGTAGAAACTGTGACGCGATTGCTTGATATGGGGTGTGACTCGTTTAACTTTGCTGATGCGATGTTGGGCATTCTCGCCATGCGGCTCTGTAAACGGATCTGTTCCTACTGCAAAGAAGAGTACCATCCGACACAACAGGAATTTGACGAGCTTGTGCAGGGATACGGGGTGAGAAATTGGGAAAAGCTCGGGGTTACCTACACCGAGGATCTCAGGCTTTGCCGAGGGAAGGGGTGCGAAGTCTGTAATCAGACTGGATTTAAGGGCCGAGTGGCCTTGCACGAACTCCTGGTCGGCTCAGAAGAGATCAAGAATCTCATTCAAAGCCGGGCGCGCACAGCAGAAATTCTCAGTGTCGCCATACGGGATGGAATGGTCACCCTCTTGCAAGATGGCATTCAGAAAGTACTCAAGGGACTGACGACGTACCGGCAAGTCCGGGCCGTGGCTGTGAAGTAGCTGAATGCGTTGAGGCCAGGTCAGGCAGTGTGTTCAAGTACGGCGACAAACGAACCTAACCGGTTCGCCATTTCTGGTGAAATCCGAATAAACTCCAATCCGCATCGGTGCTCCGAAACCCACCGCACGCCAGCGAGTTCAATTTCGATAGGCGTGGTGTTGTCCGGTAAATCAATCTGCAGTGCAAGATAAGACAAGGCCGATGGTGGCTGTACCGTCATAACAGCACAGCCCTGCGCCGAGAGATTCAAAATCGTTCCTTCCGCTTTGTAGGTGTGATTGCCAAATGTACATGGAACTTGGATGGCAAACCGTCGAAGCTTGCGATTGTTTTTAGACATCTAGAGATCTTCCATTGTGGCTGATGATGGACGATCTGCTGTTGCAAAGGTGTTAACCATTCCCTCACGAGCATAGCAGGTCCGATCAGCATCATCCGGCCGCCACTCCCCCAACAGCGTCTGACTAGGAGGTACCAAACTGTACAGCCGCTCAGCCGAAAATTGTTGCTCCAAAGCACGAAAAATGACCAAACCCAGGCAGTCTCAATGGAAAGAGAACGCCATTAATTCCAGAGGTTAAGTACGTGGATAAGGCCATTTGGACCGGCATGTCCCTTGCTTTGTCCTCCAGCCTAAGAGGGTGTCTCTTAAGAGGAATCCCATGATGACCGGTGGTCTGTTGCGCGATGCCAAGGGGTTTACGCTGATAGAGATGGCACTTGTTGGTGCCATCGTGGGCATCACCACCATGATCGCGGTTCCGTCATTTACGCAGTGGAAGGCAAAGTATCAGATGAAACAAGCTGCAACGGAGCTGGCGGGCAATCTGAATCTGGCCCGTGCGGCAGCAATGAGCCGAGGAACCAGCATCACCGTAACGACCGCTGTGACGGGAGGGAGAGCCACAGTGACGTTTGGTGGGGTATTTCCTCCGGTCACCCTCAACGAGGGAGTCGCGAGTATTTCAGCGGCAAACTTTGGATTCAATATGTTCGGGTTGCGGGCCGGTGGTGGTTCAACCGCCACACTGATTACCTTAACTCCCACACAAGGGACGGTCTATTCGGTTGAGTGACTCCTTCAGGAAAAGTCGACTGGTGTGCGAAGGATACCTGCCCGTAACGGGACAATTCGGGAAACTGATTGTATGAACCACCCGCACACGATCGGAAATGAGGGCGGATTTACCCTGATCGAAGCGGTGATGGCTGGAGCGATTCTAGCCATCACCATGCTGGGGGTCGCCGGTTTTCAGGGATCATCGATGGCGAAGAACGCTCAGTCAAAAGACACAACGGTGGTCACGAATTTCGGGGTAGAAATGTTGGAGCGCATACAGAGTAATCGTCAACGGGTCTTGGACTACCATAACATTGATACAACTGCATCAACCCCCTGTCCACAAACCACGGCTACTCAGCGACAGGCTCTTGCGGATTGTCAGCAGTGGCGAGCTGCTCTGACAGCCTCCAATATAAGCGGTGTGCGAGGGACTGTGACGGCTATACTCGGCGACCCTGCCCCGACATTGGGTGTGCCGAGCCTAAATCGAACCAATGTCGTCATCACGGTCACGTGGAATGCGTCAGCCGGGAGCGGGACGTCCATGCAGTCCAAGACCATGACCTTTCGGACGGTCGTCGCTCCAGAATGACGGTGCGGGAGATTTGAATCGATGAAAACTGATCAGGCCACCAGATACCATCGATGCTATGAAGCCGGCATGACGCTGATCGAGTTGATGATCGCCACCGCCGTAGGGCTTGGCGTCATTGGTGCAGCGTTGTCTATGCTGGTTATGAGCCAAAAAGCTACGACGGTCAACGAGCAGGTAGGTGGAGACACAACAGAATGTCAGAATGGCGATGGAAATGCTGGCTCGTGATATGCGATTGGCCAGCTATAACTATGTGGGGAATGTGCCAGGCGCACCGACTGTCGGGACATGCAGCGTGACCAATGGGACCATTTCCCGTCCGGTCGGTTTTCGTCCCATAGATCAGAATCCTACTGGCGCTGATACTGGTCCAGATAGTATTTCGATGGTTGTGCCGCTCCTCACCGATGTCGTCACACCCTGGGTCCTCTCAGCCAACGTCGGAGGAACAGGAATTGATCCGGTCCCGTTCAACACCCTCCCTATTGCTGCGGCGGCCATTACCGACATGGTCAGTCAAGGGTTGGCCGTTGGGTCTGTCGTATCCATCGGTGGAGGCGTGGCGAAGGCGGTTGGCACAGTCGGCGCAACTTCCCTCACACTCTCCAGTAGTATCGACGGGAAATTTCCCGCCGGGACACCAGTCTATTTACTTCAATGCGTGACCTATGCAGTCGGAACCACGACGACTGCATGCGGGATCGGGAGCACCGCATGCCTGACCAGAAATAATGTGCCCTTGGTCGATGGAATCGAGGACATGCAATTCTCCTACGGCTGCGATGGCTGCAGTACTGCGGCGCCAAACCCCTCGTCGCCGGATGGGGTTCTCGATGAAATTGATGGGGTCAATACGACGAGCCCGCCGTCGATCAGCGATTTTGTGACCAATAGTGCCTGGAATCTACCGCCGATGTCGCCTGAGGCGATCAAACAGGTCCAGATTAGTGTGGTCGGCAGGCAAATGACGCCGGACCAAGGATTTGGAGAGCGCTATACGGCGGGAGTCAATACGAGCGGACCGGTCATCATCAGTGATCACAACCCGTCAGCCGATGCTGGGTATGATGCGTCGACCTATTCGAAGCTGAGGCGTCGGGTCGTGACCCGAGTGATCCAGCCAAGGAATATGTGAGGGCTCGCACGATGGAATGGAGAGAGGAAAGAGGAGAGCGACGAGTCAGTCAAGACAGGGAGGATGAGCGAGGGGTCGCGCTACTCACCGTCATGATCATTATGCTCCTGATGGTGGTGTTGGCGATCTCCGCGATTACCGTCACTGGGTTGGAGACGAGGATGTCCGGATTCGTCAGCACCAAGGAAGCGATGGCTGCAGCCGCGGAGGCTTGCGAAGGGACGGCGGTGAACATTATTCAACAAACATTGTATTACTCAGAAATAAAAACCGAGTTTCTTAGCACCGCGACTCCCGCGGGACCTATCCCGGCTGCCAACAGCGCTACTCTCTACAGTGAAATTTCTGGTCAACCACTCCCTCCTCCCGCAGCTGCAAACACGATTGGAGAGAACTTCAATGACAGCGCCGCAACTACGCCGAACTTGATCATTACGAGTATTCCTGGGCTGACAGTGAATGGAGATATTGATCGATTATTCAAGCGCCGGAAAGAAGGTGCCGGGGAACTCAAAGAAATTCTTTATCGCATTACCTGTATTGCTGCTCCCAGCGCAGCCGGGGCGACGACGAGCACGGTCACGTCCGTGTACAGCTGCACCGTCGGCGAAACCTGCATGAAACAAATCGGAGCGTCCTAGGAGGTGGGCTGATGAACAGGGCAAGACTGCTCAGAGGCTACGCGATCGCAGCGTTCGTCTTGGGGATTGCTTCACCGCTCGTCACGCCGTCCGTGATGGGCGAGATGTTACCCGCGATGAAGCTGGCAACCTACAAGATGGGAACGGTCGACGCCGTGTATGCGTCATCGATCAGGATTAGCGGGACGGATTACCGAGTTCAGTCTGACGCGAAGATTATGGATCACAAGGAGAATGAGATCCCTTTGGAGGAAGTATTCTTGCGGTCCGAGGCAAAGTTTCACCTTAATAAAATGGGCGAGATCGATATGATGGTGGTGATGAGACCTCAGTAGAGGGAAGAAGCTCGATCTGAGTCGTGGAGAAGGTTCTCATCAATCTTGCGCCTGCAGAATGACGCAAGGTGAGAGGCCAAGCAGCAGGAGGACGACATGACGAAACAATGGAGCGTGAAGACGTTTGCGACCATGACCTTCGTCGTAATCGGAGCCTGGTTCGTACCGAACGTTGTCCACGCGGTCGTGCCAGTACGCGTCAACGCTGACTATACGGCTTCGCCGCCGTTCGTCTCGAATATTGCCACACCAAACATCCTGATCGTAATGGACAATTCGGGAAGTATGGCGAACCGAGCCTGCGAATCGGCAAGCTGCGGAACACTGTCGGACGGGACGACGTCGACCGTCACGACTTTCGTGGCCACCACTCGGTACAACGGCTATGCCGACCCCCTGCGCTGCTATGTCTGGGACACTACCGACAACCGATTCGAGATCGGTGGTGGGAAAGCGGCCCTCAATACTGCCTGCGCCGGCACGGAATGGGACGGCAACTTCATCAATTGGGCTAGCTTTCGTCGGTTCGATGCGGTGAAAAAAGCCATGACGGGGGGCAATTGCTGGCACCCGAGCGCATCGCCGGTGCGCAACGCGGATGGGACCTGTAAACCGTCCGGCACCCCCTCATTGCCGACTGTCAAGGCGCAGAATCTTGGTACGGGTGACGAGACGACGCCAGCCATTCCCTATGCCAGTGGCACCGGCAATACGACCTATGTCGGTCGGATCCCAACTGCCGCGCATCCGGGGAATCCAGCGAATCTCTACGTGAGATTCGAGGCCGATGGTGACCTGTGTATCGATGACGATAATGGGGGGAGCTGTCCGGATAGCGACGGTTTTGCTGAAATTGAGCTGAACGAAATAGCCTTCGCCATGTATAGCGAACCGACGGGGGTGATTCAGCAGATCGGAGACAAGGCTCGCTTCGGCCTTGCTGTCTTTAATGGTTCGAGTTCAGACAATGGGATCAAAGTCTTGACAGGTATCGGCTCACGGCAATCCATCGATTTCAGCGGATCCACGGTCGAAACGTTCAACACGAACACGGCGGCCATGGTCGACGCGGTCGATGAGGCATACCCGACGACCTGGACGCCCCTTGCGGAAAGTCTGTACGATGCGGTTCGATACGTGGCCCAGATCAACTCCGCCTATTATCCCACAGCGTATACGTTTCCCATCGCGTTTTCCGGAGGGAGTTCGAATGGCGTCGCATTTCAAGGGACTGGTGCCGGCTCGGTCGGCAGCAGTGAAGTTTCCGCATTGATTTCCGGCGAGACCTGTCCCTCGGGCTACATTACCAGCGCCTGCGGTCGTGATCCCTACTTCTTCGGGGCCAATCACACACCGGCCTGGGCGAGCACCTCCCAGGTCGTCAATTGCTGTAAGACCTTCATTCTCATCTTCACGGATGGGGAGCCGACGCAGGACCAGACCATTCCAACTGGTTTGCGGGACAATGCCTACAACGGTGTCGACTGCACCAGCAGTGATGGTGCTGCACCGCCCCGTCCGCTGGATGGTACGTGCAATACTCATCCATTGACGCCCTTCACTGACTTATTAGGAGAACATAAGACCGATTATGCCAGCAGCGGCAGTGGATATCTGGATTCGGTCGCCTTGTGGGCACACACCAACGACATGCGTCCCTGCAGCGGAACCGGTGATGGAACGATCGCGATAATTGGCGTAACTGGTCATTGCTTGCCTGGTACGCAGAACGTCACGGTCTATACCTTTTTTGCGTTCGGGAACATCAATGGGCGAGGCATCTTAGCGCAGACGGCCCGATTGGGCGCATTTGATGATGCGAACGCAAATGGTATTCCGGATGCTGGAGAATGGGATAAGGAAAACAACTATACTGGTGCGACTGGGGCAGATGGTATTCCCGATGCCTATTTCGAATCGTCCGACGTCGATGATATTCAGGATAAAATGCTGGCTACCCTTTCCAGTATTATCAGGAAGAGTTCGTCCGGCGCTGCAGTCTCCGTGTTGGCTACCTCCAGTACCGGAGAGGGGGCGCTCTACCAAGCCTATTTTTATCCAAGCACACTTGAGGTGGCGACGAACAAAGATGTGACATGGACCGGGTACACCCAGAGTCTCTGGGTCGATACGTTCGGAAACATGCGTGAGGATACGAATGGTGACGGGAAACAGGATTACAAGGTTGATCTCATTATAAAGACACGCCTCGATCCCGCAACCAACATTGTGTATGTCGACAAATATAGAGACACGGATGGGAATGGGATCGCGGACGATGCGAACTCGGATGGCGCTATCACCCAGACAGACTGTTACGAGTGTGGCAAGTTGCTCAGCGACATGAAGCCGATTTGGGAGGCAGGGAAAGAGCTGGCTTTAAAGGATGCGGGTACGAGAACGATTCTGACGTGGGTCGATTTAGACAATGATAAGGTCGTCGATGCTGCGGAGCAGGTCGATTTCACCACAGCCAATTCCGCGACCCTGAGTCCCTATCTTCGGGCCGGAGCCGCTCCGTATACGGCCGATGCCATCATCAATTTTGTCCGAGGCTGCGAGCCGGCGACTTGCACTGATCAGGCAAGCTTGCGAGATCGGCGCCTCACGGTCGGCACCAGCACGCTCAAGACATGGAAGCTCGGGGATGTCATTAATGCACCTCCCACGATCGTAGCCGCCCCAAGGGATCGCTATGACATCATCGAGGGAGATCCCAGCTACACGGACTTCTTTAAAAAATATCGAACGCGCCGGCAAGTGGTCTATGTAGGCGCAAATGACGGGATGCTCCACGCCTTTAACGCAGGATATTACCATCCTGGAGACGATCCAAGCACAACGACAGTAGAAGAACATGGATGGTTCACCAGGACGCCGACCAACAACAGTAGTGGTCCATTGCTGGGCGAAGAGCTCTGGGGGTTCATCCCCTACGAGCTATTGCCCCATTTGCAGTGGTTGACGCGGTCGGACTACCAGCATGTGTATTACGTCGATATGCCACCCGTGGTCAAGGATGTCAGGATCTTCGCTAATGATACGGACCATCCCAACGGGTGGGGCACTGTGTTGATCGGTGGGTTCCGGTTAGGTGGGAGCTGCGGTGCCTGTACGTCAGGAGGCGGCGGACCACCCATGGGTGTGACGATCAGTGGAACAGACCGGTATTTCTATAGTGCCTATTTCGTCTTGGACATTACCAATCCGGAAGTCCAACCTAAGCTTCTGTGGTCGTTCTCCGATAGCAGCCTTGGACTTGCGATCAGTGTACCGACGGTTGTACGAGTCAATCCATTGACCGACTTTCACGCCGACAATACTAATGCCAAGTGGTATCTGCTCGCCGGCTCCGGGCCCACCGGATACGATGGCCGTGCCACGCAAAGCGCCAAAGCGTTTGCGATCGACATGAAGACAGGGCCAGGGAGTGCCAACAGCCTGGTCAGCAGTTTTCCGGTCGGGACATGGAGTTCATTTCTCGGCGATATGACCGCGTTCGATCGAAATTTGGATTACCGGACTGATGTCGTGTATTTCGGGCGTACCATCAACGATGGGAGCCCCCCGTGGAGAGGCAAGGTCTATCGATTGACGATGGGGGCGACGCTTCCCTTCGGTGGAGCGACAGCAGCGGCATCCTGGGGAATCTCACAGGGAGGTAACCAAGTGCCGACCGAGATGCTCGACACAATCGGAGTCTCATCACCGGTTGAGATGGGCCCTGTCATGGCTGCACCGAGTATTACGGTCGACGATGCCGCGCGGGCCTGGGTCTTTGTCGGCAGTGGACGGTACTTCGGGGCTGCAGACAAAACCGATAAGTCGACACAGTATTTTGTCGGGATGAAAGATTCTGTCATCAATGGGAGTTGTGCGCAGACGAGTGACACCGCATGTCAAGTAGACGATCTGGTCGATGTGACGACCGCGACGATCTGTGTCGTGGGATTTGGAAACTGCGGACAAACGGCCGGAACCAACCAAGTGACCGGGGTGACTGGTGCGACCACAATGGAACAACTCATTACCCTGGTTGGGACGAAAGAAGGATGGGTTACCAAACTTCTGCCGGCGACGGGGCCTGGGGTAGGTGAACGGGTATTGAGCGCTGCCACGGTCTTCGGAGGCATCGTGTTTTTCCCCACTTTCACACCGACGGACGATATCTGTGCTTCAACAGGAAGCAGTAGTTTATATGCGCTCTTCTATAAGACGGGTGGCCCCCATACGTCCCCGATCGTTGGTTCTACGAACGGAACAGGGGGGATCGTCAATGTGAATAAGTCTACATCTTTAGGAAATGGACTCGCGTTTGGAGCGGTTCCCCACGTCGGTTCAGGTGCCGATGGAACCAGTCCATACAAATTATTCATCAATACCAGCACCGGTGCGTTGGATGGAAGAGATGTGAACTTGGCGATTGATCCAAGAGCGCATTTCGCCTCATGGATCAATATGTAACCGAGCAGAGTGGAATGTGTGAAGCAGGGAGGGATTTTCCCCTCCCTGCCTTATTGGATACCTCTCCCATGGTGCTTGTTCTCCTGCTCGCGTTGACCGTCTTCGCCGGTTGTTCACGGCCTGACGATAGGAACTCTACGCCAGTCAGTCAGCGAACTCCTGACCAGGCCTCTTTCTTCGGAATCAGAAACGTCGCGATCGTTCCAAACCCAATGGTTCGAACCACACCGCTGACTGTTGTGATCGAGAAGGATGGGGCCCAAGAAGAGGCGTCTTCCTACCGATATCAATGGTTCGTCAACAAGATCGCTGTGCAAGGCGCGACCGTGTCCTCACTCGATACGTCCAACCTTCATCGAGGTGATCGTGTTCATGTAGTCGTAACGCATTCCGATGTGAAGAGAGAGGGCGTGTCATTCGAATCTTCATCAGTGACTGTCCCAAATGCTCCACCCGTCATTCGGAGTGTCGCTCTCGAGCAGGAGGTCACGTCGGCAGGCAGCCGACTTCTGGCGAAGGTAGAGGCATTTGATGCCGATCAGGATGACATCCAATTTCAGTTCCGCTGGTTGCGTAACGACAAGGTCGTCTTGGAGGGGGCAGAATCTACAGTCGTCCTATCGGAGCTTGCCCAGAGCGATATCGTGGCAGTGGAAGCGACACCCTATGACCATGACGGCGCCGGGAAATCGCTCCGTGCAGCGCCGCTGGTTGTTGGCAATAATCCTCCGAAAATTCTTTCTGCCCCGATGATGATGTCTAGCAGGGAATTATATGAATATGCCGTTCGAGCAGAAGATCCCGATGGAGATTCGGTGTCGTTTGAATTGGAGGGTGGACCGAGTGGGATGACGATAGATCGTGCTGCTGGACACCTGGTCTGGCGGCCGAGTGCCGGCATCAGCGGCACACATCATGTCAAAATCATCGCAGCGGATGGGAAGGGAGCAAGGGCATGGCAAGAGTTTGATGTATCCGTGCCGACAACGCCACAATCTCCGTAAGCGCTGCCAGTTATTCACAAAATATGCAACACCGTTCTATGTGCCCGCCATTCATTCTCTTGTTCGCGCGCGGCGTATTTTGATAGAGTGAGTAAGAGAGGATACAAAGACTGGGTGTGCGTAAGCTCAAACTACGAGAAGGTACCAACACTGCCGTCCTATTCGGTTATCATGACCGTCATCTCAAGCTGATCGAAGATGAGTTGGGCGTGCGGCTTTCCGCACGGGGTGAAGAACTGACACTCGATGGCCTGCCTGAGGCTGTCCGACAAGCAGAGCGCATTCTTCTTGAACTTGCTTCCCTGACACACGAAGGCATCGCCCTCCAAGCGGAAGATGTCACCCACGCCCTCACCGCGTTGCGTCGGACACCTGAGGCATCCGTCCGGGACCTTCTTGATAAGTCGGCGATGATCGTCACGAAAAAACGGTTCGTCGGCCCAAAATCTCCGACTCAAAAAGCCTATATTGAAGCGATCGAGCAGCATGACATCGTCATTGCGATCGGACCGGCCGGAACGGGGAAGACGTATCTCGCTATGGCTATGGCTGTGAGCGCGCTCCTGAATAAGGAAGTCAGCCGGATCATCCTCGCCAGGCCCGCGGTCGAGGCGGGAGAAAAGCTTGGCTTTCTGCCTGGTGATATTTATGAAAAGGTGAACCCCTATCTGCGGCCGCTGTACGACGCTCTCTTCGATATGATGGAAATGGAGCGGGCGAATCGATTGATTGAACGGGGTGATATCGAAATTGCGCCGCTGGCCTTCATGCGCGGGCGAACACTGAACGATTCATTTGTTATCTTGGATGAGGCACAGAACGCAACGGCAGAACAAATGAAGATGTTTCTGACGCGGCTCGGTTTTCATTCGAAAGTGGTTGTTACCGGAGATGTCACACAGGTGGATCTGCCGAATGACCGTGTGTCCGGGCTCATTCAGGTGAAGGACATTCTTCAGAACATTGAAGGCATTGCTTTTGTCTACTTTGATGAGAAGGATGTCGTACGGCACCGGCTGGTCCAGGAGATTATCAAGGCATACGATCGTCACCAGGCCGTGCACAACGCTGATCCGCGAGAACCGCGCCCATCGTCCCAGCGCCACCATCCTCGCTCACGTACCTCTCCCACGACGGGGTCGTCACCTTCGGCTGACACAGAAAGTTCTGGTTGATGGCCGTCTATTTTCGTGTGAGCCTCACCCGGCACCACGTACGGCAGGTACAGTTGGTCGAATTGGCTCAACGGGTGCTGTCGGCCGTCGGAGAGGCGAAGTCGGATCTCAGTCTCGAACTCATCGGTGATTGGCGCATGCAACGACTCAATCGAGACTATCGAAAACGGGATCGTACGACGGATGTGTTGGCATTCCCCATACGTGAAGCCAATATGCCCAAGAAGCTATCCTGTCGCACAAGCTTGCTCGGTGATGTCGTCATCTCGTTGCCGACGGCCATTCGTCAAGCCAGAGCGGTGGGCCGATCGATCGATGAGGAGTTGGCGATACTCTTGGTGCATGGGGTGCTTCATCTGTGCGGCTACGATCATGAACGAAACGGGCGTGAAGCGGCACGGATGTCACGTCGGGAGCAGGTCGTTCTGCGTCGCATCGCTCCGATCCCTCACGTTGTGACCCTCCGCGCGCGACAACGGATAAAAGGCGGCTGACCATGGGTTGGTTCCAGCGACTAAGCGACGGTCTTGGCAAGACGCGGCATGTGGTCCAGCAATCACTGGACCGTTTCCTTGGGCGCACTCCCGACCAAGAATTATTGGAGGATCTGGAGTCGTCACTCCTGGCGGCTGATCTCGGAGCTCGAGTCGTTGACCGCCTCATGCGAAAGATCAATGAGGAAACGCGTGGAGCTGAGGCGAAAACGACGGAGGGGCTCCAGGGGGTTTTGAGTCGAACGCTCTACGGGATTTTGAAACCCGTTGCGGAGGTCACACTCGATCGTCTCATCACCGAGGGCTCCGTGCCATTCGTTTTCTTGGTCGTCGGTGTGAATGGGGTCGGCAAGACCACCACGATCGCCAAAGTGGCACAACGTATGGTGCAGTCAGGTCGGAGGCCGTTGTTGGTCGCGGGAGATACCTTTCGGGCGGCC
>JAHBWO010000097.1 GCA_019636945.1 Nitrospira sp. | reverse complement strand
TTGCCGGCAAACCAGGCCCTCCAGTCCAGTTTTGTGAAGAGCACTACTAGGGCAAGCATGAGGATTTGCGTCACGACAAAATACCCTCCGAGATACGCGAAGACCGATCCCTCATCGACTACGATCTTCTGCGCTATCTCCATCGCCATGACCACCCAAGCACTATAGGTCAGAAACCGGCCGATGAACGAGGCCGCCGCCACCGGGGCCAGGGGCAACGACGTGAGCCCATAGGCGATAAACAGTGAGTTCGACGGCAAGGGGCTACAGGTATAGGCAAGGACGGCCCCGAACGTCATCGCGCGGTGCTGTTCCAGACGGGCTTTCACCAGATCAACATTCTCTTTGGTACGCGCGCTCAACCACCGTTGCCTGACGAGAAGAAAGGCCATTTTCGCGAGGACCAGCCTACCGGCCGTCGCCGCAGTTGCAGCCGCAAGCGCCGTGAGCCAAGGATTCACCCCGGGACTAGACAACGTCATCGCAGACACCACCATCCATGTCGGTGGTGCAAATGCGGGTAGGCAGTTGAGTATGAAAACGACGGCAAAGAGAGAGACGGTCGTCATCATTCCATGATAGCGCAGCAGCTTCGGGTGCCGGCTCTACGCAACGTTCTAATAGATTGCCACAAACACAATCGTTGAATTGTATCGCGCCCCGTCATGTATCGACGGCCGGCAGAAGAATGAAGAGTTGGTGGCCTTGACCGGTGTTTCCTCGTTGTATCGGCTCACAATATCTTCCTTATGAGAGAAGGAGATACACTGCACACGTCATAGAAGACACGTGTGGCGGCAGCAAAAACCGGCCAGCCCGAGAGGGAGAAACAGCGGACGTGCCAATCTCACTGGCACGAGCGGTGCCTCTGACAGATCCTAGCCCTTCGGCCATCATAGGGGGCAAAACACAGTTTCATGCAGTGCAGATAGCCCTCTCCAGGAAGCCCCTGGGAGCATTTCCCCGGTCGATCCGATGATTGACTATTCGCTAGCAGTTTGCTGAAAAACGCGGTTCTGCTTCGCACATCGTTGCACAATGATAGAAGGAACTGTGGCACTCTACACCTCAGAATGCTCAAAAAGGCCGTCCAGCAAGACCGCAGCGAGCGAAGGGGCGAGGAGGTACATACCAGGCTTCGCTTGACCCGCTCGCTTTGCTCGCATGCGAGCGGATAGGTACTTTGCCTTCAGTGGTCTCTACAGCGTCGAGCCTCTGAATGATGCGAGAACGCCGCTGGAGGGCTTTTTCAGCATTCTGCTAGTCTGTCTCCTCACCGCCTTCAATACATGCCTCGCATTGGTCTAATTGGGAGGTGCCGTGCTCACTACAGAAATACCGACGACAGCGGCTGCATGTCATGAAGGTCATCCTGACTCGATCGTCGGCTTCGCATTGAGCACACTGGCCGGCACTGCGGGCTTTGGGCATCGTTATCTCTCCATGACAGTTGGTATGAGTTTTCGGGACATGATTTCCATTCGCTCAACACTGATAACACATCGGTGCTCGGCCCTCCAATTTAAAACGGACATGTCCGGCTCGTAGTCATTCCGATCGCAATGCTCCCGTTGCGAACCGTCACAAAAGGTGCTTCAGGTCTACTAAGATTACGCTGGACTGAGGCTATGCAGACGGGCTGAGGATGAAGTTCTGTTGAAAGTTCTGCACTGGCCCAGAGTCGTGAGCCGGCTGGGACTCGAACCCAGGACCCTCCTGAATTTCATGAATTAGTCTGGGTTTGTAGTTCTGGATAATAGGATAAGAACTGAACAGTTCTACAATGGTTCTGTGCCCTCACTGAGAATCTGAATATAACGATCATAGGCAAACAGCCTATTCCGGTGCCGAACCAGCAGCCCGTCCACCTGTCTGAATCTTCGCTGCATCGGCATTCAATAATTCCACAACACGCTGTGCGGTTGTCCGTACACCCTCTAGAAAGAAGTCTATCCATGCTTCCCAATTTCCATCCAGACGTACTTGATCAAGTAATCGATAATAGGTGGACCGGTTTTGCTTGAAATAGAGGCTGAGGTAGAGAAGAGGCTGCATCAGTACACCACCACGGCACAGGAGAATGGTGATGAGAAGTCGTCCGACACGCCCGTTGCCATCTAGAAAAGGATGAATCGTTTCAAACTGAACATGCGTAAGAGCAGCCTTGATAAGCATAGGTAAAGAGATGGCTTCATCATGAAGAAACTGCTCCAGCTGTCCCATACAATCTTCGACAACCAAGTGTGGTGGGGGAACAAAGTGGGCATTTCGTGGGAACGCTGTCCAAACGTCCCAAGGCTAACAGAGCCTGCTCGAGTAGAACCTGACGCGCACTTGTGAGATCAAGAGATGGTACGGGAGGGAGTGGTTTCGGGATATAGGCGCGTACGCGCTCTCCTCCAATTTGAGAAGTCTCGTATCGGCCAGTCAAGCTACGGTTCACCGTTGAACTCCCTATTCACGATTACTGAATAGGAGGATATGTTATTAAGCATTGACTGGTCAGCTTTTAATAACGGTGGTGCCGTAAAAATGGCCATGCCTTGCAAGTACCTATAAATCCTAGAACTTTGACTGACCTATGCCCTATGGCAAGGCCCTAGACTAGTTAGAAAGAAAGCATGAACATTTGGTTAGGGATGGTGAGCCGGCTGGGACTCGAACCCAGGGCCCTCGCCTTAAAAGATCGAAAGAACGGTTTTTGACAAGTGCTCGCTATTGCAACGGTTTCCCCAATTTAATTGTGATATCGGTAACTTAGGCCTTTCCGTTGGTTCCACTGTATTCCATCCTTTCTGTCTGTTTCAACAGAGTTTTGACACAAATTTGTCACACCTAGTCTGTACATCAATCGAATCAGGCAGTCATGTCTCCGATGAAAATACAGTACCTGAGCCATCCTCATCAGAAGACAACGCAGCCCACAAGAAACAAAAGTAGCCCCCTCGACTCGGCATTTGAGAAATGCATCAACATGATCATTCCTCAGATCGCCCAGTGAGTAGCAATTGCCTCCCCCATCCCTCTGGATATCCCACGCCAAGCCTGTTCTGTTTACATGCTATCGGATTTACGGTCAGGCCAGTGCTGCCAAAATCCCTAAATGCCCGCACAGAGGGAACCCCGTGTCCCTGTACCCATGCGGGTTGCCATACCAGTGCTATGAGAACACGGTCGGGGCATGTCGCCTAGCGACGGCACCTCCCGTGCGTCCTTACCGTGAAAAGACTTCGAGGATTTCATCCAGGGAGCGGATCGTCCCCAACAACAACGGATCACCAAACCGCTTATTATGGCGATTCTCCTTCACCTTCAATAAGCCGATCACCAGATTGTTGAAGTCGTCCAGTTTTGCCGTCTCAAAATAGGTGATGAAGTCCAGGTCATCCAGCCCGCTGGAATGATACAGCTTGCGCTTGACGGTTTTGAGATATGCCACTGTCGCATCCGTATGCTCCTTCATCAAAGCGGCACGCGGATCGTGCGGCATCATCCACCATTCAGCATCTTTGCGGATAGGAACCACCAGGACATACGGACTGCTCGGAGGTGGAGGAGTTTTCAGTTCAGTCTTCAACTCTTCAGGAAAACTCGGGACATAATTTAACGCCTTTGTAATTCCGTTGAACGTGTCGGTGTTCTTCAACGCTTTCCCGAACGTCGTGCCCATGAAGTCGATCAGAACATTCTGGTTGTGACTCATTTCCTTGGAGTGAATCCTCAGGAAAAAGTCAGCTTTCTCAGATAATCCTCGCAGCAAGTACGTATCGATGGTCATTTGCTCTGAATACTTCTGGAACACACTTTTTGCCTCCGCCACGGCTTTCGTCCGGGCATCGCGATCCAGTTTCCACCACTCGTCCCCAACCTTGAAGACGGCGAAGGTGGCATAGATCCCGGGTTCCTTCAATAACTTCTCCCGATCCGCTTCAGCACCAGCTATTTGCGCACAAAGCATGAAAGTCAAAACCATCACGGCGAGGATAGATCGCTGTCGCATCACTTCTCCTTAGGCATAAGGCTGTCCCATTGTCGGAACCGGTCCCGCTTAGTGTGAAATTTTCGCGGCGAGCACATCGACTTGTTCGATTTGTGGGGGTTTAGCCAACAGATCAGGAGCTTTCGCCATCAGGGCGGCCGCAATCTGCCCAGCCAGGTGCGCTTTACGCCCCGCCTCGTCAGCAAAGGCATCGAAGATGCCAAATGTGGTTGGCCCTAACTTTAGGGCAAACCAAATCGGTGTGGCGGCTTCCTGATTTGCCAAGGCAAGGCCACCTTCGAGAAAGCGAGCCACCTCCGCTTCCTTGCCTGGCTTGGCCTCCAACCGCACTAGCAATGCCACTCGTACCATGTTTTCCATCCTTTCAGAAATTAACTAATTGCTATGCGCATCCTAGCGTGTGAGTTAAGGATTGGTCTATTGGCAATAATGCCAATTATGCTACAGTTCTCGCCATGCGAATTTACATCGTGGCACTACAGAACACCTTCGATACTGGCTTATCGACTCTTCTTGATACCTTCAGCGTGGCAAATGAACTCGCAGCATCTTCGAAAGCATTGACGACGCGCTTCGATGTCACCATCGTGGGTGTCCGATCCCGAGTGACCACGAGTCACGGCCTGTCGATCCCGGCAAGACGAGCAACGGGACTGGCTCATCCCGATATCGCCCTGGTGCCGGCCGTGGGGGCGAAGATGCCCGATACGTTGTCCCGCCTTCTTGACCAACGAGAGATCGTGGACGCACAAAGCCTCCTGCGGCACTGGTTCCAGCGGGGCACCATACTTGGGGCTGCCTGCACGGGCACGTTTATCCTTGCAGAGGCCTCCCTACTCAACGGCCATCATGCGACGACTTCCTGGTGGCTGGCTCCTTTCTTTCGTGAACGGTATCCCCAGGTAGTACTGGACGAGTCGCGTATGATTGTCCACTCGTCACCCTTCATCACTGCCGGAGCCGCGCTGGCGCATCTCGATCTAGCATTGTGGCTCGTGCGCCACCGTAGTCCCGCATTGGCGGCCCTGACTGCCCGTTACCTTGTAATTGACCCGAGACCAATGCAGGCGACCTTCGCCATTCCTGACCACCTGGCTCACGCAGATCCATTTGTGGAGCGGTTCGAACGATGGGCCCGCCGTCGTTTGGGTGACGGCTTCTCGCTCCATGATGCCGCCCGTGCCGTGAGGACAAGTCCACGAACATTGACGCGTCGGCTGCACGCCGTGATCGGGAAATCTCCGCTTGCCTACTTCCAGGATCTTCGTGTCGAGCGCGCCGTCCATCTGCTACAGACCAGCAACCATAGTGTGGACCAGATTGCCGACCGGGTAGGCTATGCAAGCGGGGCCACGTTGCGAACCCTCATCCAACGGAAAATTGGACGCGGCGTACGTGAGCTGAGAGCACGGGTCTAGTAGTTGTGCAAGATTGGAGGTTGTTTCATAACTTACCACTTATGAAACAAGGTACTTGCAGAGAATAATGGAGAGACAATCCACTTTTCCGAGGCAGCGACTCATCTGCATTGCCACTCACGGATAGGGTTGCTCGGCGAGCTGGTTGATCTTCGGCTTGCGCGAAAACCAGAACTCGGCACGAGTACTAGAATACATCCAACGACAATTCCCAAAAATACTTTGAGTCGGCCCATTGGTCCTCAGATTAACTGAATATCCAACCGTCTTTATACATCAGCAGTAGAAGAGAGGAGCAGAATAGTTTATACGAGCTTGGAGGTTGTTACAGAGGTTACCACTTACATAGAAAACGACCTTATCGGTCACGATCGTTTCCTCGGTTCCGCTCCATGTCCGGAGTACGGCCTCGTCCCCCGAGATAGCGCACCAGATCCACAGCGAGCTGCCGGTCTGCTCCTTGATCAGATCGTGCGAGCGTCTTCAGAACCTGCTCGTAGTGGTGCATGACCTCCCGCTGCTTCCTTGGCATGTGGGTGACTCGTCGCTGACGATCGAGCACCTTCGCCTCGGTCGTGCGATCACGTAGATGCTGAACCTTCCACCGTTCCTGTGTCGTACGGTGAATTCGGCTCGTGGTCGTGGCCTCAATGCCATGTTCGCGTAACGCCTCCGCAAACCCCTCCCGCCACCGTTGCAGATCAGCCTTTCTTGGATTGAGCCGAATCCCATCGAGACCTGCCGCTTTCACCGTCAGGTGGACATGCGGATGCGGAGAGGGATTCGGATCCGGATCAGTCTCGAACGTGTGGAGCACCATCGCATACTGAAATCCGGAGAACTCCCGGTTGGCAAAGTCACGCGCCGCCCGTTGGACGGATAGCGGATCGGTCTGTGTCGGCATGGAGAGGACGAGATGAAAGGCGTCGCGCATCGTCGAGTCGGCGGCGATCGGCATGCCGCCGTCGCGCCATTCGGCTTTCAGATCGGCCACGGCCTCCTTCCCAAGAACGACCTGACCATCCTGGTCTTCAATCTCGAGTTGGCCATCCCGCGAAATGTAGGTGAGATTGTTTGAGATGCCCTTCATCCCCTTCGGCGCCCTGACGAGTTTCACCACGACTTGTGGCGAGCGCCGAACCATAGCTTGTAACTTCTGCCGCACATAGGTCGCCCGAGCCTGTGACGTGCTGAGCCGTCCGCCAGTACTCGTGAACTTGGCGGAACTCAGACGAACAGTCCTCCTGGACCTCGGTCGTGGGAGGGTCTCGGTTGAGACATTGAAAAGCCGACTCCCCCACTCATCCAACTTCTGGTCAATCTGGCTGCTTGTCGAACTCATTGGAGGTGCCAGCGCTCCACGGTCCCGCGTAAGAGATCCGCCACCTTCTTCGTATGGGCTTGGATCACGCGGGAGAGTTCGGTGATGACCTCGACCCGAAAGGCTGTCTGGTTCTGGGGAGCGGTATTCAAGACCTTGGCAATCTGATTCAAGTTCCTGCCCAGGGCAAGCAGTTGCTGATTGGACCGGGCCAAAGTCTCCAATTCCGGCTGTCCGACCTGCGGCTGCCCGCTCAACTTGGTCCGCACCATCGCCACCAGCCATTTCGTCGGCACATAGCCTTCGTAACCCGCCATTTTCTTCAGGGCGGCGAGCTCTGATACTGTCAGGTTCAGTTCGATGCGAGCGGTCGCTCGTTCTCGCTTCGGGCTGATGCGACTCCGAGGCGCAGGAGCTCGCGTGGCTTTCTGGTCCATAGCTTGCCGAAGGGCGTTCCTCAACGCATGGCTCGGCGTGATGCCGTGGGCCTGACACCAGGCCTGCCAGGGCACCTTCAGTTCCCCCAAATCCACAGTCACCGTGGTCGTCCGTTTCGCCCGCTCCCCCATCAACTCACCCCTACCAGCCTAAATTTGGCCACCCCGCGCCCCTCCCCAAACCGGTGTCGAAGTCTGGCTATCGGAGGGTCACAGAACAGTCGCACAAGGATACGATAAACCCATAATGTAAGACAACTACGGGCAACAGCCATATCCCGCAAACTCTACAAACTCTAAAGAAAGGGATAAGAAGAAAGAAAAGAAGAAAGAGATCTAGGCCCCCCAACCTCTTGAAATAGGGATACAAGGTTCAAACAAAGGAGGGTTGAGAAGTCCATGCTATTGCTAGGGGTTTCCCTGCTATTTGCTGCAATATTGGCCGGTTGCTACTCATAAGCGCTGAGGAATCGCTGGCTGCTTGTATGTCCCCTTGCGAGCCTGTCTACGAGGGCGAGGTTGGCTCTAATCTTGACAGGATCGAGCGAACACTCTACGCTCGAAGCCACAGGTATGAAGGCAGCCATGAGACCCATTCTGGAACAACCAATCCTCCAAGAATTCAAGCGGAGAGTCGAACAACGATTCCCCGGCGAGCTAATCCGCGTGGTCCTGTTCGGCTCGAAGGCACGCGGAGACGCGTCCGTCGAATCGGATATTGACATCCTGGCAGTGGTCCGCTCTGAAGATTGGAAACTTGGCGATCAAGTCAGGGACATTGGGTACGAGTTAGAGATTGCCCATAGCGTGGTCCTCTCCATTCAAGTGATGGGTCAGCGCCAGTATCAGGACCTCAAGGCGCGCGGCTCATCGTTTCTGGCACAGGTGGAGCAAGAAGGCGTGGCGGTATGACGGAACCCTCCCGCGCTGAGGAGGTGCAAGCCGAACTCCTTCGTGCCGAGAAATCCCTGGACGCGGCCCGTTCACTGCTGAAAGAGAATTTCCTGGAAGATGCCCTCTCTCGATCCTACTACTCGATTCTCCACGCCGCCCGTGCCGCGCTGCTTGCCGAAGGAGTCAGCGTTTCCTCGCACCGCGCCGTCCGACGGTTATTCGGCAGCCACCTGATCAAGCCTGGAAAACTTACGGTCCGGCTGGCGAAGATCCTTGCCGAAGAACAAGACGACCGTTTTCTCGCCGACTACGACGCCTGGTTCCACGCAGAACATGACCGGGCTGAGAAGCGCGTGAGCGAAGCCGCAGAATTTCTTGCCGCCATCGACCTCTTCCTGAGAAGCCAAGGCAAGCGTCAGTAAGAGCGCAAGCCTTTTGCTGTACGGTGTGGGAGCAGCCTCACAGATTGGACTCACATACCGATCTCTTCTCAACATCGTGTTGCGCCCCTCACCGACGCTGGGGGCGCAACAGAATCGCCCAGCCTGTGGCCACGCACAGCTGCAAGCGTGACGCCTTCCGAGGTGGCGCGGTTGCCACGGGCGTGCCACACCCCCTGAAGGGCGACGGCTAGTGTCCCCGCACGGTCGAGTCGTACTGCACGACACGACGGTGCACGATTCCACCTGGCACGGCGTCTCCGGACGCGGTGCCTCAGCGGAAACTCCTCCGATACTCCGCCTTGCTACGGATCCAGGTGAGTGCCCCCTCAGGATTCTGGCGTATCCAACCTACGGCCACCCCTACCTTTTCGGTATGGTCATAAATTCTGAACCCTTTCATAAGTGCGTCTCGGAGGCTCACGCTGTTGGCAAAAATATAGGACTCAACACATCGGACTGAGCACGAACATGGAGATCAACAAGTACTGAAGTCTTGGTGTTCTATGCTTCTGACTATCAAAGACATCGCCGCACGGCTGAAGGTGAAGGACAAGACCCTTTACGCCTGGGCCGCTCAAGGGAGAATTCCTACCCTCAAGATCAATGGAGTCATCCGATTCGAGCCGGAGGCCATTGACCGATGGCTTCAGGATTGTCAGATGCTCACCGAACGATCCTCTCCCTCCGCCAAGCGTAGGCGCTTACAGTCGGCCAGAGACGTAGATCACCTCATTGAGCGAGCCAAGCGTGCGGTTTATACTCACCGCGGGGAAACCAGACCAATAGCGAGCCCATTCAGAGAGGAGGAAGCGAATGGGTCTCTGTAAACGAGGAAAAGTGTGGTGGATGGATTTCATGTTTCATGGCAGACGCGTTCGACGGTCCACGGAGACCTCGGACAAAAGGCTGGCTGCAGCAATTCTCGCGAAGGTGACAACACAAGTCGTCGAAGGAACGTTCTTCGACCATCGTGAAGAGGACGACCATACGTTCCGGGACATGATGGAACGCTACCTCGCCGAATGTTCGAAGATGAAGGCTCCGAAAAGCTGCGTGCGTGATGGTACGTCTCTCAAGCACCTTGTGCCAGTGCTCGGGGAAAAGCTTCTATCCGAGATTACGCCTAAGAGTCTCGTCGCCTATAGAACTCAACGGCGTACAGAAGGCGCTGCACCTGCCACGATCAATAAGGAGCTGCAATTGGTGCGGCACGCCTTCAATCTGGCCATGCGGGAGTGGGAATGGTGCCGGGAGAACCCTATGCACCGTGTGTCCCTTGAGCAGGTGCGGAACGAAGTGGATCGTTGGCTGAGTGCCGACGAAGAGGACCGTCTCCTTGCCGCTTCGTCGCCTTGGCTTCAAGAAATTATTCGCTTTGCGCTCAACACCGGGATGAGGCAAGGGGAGATCCTCAATCTGCAATGGCAGGATGTGGATTTCACGCGTGGAACACTCATCGTGATGAAAAGTAAGAACGGCACACGCCGCACGATCCCATTGAACACCACCGTGTACGACCTGCTGGCAGCCAAACAAGGTGCAACGGGCGCATCATCAGGTCTAGTGTTCAAGACTCCTTTGGGCAATACACTGCAAGTCCGTTTCCTGGTGCGGGAGTTTTGTGAAGCACGGGATCGGGCAGGGATTCTCGATTTCCGCTTTCACGACATGCGGCACACGTTCGCGACTCGGCTCGTGCAACGCGGGATCGATCTCTACAAGGTCCAGCGTCTGCTCGGTCACAAGACCAGCACGATGACGCAGCGCTATGCGCATCACTGCCCTGAAAGCTTGCGTGATGGGGTCAATGTGCTGGAACACCGGCCGCCGATTGACACAAATTTGTCACAATCGGGCAGGTCGATGAAGGCGGGATCTTCGAAGTCGTTGATTTAGTGGTGAGCCGGCTGGGACTCGAACCCAGGGCCCTCGCCTTAAAAGGGCGATGCTCTACCGACTGAGCTACCGGCTCACAATCGCACGACGGAAAGCGGTCGTCAGCTTCGTTCTCACGTCGCTCAAACCTCGCAACGTACCAGCTGCTGTACGCCTCAGGTTTTCACTCGCTGCGGCCTTGCTGGCGACCATTTTCAACACCCGCTCACTCAAATCACCTCACCATTCTATGTTCTCGACGAATGATGACGCAACAATCCGCTCATCCTAACATTCCCGACTGATCGGTGACCATGGACTATTTTCCGAGGCGCTTGGGGCGTCGGCGGGAGCAATCCAGCGGATTTCGCAACATAATTGTTTCCGCACGCTTTGACCCGGTCGAAATCATGTCGATACGGCACTCCACCAGCTCTTCGATGCGCGTCAAATAGCGTTTCGCTTCGGCGGGGAGTTGCTTATAACTCGTCGTTCCCGTCGTTGCCGTACTCCACCCTTTCATCCGCTGATAGACGGGCTCGCAGTTGGCCAACACCTCCAGATCGGCCGGCATGGTCTTATAGACGGCGCCTCCATGTCTATAGCCGGTGCAGAGTTTCAACTCCTTGCAGCCATCCAGCACATCCAGCTTGGTCAGCGCCAGCGAGGTCAATCCATTCACCACCGCCGCATGACGAACCACAACCGCATCAAACCAGCCACAGCGCCTGGCACGTCCCGTGGTTGAGCCGAATTCCTTCCCTCGTTCCTGGAGCCCACGTCCGACCTCGTCCATCAATTCGGTCGGAAACGGCCCGCTCCCGACCCTGGTGGTGTAGGCCTTCGCGATGCCCATTACGGCGTCGATCATCGTCGGCCCGACACCGGTTCCGGTACAGGCTCCTCCAGCCGCGGCGCTCGATGAGGTCACGTAGGGATAGGTGCCGAAGTCCACATCCAGGTGCGTCCCCTGAGCGCCCTCAAACAAGACCGTCTTGTTCTTCTCAATGGCCCGATTCAGTAACATGGTGGTGTCCACGATATGGTTCCTGAGTCGATCGGCATAGCCCATGTATTGGTCAAAGACCTTGTCGACCTGAAAGGTTTCGACTTTGTAGAGTCGTTCCAAGAACCAGTTCATCTCGACCAGATTCTCTTCGAGTTTTCTCTTGAACAACGTTGGATTCAGCAGATCTCCCATGAGGATGCCGATCCGTGCCATCTTATCGGCATAGGACGGTCCAATCCCTCGTCCGGTCGTGCCGATCTTCCGTGACCCTTTCGACTGTTCAGACGCACGGTCGATGGCCTTATGATAGGGAAGGATCAAGTGTGCTCGCTGACTGATGGCGAAGTTCTTGCCGATCGTGATGCCCTTGGCTTGAAGCTGATCCATCTCCTCTATCAAGGCGCCGGGATCGACTACCACCCCATTGCCGATGACACAGGTCATGCGTCGATATAAAATTCCCGAGGGAATGAGATGGAAGATGTAAGTCCCCCGTTCATTGATCACGGTATGCCCGGCATTGGACCCACCCTGATAGCGCACCACAATGTCGGTATCCCGGGCTAAGATGTCGACAATCTTCCCCTTGCCTTCATCGCCCCACTGCGCACCGATAATGACAAGATTTCCCATAGCTCAACGATGTCCAGGTCCTGATTTTTGCACGAAAAAATGGCTCTGACCTGATTGAGGGATCAGAGCCAAGGGGGACCATGGTAGGTATCACCTACTGTTTTGTCAAGCCGTTCGTCTCAGAGAGTGGTATCGAGACACCTGTTTATATCCAGAATCTCTAGGGAAGGAATTGCGCCGGTGGTTTCTTGACTGGCTTGTATCAGCGTGTTAGCATGACGCTTCGTTTTCAACGTCTTCATTTTTCGAATTAATTTCCCTTATTCTTCGCGTGAGAGTGGGGCTGTAGCGCAGTTGGGAGCGCGCGTGAATGGCATTCACGAGGTCGCCGGTTCAATCCCGGCCAGCTCCACCAAACCTCGCTTGCGCGTGCCGGCCGCTCTTTTGAGGCTTATCGTACTCGTTGCGGCCGGATGAACACCTCACGTGTTTAGGATCTAGCATGTTTGTTCTTCACCTCTCCACCCGGTTCAATTTCATTCCGTGGCCTCGCCTCCCAACCTACTGACTTTTCTCGTTCGTTCGAGTTCATCTCTGATGACCTGGTGATTCCACTTCACACGGAAGGTTTGTGCCGATGCTCCAAATTGAATCGATCAGCAAGCAATATTCCACGAAGGTACTCCTGACGGACGCCTCCGCACATCTTCGTCCGAATTCACGGGTTGGTCTCGTCGGCCCGAACGGTGCCGGCAAAACGACGCTCTTTCGCATGGTCCTCGGTGAAGAGTCACCGGACAAGGGCTCGATCCGCAAGCGTCCTCGGCTTCGCATCGGCTATCTCCCGCAAGAACTGGAAACCATCACCGGCAAGACCGCACTCGACGCCGCCCATCGCGATGAATACCCTGAACACGAAGCCAAGCGCATCCTGATGGGGCTGGGGTTTACGGAGGCCGATTTCGATCGCCCCGTCGAGAAACTCTCCGGAGGCTACCGGATGCGGGTGGCACTGGCACATCTGCTCCTCTCGAATCCCGATGTATTGATGCTCGACGAGCCGACTAATCATTTGGATAAACCGACCCAGCGTTGGTTTGAACAGTTTCTGATTCAATCCGGCATGACGCTCCTGATCATCAGCCACGATACCGCGTTTCTGGACCGCGTGGTGACACACATCTGGGAACTCCGCCATCATAAAATCGAGGAATACCGAGGCAACTATTCGCTCTTCACAAGGCTGAAGGAGGAACGAGATGCCCAGTTACAAGCCTCGGCTACCAGGCAGTCCAAAGAGATTGCCCGTGTCCAGAAGTTCGTCGATCGTTTTCGGTATCAAGCCAATAAAGCCAGTCAGGTGCAATCACGGTTGAAGCAGTTGGACAAAGTGAAGCGGATTGAAATCCAGCGGGACCCGAAGCGAGTCAAGTTCCGCTTTCCTCTTCCCTCCGCCAGCGGCCGTCAGGTGTTGGATCTCGTCGGGGCGAGCAAGCGCTATGGTGAAAAGGTGGTCTACAAAACCCTCGATTTTTCTGTGGAGCGTGGTCAACGTGTCGCGCTGGTCGGTGAAAACGGGGCCGGCAAGAGTACGCTCTTGAAGATGCTTTCCGGCATACTCTCGCCCGATACCGGAACCAGAACGGTCGGCCACGGGGTGACTGTGCACTACTTTGCTCAGCATCAGGCGGAAACGTTAAACCCCGAACATTCAGTTCTCGAGTCGCTTGAGGAAGTCACCAAACATGCGGAGATGAATTTTCTCCGGGGGATCGCGGGGGCGTTCTTGTTCTCCGGCCAGGATCAGAAGAAACCCATCAAAGCCTTGAGTGGTGGTGAACGAAACCGGGTCGCCCTCGCCCGTATGCTGGTGGAGCCGGCCAATACCCTCTTACTCGATGAGCCCACGAACCACCTGGATCCAGCCTCCGTCGATGTGCTCACTGATGCGCTGGCTGAATTCCCAGGAACGATCATCTTCATTTCGCATGATCCGACCTTTCTGGCCCGCATCGCCACCCGCGTCGTCGAGATTGAAGAGGGGAAGGCCCGGAACTTCATCGGGGATTACGAGTATTATCTCTGGAAAAAAGCTCAGGAGTTTGAATCGATCAAGGAAACGAGCGAGGAACTTGAGAGTGCTTCAGCGCCCACGTCTTCGGGCCCGACCCGCGCCATGGTTCAACAGGTTCAACCAAAGGGGAAAGGCGGCGAACGACGAGACTTGACGAAAACTCACGCACGCCTGGAAAAACAAGTATCTAGAGCGGAGGCGGAAATCACCGAGTCGGAGGCCAAGGTCAAGGCGCGCGAGGCCGAACTAGCTGATCCGAAGCTATACGCCGAGTTCGATCGTTGGAATCTTTTGCATCAGGAACAGGACGGGTGGAAGCGGGATCTCGAGAGACTGACCGCGCGCTGGGAATCACTGTCAGCGGAGCTCGAAGAAGTGAAACAAAAACTGGGAGCGTTGTGCTAACTTTTGTAGGGCGTTCAAAAGACTCAGCAGCGAGGCCACAGTGAGCGAAGAGGCGAGGCGAGAACACCGCTGGTGGACTTTTTCAGCATCCTCCTAGACGGAGGCTTTGAGGGTTTCTTCCAGATAGTAGTACAGCCAGCGGTGCTTGTCTTTTGTGACCAATTCATCCCACACGACTCCGATGAGGAATCCCTTCTTTTCCCATGGCCTCACCCAGGCGACCATTCCGTCGAGTTTTTCCTGCTGCTCGACTCGGTCGGAATCCAGGAAAGCGAGCGAGACGGTGACCCGTTCATTCGATGGGAACCGCTCTTTGGTGTGAAACCCCGCCCCGATCTTGTTCACATTATCCAGAACCGCCGTACAAGCGCGCCTGCCGCTCTTCGGCGACACCAAGGCGGACCCGACCAATTCGGCTCGGACGAATTTCCGTCGTTCACTCACCGCAGTGGCATGGGCCGACATTTTTCCGTCTCCTCGTCTCATCGTTCTAAGTATAACAGATTAGACGAGAGTGTAAACCCCGTCAATTGGCCCTATGGAGACGACTTTGGACGGTAGTACCGTCGGTCCTTGAGTACCGGGGGGAGGTGGGTTTGCTCTGTTCGTGCTTGTGGGTCGTCATGAACATAGCGGTACTCGCTTCCATATCCCAGGTCCTTCATCACGGAAGTCACCGCATTCCGAAGATGGAGCGGAACTCCTAGGTTTCCACGGGCTTGTGCATCCTTGCGCGCTTCCAAAAGCCCAATGTAGGACGCATTGTCCTTTGGCCGTGAGGCGAGGTACGTCGTGCCATGCGCCAGATTGATCTGGGCTTCCGGGAGTCCGACAAGCTGAACGGCTTGTGCCACCGAGACGGCCACGACAAGGGCGAGCGGGTCGGCATTGCCGACATCTTCTGATGCAAAGATCACCATCCGACGGGCAATGAACGTGGGATCCTCTCCAGCCTCCAACATCCGCGCCAGCCAGTAGAGTGCCCCATCTGCATCGGAATCCCGAAGGCTTTTGATGTAGGCCGAGATGGTGTTGTAGTGCTCTTCACCGGACTTGTCGTATCTAAGGGCCTTCGCGTTCAGCGCAGCTTCCAACATCGCTACATCGATCGCGCGTGTGCCATCAGACTCTCTGGGCGCCTGCCTCACGACAAACTCCAATGCCGTCAACATGGCCCTCGCATCGCCATTGCCGAACGCGACCAAGCGCTGACAGGCTTGTGGTGACACTGCGGCCTTCAGTTGTCCCAGACCGACCTCTGAATCGTTCAGT
>JAHBWO010000096.1 GCA_019636945.1 Nitrospira sp. | reverse complement strand
CCCTCCCCGCATGAATGGATTGACAGGAATGGGCTTCGGCAACACCAACGGCCCATCGGGATCGAAAAGCAGATGGCGCAGGATAGTCTGTGGAGACCGTAGCAGCGCCGGAAGCAGGAGAAGACCGAATCCGGCATTGTTGAAAAATTCGCGTCGTGAAAACGGCATGCGTTAGGAGCGCGGCCCTTTCTCCAAGGGATAACCGGCGGCGCGCCAGGCCTTGATGCCGCCGTCCATTGAGATGACATTCGTATAGCCCATTTGCCGGAGACTGTCGGCGGCCAATACCGACCGGTAACCACCCCCACAATACAACACGATCGGCTGCTGCCTATCCGGAATCGCCGTTTCAATATCCCGTTCGATCACACCCTTGCCGATATGAGTGGCCCCTGCCGCATGATCCTGAGAAAATTCGTCATCCTCGCGGACATCCACAAAATGGAAGCGTTCACCGCGGTCCAGTTTGGCCTTCACGTCACCGACGGTACATTCGCGCACACGGGCCCGCGCCTCTTCCACGACCTTTAAGAATCCGGGATTATGCTTCACAGTGACTCCTCCACACAAAATAACGACTGCTGCGCCGTCGGGCGTCGAAACGTCTGCGGAATAGGCACGTCATCCGGCTCGAAGCCGGCGCGCCTGCGACCCAACTCAAACAACTGCTCGACACAGCGCCAATAGGTCCCCGTGCCATGATGCCGGCTGAAAAATTCCGCGTCGCTCAAGGCTCCCCCACGAACCTCCCGTATACGATGCAGAATTTTCGAAATTCGATCGGGAAAGGCCTCGCGCATACGCTCAACGAACACCTGCTCAACATGTCCCGACAGCCGAAGAAGACTCCCCGTCGCCGAGGTAGCTCCTGCATGCCTGGCACGGGACAATATTTCAGGAATCGCCTCTTCATTCAACCCGGGGATGATCGGCGCGACGGAGATTCCGGTAGGGATGCCTGCTTTTGAGAGCACACGCATCGCCTCAAAGCGTGCGCTAATGCCGGGAGCCTGCGGTTCCACCAGGCGCGCGGTTTCATCATCGGCAAAGGCGATACTGAAGTAGACGCGAATCCATGCCCGTTCGCGCAATTGTGTGAACAGATCCAGATCACGTGTCGGAATGACTCCTTTTGTGATGATGCCTACAGGATTCCGGTATTCGGCGCAGACTTGAAGACAGGCTCTCGTCAAACCGAGGGTGGCCTCGAGGGGTTGATAACAATCGGTATTGCCAGAAAACACCACCAACTCGCCCTTCCAGGAGGGCTTCTCGAACGACTGTCGCAGCAAGGTTGCCGCCCGTCGTTTGAGCACGATTTTCGACTCGAAATCAGTTCCGGCTCCGAATCCCCAATACTCATGAGATGGGCGCGCGTAACAGTAGGCGCAGGCATGAAAACACCCCCGGTAGGGATTCACGCTCCATTTGAACGGGAGGTCCGGGCTGTCATTCTGGCTAAGAATCTGGTGGGTGTTGTCTTCGAACAGCTGAATACGGGCGCGCAGCGATGGTTCAAGCGCTTCGCGCTCAAGGGGTTCAAATCGATTAGGAGGATTCGAAATCCGTTTCACAGCAATCATGGTGCCGCCCCACCCGCGCGTTGTCAATGACGCCCAAGCGCCTTCGGTTCCAGCGATCAGCGACCAGTTTCATTGACTACGCAGGCATCGGGTGTTAAATTTCACGCCGCTTCTAGGGGAAAGAGTATGTACGACCTTCGGGTATTGCGAGACAATCTGGACGAACTCCGTGACCAGCTAGGGCCACGGGGGAAGGACGTTGCCTGGGAAGATTTGAGAAAACTGACCGAAGATCGTCGTGCCCAGACGATTCAAGTTGAAGACCTTCGGCACCAGCTCAAAAAGGGCTCCGAGGAAGTCGCCCGACTTAAGCGAGAGAAGCAGCCGGCTGAAGAGGCCATGGCGGCGATGAAAGCCTTAGGAGAAACCATCAAAGGCCATGAAGACCGGCTTCGATTGATCGAAGAACAGCTGGCGCATATCGCGCTGCGTATTCCCAATCTTCCCCATGCCTCTGTGCCGAATGGTCATGACGCCGCAGATAATGTCGAAGTCCGTCGATGGGGCACGCCGCCGCAGCTCTCGGCGCCGGCGCAGTCGCACTGGGATATCGGGGAGTCGTTAGGCATTCTCGATTTCGACCGGGCGGTGCGCATGGCCAAGGCTCGCTTTGCCGTCCTGACCGGGCTCGGAGCTCGTCTCGAGCGTGCGCTCATCAACTACATGCTGGACATGCATACCACGCAGCATAGCTATCGCGAAGTCATGCCCCCGCTGATGGTCAATCGCGCGGCGATGACCGGGACGGGTCAATTACCCAAATTCGAAGAAGATTTGTTCCAGATGCGCGACGAGGAACTGTTCCTGATTCCTACGGCGGAAGTTCCCGTCACTAATCTGCACCGAGAAGAGATATTAGCGGAAGAGGCCTTGCCGATTCGGTACACGGCCTACACGCCTTGTTTCAGACGCGAAGCAGGCTCCTACGGCAAAGACACGCGCGGCCTCATCCGCCTTCACCAATTCAACAAAGTGGAACTCGTCGCCTTCGCGAAGGCCGAACACTCTTACGATGAACTGGAGCGCCTCACGTCCCATGCGGAAGCGGTGCTCCAAGGGCTGGGATTGCATTATCGAGTAATCACGCTCTGCAAAGGCGACATGGGATTTTCTTCCGCGAAGACCTATGACATTGAGGTATGGTTGCCGTCGCAGCAGACGTTTCGTGAAATCTCGTCCTGCAGCAATTTCGAAGCGTTTCAAGCACGGCGAGCAAACATACGTTGCCGTCCCAAAGCAGGAAAAAAAGACTCCAAACCGGAATTCGTTCATACGCTAAACGGATCGGGTCTGGCCGTGGGCAGAACGCTGGTGGCTATTCTCGAGAATTACCAGCAGCAGGATGGCAGTGTGGCTATTCCAGCAGTGTTACAACCCTATATGGGAGGGCTTCAGACGATCTCGCGATCCTGATGGTCATAAGTGTCCGGGCCAGGTGTGGAGGGGTGACGGAGTGGCCGAACGTGCCGGTCTTGAAAACCGGAGATGGGGTAACCTATCCGCGAGTTCAAATCTCGCCCCCTCCGCCAAATTATTCCCAGCAAATTTGGCGTTTTGAGCCGGAATTGTGGCTGAACTGTGGCTAAAGTCAGGCTGAAGTCTCGCCAACTTTTTCACACCCTCCATGAGATCAGCCTCGCAGACGATCGCATACCGGCGATAAACCGCCTCCGTCTTGTGCCCCGTTAATTTCATCGCCACGGAACGGGGCACCCCAGCTCTTTCAAAGTTCCTCACGGCGGTTCTTCGAAAGTCATGGGGAATGCGCTGTGGAACTCCAGCCAAGGTGCATGCCGTTTGCCATCGCCGATAGAACGCCTTAATGTGAATTGGCTTGATGGTCCTGCGATCATTCCAGAAGAATACCCATGGCACGGCCTGTCCTGTTTCCAATTCCAAGGACACAGCGTGATCCCATTGTGACCGCAGTAGATGGGCTAGTTCTGGGAGAGCATTGAATGGGAGAGTCCGACCTTCATCGTTCTTAGTGGTTCCCGGTTCCAGCCGAACCACTCCGGCCTGGAAATCTACCTGCGACCATCGCAGCGTCAGTACCTCACTTGGCACACGCCATCCGCTCAGGTATGCAAAGGTAGCGACCCCACGATACGCTTCCGGCAAATGTGACCGAACGGATTCAAAATCGGCTCGTTCGAAAAACCCCTTTCGGGCATTTTGAACAGAAATAAGAGGAAAAGGAGGTATGATCGCTCTACCAGCCCGTTCGGCCAGACGAAACATCTTGTGCAAGTATGTCATGTCGAGTTTCGCTGTTGCCGGAGCAATCCCCAGTGCCAAACGATCAGCCACATACCGGTTAAGCCGATCCAACGTAATGTCACATGCACGCAGGCGACCGAAAGCTGGTTCAAGTGCCCTAAGGCTCGTATTAAGTCGTTTGACTGATCGACGTTGATTGATCGCGTAATCATCACGGATCATTTGCACAAGGTCCGGGAAAGTCGTCTTCTCAACATCCGGGCCGTGTAAGCGCCCACTGCCGATTTCTGCCATGCGCCGCTGCAATAATTTCACGGCATCCGATCTGACTGAGGACCCCACCGACTCTCGATACCGCTGGCCGCGAAAATTATATTGAATCCACCAGATATTCCCACGTCGGAATACAAAACCTAAACCTCTGGTTTTCATTTTGAGTTTCCCTAACTTCGTTTCTGAAACCACTGGAGGAGTGGTTTTTCTGGGAATAATAAGACTTTGCGTGATGGTTGGCTATGGGGAAGTTGCTTTTTGTGGCGATACAGCCACTTGGCAGAGACATGGAAGCGTTCGACCACTTCATCAACGGTGAGAAACCTCGCTTGGTGAGGCAAATCATCGACCAAACGTTGAGGTTTTTGGAGGACAATCCTCACTAAAATAGTGCCTTTGATTCTTTCCAACTCCCCTAAGATCACTGGGAGTTCGGATGTCTGTATCTTTGCCATGGCTTCTTCAAGTTGTGAACAAATCTGTTTGGCATCCATGGTTCTTACAGTCTTCAATATTCGTTTTTAAGTCTTTGCCCAGCGTACTCCCTTAGGAGCGCGTAAAAATCCTACGATATTTCCGCCTGCCGACTGCGCGCACGTTCCCCCGCCTAACTATAGAGACTGAGCCTATCAGCTGGTGCGACCCGGGGACTGGGGAGCAGCGGGCAAGCCTTGCAGGTCCCCTCCGTCCCGGTCTCCGCCCTTCCAGGCCTGCCCGCTGCGAGAGCCCCGTGCCGCCTCCTTCGTTACGCCCCACCCTTGGTTGCTGAAGGGTGGGGCTAGAACATAATTTCAGAAGGAGGCGGACATGTCCGTTGATAGCGCTCTCGGTTCCTCGAACGGTGAACGGCCACTGAGCCCGGTTTGGAAATACGGAATTCCCCGATATCGCGTCACGCTGGTCCGTGAGGGCAGCGCCCTTCCAGCGGCGGAATCGGTGCACACATCGGAAGGCGCGGCGGCCATCCTCAGGCCCCTGTTTGCCGGGTTGGACCGGGAACAGTTCCTCATCTGCGGCCTCGATGCGAAACATGGTCTGATCGGGATCAATGTCGTCTCCACAGGGTCGCTCACCTTGGCCATTGTCCATCCGCGAGAGGTGTTCAAGCCGCTCATCCTCATGAATGCTGGCGCTTGGCTCTGTGCTCACAACCATCCCTCTGGCGATCTCACGCCGAGCCCGGAAGACCGCGTCCTGACCAAGCGGCTGCGTGAGGCCGGAGAACTCTTCGGCATCACCCTCCTCGATCATCTCATTCTCGCCGAAGACCGTTACTACAGCTTTGCCGACCAGGGCTGGCCCGGCGCTTAGCGCAGGAGCCGCAACACCCAGGCGGCCCCGGCAGCCACCAAGGCGAGCCCGATCGCGGCCGTCCCCCAGGCGACGAGGTCGGCAGCCAACGCATTGCCGATGGTTTGAATTTGTTGCGCCGTCATGCTCCCTCTCCTTCGTCATGGCTCTCAGCTTGTCGTGATCGGTAGTAAAGGAGGCAGGCTGCTGCCAGCCTGCCTCGATGGGCCTTCCTAGCCCACAATCGCGCGAACGCGCTTAAAGGCGTAAATCGCCAACGCCACGCCAATCAAGGCCGTGGCCCACAAGAGCAGATCGGCCCGCACCGTGGCCACATCCGCCGACACCGGAAACAACTGCGCCTGCGACAGCGCCGGGACACCCAAGGCGAACACGAACGCCATGAGCAGGCCCCCAAGCCCTTTCACCCAACCCCATCCCTTCATACGGCACCTCCTTGTGCTGGTGGTGGGTCCGTCCACCTCCGCCGCCGGATGACTCGCCGGCGGTCGAGCGCCTCAGTGACTGTGAGGCAGAATCAACTTAATGATCAGGCCAACGGCAAACCCGCCGAGCCAGAAGATCGCGGTGAAATAGGTCATCGCCTCAATCGCCGGCAGGTCCATAAAACACTCCTTCGCCAATCAACCGCATCGAGCCGTCCTCATAGACTTCCGACACCGATACCCCATAGCGTCCGGTAATCTGTGCCGCCGTCAGGATCTCGCCGCTGTCTAGGAGATACCGCCAGCCTTGGCGGTCCTTGCTCATTCCCGCGCCGCCGAGGATTCGGACGGTTCGCTTTGGGGGTGCTGGAATCGCTGGTGTCGAAGGAGACATCCCGAATGGATTGAGCAGACTGCCCGAACCGGAGGTTGGCGCCGCGACAGTCGTGCTTGGGACAGGAGTTGATCCAACTGCCGAGGCTGCCTTGCTCGCACTCAATGAAGACCAGGGCCGCCAGACCATGAGACCGATAGCAAACAGTCCTGCGGCAATGCCGATCGCCACCCGTGCCGACTTGAAGACCGTATGGCTCCGTTTCTCTTCCCGGATCGCTGACGACGCGTAACTCGAATAGTACGCGTAGATCGCTGGCGAGTAGGTCCCGACGAAGGCGCGGATGACCTCATTGTCTTCGGGATTCCCGCGCACCTTACCCTGATACTTTTTCGACAGGCCGACAAACGCCAGTTTTCGGAACTTCACCGTCGCTTCGATGAGCCGCGTCACGCCTTGCGACATCTGGCGAAAGTCCTGGCTCATGAGCAGAATATCCACGCCGTAATGCCGATGGGTTTCAAGCCAGCGGAGGAGACCCGGTTCAACCTTCTGCATGGACCGAAAGACGGTTTGCGCTTCGTCGATAATGACGGCAGAGCCAGGCTCGACATGCTGAAACGCTTGCAGGACTTCGACCGAGTCTTTCCAGATCGTGATCTGTTGTTCGAGGACTGGGAGCTCAATGCCGGTGAACAACGCGAGCCGATCCAGATAGATGCCATCCACCGCGATATAGAGCCGTCGGCCTTGTTTCACCCAAGGCAAGAATTTCTCGCAGATCGCGTGATACGACTTGCCCGAGCCTGGTACCCCTTCATACAATTCGATCATCGAAGACTCCGAAGATAGACCCAGATCCACAGCGCTAAGACCACGGTCCAGGCATAGGCCCATCCCACGACAAGTTGATTCATGAGCCCCACCGGACAAAGGGAATCGTTTGGAGAATGAAGCGGGTCCCCATGGCGCTCGCCACGATGGCCAGCGCCTGACTCATGCCCGTCGCGCCCAGCACCCACGCATATTGATCGGGAATCACCGGCAGGGTGAGGCCTGCCGTGCCGATGGTGGCGAGCGTGCTGTCCACCACGGAGAGCAGCGAATCCCAGATGCCCAGCCCCCAATCGGTGAGCGAGAAAAAGAACTCCTGGAGCCAGCAATAGATGAGCGTCAGAATGGCCGTCATGTGGTCTGACCTCCTCCCACAAAGATGATGCGGTAGGCGGCAATGGAGGCCGTCGCAATGACCAAGGTTCGCAGGACAGTGAAGAACCAAGTCCATTGATTGAAGTCCACTTGCTGGCTGCCAAAGAAGGCCGAGGGCAAAGCAATCACCGGCAACGTCGAAGGCCAGGTGAGCGACTTCAAGAGGTTCAGCGTGCCGAGGAGGCCGCTGGTTGCCCAGATAGTTTGATGCGCTTGGAGCACTGTCCCGAAGGTTCGGTTCTCATGTGAACCGACGGCACAGGAGGTCGTCGCTTGTGTCTCTTCCTGCTGCGTCGTCGAGCCGTCTGGGTTCTGCGTGGTTGTCGTTGTCGTGGTCGTGGTTTGCTGCTGGGTATTCTGCTGCGGGGTGCTGGTCGGAGGCGGCACGTTGTCTGCCACCACGATATCCCCGACTGGGACGGGCTTCGGCTTCACGGTCGTCGGCATTTCGGTCGGTGTCACCGCTTGGGAGATGGTGGTATCGGCCGGCTGCGTGCTGCCGGTGGTCCCGACGGGATTGGTGTGAGCCTCAACAGACTTCGGATCACTGGCCGGAAGACCCCCGACAAAGTTGGCCACTTGCTGCTGCGTCGGCGGAATCAAGGCATCTTGAATCGGTGAGGTGGAGCCTGGAATCCCCGTTCGATGGCAGACATACAGGCTATAGCCGCCAACGGCAGGACCATTCACAAAGAAGTTGCCGGTGAAGAAGACGGCGGTACTCAGGCTCTGAAAGGGTCCCACCACCCAATCGTGCTGATACTCGGTGTCGACCGCACACAGCGGGACATTGGTTGCGCTGAATTGAATGGTCGCATTGGGATAGGCCGGATTGCCTGGCGTGTTCGTGCCGAGACCTGGGAACGTCTGCACGCCCGCATTCGTGCTGGCGACCTGCCAGCCGCCTGGCGTGGAGGCAGCAGTTTTCACGGCTGAGAGATCAGCCTGGGAGTAATACATCTGGGCCAGCACCAGGCCGGCACCGACACCCAAAGCCGCCCACCCCACCGGACCGGCGACCATGCGAACCGCCATTGAGGCAGCCGAGGGCGCGAGCGCGGCGGTCGCCACCTGACTCGCCAGGGTAGACCGTTGCGCGGCCAGATAGGCAATGCGTTCGGCTTGGGCGACCACCCTCGAATACTGCGTCGTGGTTTGCCCGAGGGATTCAGCGGGCGCTAGACAAAACGAGACAAGGAGACCCCAGATGACCGTCAGATAGCTGGTGAGAGACAGCAATTTCACAATCGTCCGACTCCCAAGCCAGTGAGGAAGGCCAGTAATAAGACCGCGACTAAAATAATCGTGAGATCCACCGGCCTTCCTCCCTCTACCGTTACTTCAACACTTCCAGCGCAGACAAATCGAAGAACACCCGACCCGTCTGTTCGAACTTCCGGACTTCGATGGAGGCGCGAGCCTGTTTCCCTTCGGCCTGCTTGCACGCCTCAATCAACGGCATCTGGTCCTCCGGAATCCCCAGTCGCAGCACTCCCGGATCTTTGCCCTTCACATAGAGATCCACCGATCGAAACACTTTGCCCTCCCGGCTCCTCCGCTCCACATAGCCCTGCACCGCTCCCTCTGCTTTCACTTGCATCGTCCTGTCCTCCTTCTGCTGAGTGTAGAATCGGGTCAGCCAAGCGCCTGACCCACACGCCCCGGCCGAGCGGCCGAGATTTCGACAAATACTGAAATTCCGAATCGCATTCCTCACAACTCACAAACAATCCGCCATTCACCCATCGACAAGGGGCGCCATGCGCGCCACAACCAGGACAGCCGCGCCGCCAGGCACCGTTATGAAACTCTAAGGACATAGGGTGTGCCTCTCTTTCGTTGCTTCAGCAGGGCATAGTGTTTTTGGTTCCATCGTTTCGTGCCCGCATAAATCATCTCCGTCAAAAACTGATCACCGCGACAGGCCACGACCACGGCGAGCATGGGGCTGAGGACGTTGGCGAACCACGCAACGACATCATCCAGCCGCTGTTGGAGGCGTTCGACGACAAGCCGGCAGCGCCTGAAGCCTTCGGTAAGGGCCTCCCACCAGCTCAGCAAGGGTGCCCGATACTTCTCGTACGATTCGGCCTCTCGCGTCGTCTCTCGGAAATCCACATAGGAGCGCAGCACACCGACCAAGAAGGCCCGCCAATCTTCGGCATCCAAGGTCAACAAGGCTTTGGCACAGGCTTGAGCCCGATCCTGTTTGAATTCCATTTCCCACCGGACTCCGTAGGATTCCGCGTCTTCCCGGCCACGACTCTTCAGTTCCAACCGCTTGTCATAGACCCGCAGCATGCTTTGGCTTTCGCGACTCCCGAAGTAGAGCGTCTCTCCGGTTCGGACTCCCTGACGATGATTCGAAGCCTGGATGACCTTGAACTGTTTGGATCGACTCACCACTTGTCCGGCCTCCACGGCTTGGCGGACGGTTTCGACTGCGACCGTCGCCTCCCGGTCATCCAGGGCCACATCAATGCGGGTGACATGGCCCTTCTGCGTGAAGATCCAGGCCAGGACCGACTTGAGCCTGGCCTCATCCCACTGGGAGACAATCCCAGCCGACAGATCCACATGCACTTCTTTCGGATTGCGAGGAGCACCCGTCCCCAGTTTGCCCACGCCTGTCTTGCCCTGGGTCATGAGTTGAGCGACGGGATAGCCACGAAAGCCGGTCTCACTCTGGAACCAGTCGCCACCAATCAGCTTGATCACGTCCGCTACCTCAGCTTTCGGCAGCGTGAAGGCCAGCCAATCGATGGTCTGAGTGAATCCTCCAGAACCCGTCATTTCTTCCTCCTTGGCGTCCCTGCGATAGACGCCCCCGTCTTACCCAGTCGGGGGCTGGTCCGCTGCGCGCGCCGCCGGCTGGCGCCGCCGGTCGCGCTGCGCTGTCCCACAGTTTTCTTGGGCAACACAAAGAATGGTCTATTCCCCTTCGCCTTGAGGGCCTCTTTGACTCTCTCCAGGTCGAAGCGAACGAATCGGCAGAATCGGTCCACCGGAATTTCACCCTTGCGGTACGCCCGACGGATCGACTTAGGACTGACTTTGAGGACGGCGGCCAACTCATCGACGGTTAACCAGGTTTGTTCCATCACGTCTCCTTTTCGTTTCGGCGCTCGATGTATGGCTGCACCATACGCATCGACGCGCGGTGGTGAAAGAGGCCCGTTCGGGGACACTAGGGGACAGCAGGGGACAGTAAGGGACACTACGTCAGCGTGCTCAATGAGTTCTTCGAGCACGACAAGCGGCGCGTGACGGCTATGCAAAAACGTTGTCAGAAGAGGGAGCTGTAAGTGAGGGACGATACAACACCGCTCTGGTGGCGGTGTTTCAGATTTTTTCCTTCAAGTAACCATGAGCCCGTAATAGGTCGAAGGGAACCTTGGTGAGGCTAATGACCGTGATGCCGCGATCGAAATTACGGCACAATACTGCAAAAAATTGCGCTAGGGCCGAAAAACTCCAAGCAGGTCCAAACGGCTCTAGTTCTCGCGCAAAGTGCCTAAGGTCCGCAGCGGTTACGTCAGTCGCGTCACTTTAGGAGGGTTGGTAGGCTGGCATTCCAAAGCCGCAATCGGAACCTCTGCCACATTGACTAAAAATAGCAAGAGCCGCTCGATGATTTCGTCCCACACTCTCTGGAGGCCCTCGCCTCGCTATTTGACAGATGCAGAAGGGGGATCGTCGAAACTCCAGTACCGCAGCTGATGAACGTCGCGTGAGAAATAAGATTTGGGAACAGTCAGACCTGCATCTCCGCAAGGGGCTGTGAAGCACGAATCGGGACTTAGGCGGCGGACACTTCTTCTGGAGGCGAGGGTTTGGCTGGCTCGTTTACTTTTTTCGAACAACGACGCGTCAAGAACTCCAAGGCTAATTCCTTCAATGCCCGTGACAAGGCAGAAAGCTGTGATTGTGTCAACGCGTCCTCGGCCAGAAGCTTCGCATAGAGGCTTGAGAACTTGTCTGCGCCGAGCAGACAGGCGCTCTCCGCCAGAGCGCCCAGTGATTGATTTAATGCTCCGGAGATCGGCTCGTTAGATGTGGATTCCTCCAGAACTGCGATGGGAATGGTTTCGTTTACCTGAATGGCAAACATGTCACTCAGCTCCTGATATTCCTCGTCACCAATTTGTAAGCTGTCGGACACATCAAACTTGCTACGCAACACCAGGGGTTGGACGCTCAGCACCTGTTCCACCCGTTCTAACAACTGTTCCTTCTTCACTGGCTTGACGAGGATGCTATTGCAATGCAGACCTCGCGCTATCTTGGCGGTAGGGATATCGCAATGAGCCGAGAGAATGATGGCCGGAATGTCCTTCAATCCGGGAAGCATTTTCAACTGTTGAATCAACTCGATACCGTTTATTTCCGGCATCAGATAATCCGTGATGACAAGATGGATGTCACATAGCGTAGGGATCAACTCCAGCGCCTCTTTACCGTTATTGACCAAAAGCGTTTGATAACCAGCCTTTTGGAGTAATCCCTCGACCAGTTTTGCGCATACAAGGTTGTCTTCTACGATCAGAATGGTCACAGGAATCTCCACTCGCACGTTGATCGAAACGGAGCAGGCACAAAAGTGTGTCAGATCCTTGTCGGATAATTCCCGCAAAAAATTGAGGGGCATTGAAGGTTAGGGAAACTAAAGATCGTACCGACCAGAATACTCCCATTCGCTTGATATATAGGAGATTTGTTCGCTAATCACATCGTCTTCCTTGGCCTTCTACCTTCCAGCGGCTTCAATTCTCCGGCAGACTGCAATAAAATCGAGAGACGATTTTTAAGGGTATGCATATGCACGATGAATGAACCTTGAACAGAACAGGACCCTAGTATTTCGATCAACGACGGATGAAGCGGAAAAGGGAAATACTTCGGCTGCCATCTCGCTTCCACGCGCAGTCGATGGCCACCCCTCCAGTGTGCAAGTTCGCTGATCGGGGCGTCGAGATCGACAAACAGCATGCCAATCGTCCCCTCAACTTCCGTATCGACATTGGTGACAACCGCTTCGCTCAACCACCCGTCCACCTTCACCATTCGGCACCTCTCAGAGCCGTGGTTGGCCGGTGTCTTGCCGTGATCCTGAGTAACGGCGCGCCGTGGACGGCGCTTTGCGTCAATCGCCTTGCTCGAACCGGCGTTCCACTGGTCGCGGGGAATCCGCTGACGTCAACCGGACGTGGAGGTGGTCAGGATCATTCTTCGGGAGCATGTCTGCCACATAGACGCCCTGCAGACTCTTCAGGTTCGTGTCGTTGGTGGCCAGTGTGGAGATCTCTAAGAGGGCCTCGACGTGGAGTGGCCGCTTGCTCGCGATCATGTCCTGCCAGAAAGGCAACTCTCGTGCGGCCACCTCCAGCATGACTCGATGCCCGCCAGGGATCAATTGAACCCCACGGACCGTGGCGTCTCGCATCACGTCATTCACGATAATCATGGTTCGAGCGCTCCCATTGCCTCACCAGCGATCAATTGAGGACCGTAGAACCCACCACGGTCCTGACATCCAGGGGTTATTGGTCGGATAAAACGATACGCTTCTTGTCTCACGGCTGCAAGTGTGTCACACATAATCGTGACCTGCTCGACTTGTGAGAGCATGCGTCCGCACTGGATTTTCGTGCTGACGGTAGCCTTGACGAATGTCCACAATTGATTGACCATTTCGTTTGGTCACGATATGACGGGCATAGCTATCCACGAGGAGGACGCATGGGATCACGAATCAGAGGCACGGAGAGGGTGTTTCGGCTGGGACCACAACCAACACTGACCTTGCGCGAACGGCTCATCCTGGACGGGCTATGGTCCGGGAAGAACACGAATCAAATCGCGGAACAGCTCGGCCTATCCCTGAATTCTATCAAAGCGGTGCGTCACCGACTTCTGAGGAAGTATCAAGCATCCAATGCGGCGCAGCTCGTACGAGCCGCCCTCGCGCATGGCGACCTCACTACGGCCTAGCTGTCCCTCCTTTCCAGCGGGCTGGCCTTCGAGATAATCGCTTGACTAGCAAGCCTGCGTGAAAGGCCTGCTCAAATACGACTAATTGGAACCTCACCTTCCGACTCATTGTAATTAAAAGACACACAATGCCACGGTTTGCAGCGCTGTTTTTTGATAACGCGTTGATTTTGCACGTTTCCAGTATCCCTTAAAAGGGCTGGCGGCTAAGACTCACCTCCACAGATCTTGAGGCTGCGAATCAGCAATTCGCCGTTTGCTAATCTGCGTCGGTAAGGCCCTGACCTTTTGCCCTTGATAAATCCGTCGCTCCACTGTAAGAGCACCTCCGCAGCTTTCGTTCAACTGTCTCCATGATTAAACCGATGCTCTTGGTCGTTTCTTCCATACTCTTTGTTCTCTCTCTCGCTTTGCTCATCTTCTCGCTATGGGAAAAACTACCAGCAATTCAATTTGGCTCACTCGCGCTTGGCGATATTACGAATCTACTGACTGCAGTACTCACAATGGTCGGCCTCGCGGTTGCTTTCGTTTCCCTTTACGTGGCTATCGCCGCCTACCAGAAATCAGTCAAAGATAGTGAGGAACAACAAAAAAGTTTGGATGCAAGCAGACAACAGTTACAGGCAGTCGTCGATGCCGCAACCCAGCAACAGGAGATACTGACCAGGAACCTTGAAACATCTAAGGTCCAACAAGAGCTATTGAGTAAGAGTCTGGCAACCTCTAAGGTCCAACAGGAGATACAGACCAAGAATCTTGAGACATCGAAAGCCCAACTGGGCCTTCTTGAAGCGCAACGAAAACAAGAAGAAGAACGGCAATCCAGAAAACCCATAGCTGAAGTGGCCATCCAGACGAAAGCCGGCCCGAGCCCTTTAGAGGCCATTGAAAAACAACCACCGCTCGACTTCCCTCTTGAACACAACAAGAAGTGGGGAAGAGTGATTTTTCTTGTCAGCAATAAAGGGAACATCGAGATCAGCAGGCCGCTTGTTCGGATTGTCGCGATACCCAATAAAGTCTTTGTAGACCATGCTGACTTCCGATTTGGAGAGCGAGACGGCCACAATGAGTACCAATTCAGCGGACCCAACGTAGTCGATATTGCTCCCATAGATATAGCGGGTGGACCATTCAAGTATGCGGTAGACATCACAGTTCCTGACTCACTCGATGCTTTCGATCTAACCTTTTCAATCCAGGGCAATAACCTGAAACGGAAAACGCATACCTTACATATCAAAGTCATACGACCATCTTCCTGATGGATTTGTATGAGTGTGGCTAAACTGTGGCAGAACTATCGTGTCCGATCAGGTTTGACCGGTTCTTGGTCTGCCTCTGACTCCTCTGTAAGTGATTGAGAACAAACCAATGAGATACGATCAAGCTCTATAGTCTCTGACACTGTAGAGGCTTCAAATCTCGCCCCCTCCGCCAAATTATTCCCAGCAGAGTTGGCGTTTTGAGCCTAAATTGTGGCTGAAGTGTGACTAATTTAGGCTAAGCACTTCTGAGGCTCAACTGGTCACGATGGGGAAGTATTCCGCAGCATAGTCTATTCTACTGTAATGCTGATGAAGACCTTCCTTACCTATCCATCATCGCACAACTCACGCAACCTAATCCCCTCTTTGTGAAACCATATTTCCTCGCTTCCCTGTTTGGGCCTTGTGGTTCTCGATAGGCTCATTTCTCGCATTATTTTCTCCTATTCTCCCTTCGTAGACGTTTCTCCGAACAACTACGCACTTGCGTCAATAGGCAGCCGCGTGGTTGACTGAAAAAGGGTGAAGGTCTCTGCCTTGGTTGTGCCCACCCAGGGCGGGAAGAGGTCTCGGCATCCTCCTGGCGAGATCTGCCTTCACCCCCAAAACCTCAACCTCAAGATTACATCCATCAATCTGCATCGTAGTCCGCAGTTTGGGAACGTTGTGGCCCCTCATCCAATGCAACCATAGGACGAGATATATCAAATAACTAATTGATATCATGAATATTCACAAACGCACGCCTAAGCACAATTTTTAGTAAAGGCTATCGGGCTTCCCCCTCCTTTGCCTCGTCGTCATCCCCTCCTCCACGGTATTCTCACCCTCCTACTTGCTCGGTATTGTTGAGCATGCGCAAGTCACCACTCACAAGGACTCCAGCCAGGCAGCACAGCATCTCCATTCCGCCCTATTTCACCGGAGGTCTTATGCACAAACAAGTTGGAAGAATCGGATCCGTGCGTCGAGAACTTCACGGGAAGGCGTGTCCCTTTTGCGGAGGACAAAAGTACCAACTGGTCCTTCGCGCCCACACACTCCCTTCTACCGATGGCCTTTTCGCTCGCTGCAGTCAATGTCAAAGAACCAAAGAAGTCGACGAAGACCTGGGCCGCATCCTGTGGATGTAGCAACCA
>JAHBWO010000095.1 GCA_019636945.1 Nitrospira sp. | reverse complement strand
GCTCGCCCAGACGGTCAACGAGTTTTATTGGACGATCGCCGCCGCCTCGGATCGCCTCGATCTTTCGTTGGGTATGGAGGTCGGTGGATTTTCGCAGCCGACTTCTGCCGATCTGTTGTACCGACTCCTGCCGGCACTGCAAACCCTCGCACGAACCCATCCTGAGCAGTTGGAGAACCGATTCCGACTTGGGATGGCCTATCGCTGGAACAATGACCAGGTTCCGATGATTGAAACCTTTGACGCGTTGGTCAACGAGATTCCGGCAGACCGAAAAGGCCACAAGGCTGACGCCCTCTTACAGCTGGCCTGGTCCCGCATCAACAAAGTCGCGTGGAATCGAATCTTGCATGACCAGGATAGCGTCCGAGCCTATGACAACGCCAAGGCGTCGCTGGAGCTCGCTGAACGGCCACTCGATAGGTTTCTCGCCGAATACACCATGGCCTACAGCATGATCTTCATGCCGAACTACGGCGACAAAGGACAGATGCTTCACCACCTCACCGAGGCTAAGCGCTGGTTCGATGAGATCCCCGGCAAAGACCACGAAGTCTGGCGTTACTTCCTTCACACTGAGCGGCTGAAAGCAGTTCTCGATGCGGACCCCTTGTTTCAGCCTATCCTAGCGACGGCAGAGAAACCTAAAGAGTAGTCGTCTCCTCATATTCAACGGAGCGCCGCACACATTGGTGGTTCAAGCTGCAATGGGGTCGGCTTGATCACCGATACAGCGGCATGCCTACGACACCTTCTGATCATTTTCCTTCCACCTACACCAGATATGCCCAGATGATCACAGTTGTGTACCACCGAGCACCGACTACGAAAACCTCTTTCCTCAAATACTTGCGACGAACTACTAGAGCACATGTCATAGCCAGCAAGAATTCAATATTCCACTCGTATGTCGAGAGCTCACCAACTCAGCCGAATCGTTGATCCCGTTGCGCCCTCAATCGTTCATGCCACAGTCAACGTCCACCTTAAGATCACTCGTGACCCCGAACCGCCCCTTCCAATAATTGAATGCCGCGGCCCCACGTGCCTCCGGACCTGCCTCCGCATAATGCTCGCACGTATGTGAGAATTCATGCGCCATCAATGCAGCATAACAGGCACGCCGGTCAGGCTGCGGCATAGATTTCGTATTATCGAAGAATGTCTGAAAGATCTTAATCTTCGAGCCCAATCCTCCGCCGAAGCCCAATTTGCACTTGCCGTCCTTATCGCATTTCTGCGTGTGGACGCATTGTACTTTACCGTCCTCGGCAAAACGCTTCTGCAAACACGATCCGACCTCTTGTCCGGTTGAGCTTTCTATCGCTTTCGAGAAATTATTCCAATCGTTGGCGACATTCCATGCAACAGCACGGAGGTCAGTGGATTCTGTGTCGGTGCAGTCGAAGGTTTCAGCGAGACCTTTGCTGTCAGCGTTCAGTGTGGCTGGTTCGGTCGTATAGGACGCGCTGCTGCCTGTGACCCTGATGGCTCGACACTGCAGCTCGATCCCTGTCCAGCTTCGAGGCGTGTTTCCCGCATCAAAGTGAATGATCGCGGCAGTGGCAATCTGCCCATCAGGACAGTTGACCCAACGCTTCCAGTGGTCTTGATGACAATTGCTGCGCGAGTCTTGCTGATCCGGCCCAAAATCAGTCAATGTACCGGTCTCAGTGATGCGCTTGCCACGCAGATGAATTCCCTTGACCCGATCGTCGTCCTTATTCATACACACTTGCACGCCGCTAACAAACACACGGTTTGCGATGCCACCAGTATTGGCGTAGGTGCCTCCCATCGTACTTGATGTCGCACCGTTCTTTCCGCACAGCTCCTTCGTGATCGCATCGTTGGTGCTGGACTGATTCACATCCTCCCAGCCAACACTCACCTCACACGGTTTGTCCGAACGCTCGCGCGACAGCACGCCCACGAGCGCACGGCTGTCACTGCCAGCATCTCCCAGTGTGAACTTGGACCCGGGGAATCCAGATATTCCAGTCGAAGATGATTCACCCGTCAACTCAACGGTCGCAACTGACTGCGCCTGGACAGTTTGAATAGTCATCGTTGACAGAAACATGGCCATAATTACAACAGCGCTTATGATTTTCAACATCGGCTAACCTCCTGCTAATAGTTGATTGAATAAGAGTGTCAGAACCTTCTGTTGCCCTTGCGATTAACCAGGAGTGAGTCTGGACAATCTGAGAGCGATCGGTCACGGCTTTTGCCAAAGGATCAACGTTCTGAACTCGAATCTCGGCTTCGTTACCCTTATGTGCAACTCCCGGACCTATACATTCCTTCGTACAAGATTTTGTTATTGTTCCATCTCGCCTGAGTGAAGACTCCTGTGAGCCCGCTCAGCTGTATCTATCTGTGCTTGCAACTGTATCGATATAGATACGCATACCGTCTGTACGTAGCGTCTCTCGCTCCATCCTCAGATCTTCGACATCATCTGCAGGACAAGGTGCCGTAGCTGCCTGTTCACAAGCGGTAGGCCATGGTAAAGACCCGGAATGTTTATTAAACGTCTGTTAGGGGCAATGAGAGGTACGAGATGGTGTGGCGCACGATCATCACGAATCTGTTGCGGCCCAGACACATACTAACATCCGAAGCTTGTAGCCTTGGATGAATCGCTGTGCGTCGGCGGGAGCGAGTTACATGCTCATGTCTAACAACGCCGTACTCTTGCAGCGTTCCTTTCGAATGCGAGGCTAGGGCTAGAGCACACCCCGTTCTATCTCTTGCAGGTAAATAAAGTCCGGCGCCTTGATGCCGGCTTTTCTTCGGATTTCTACCAGCTCAGGAGACCCGAAGAACCGTCGAGCCTTGTCCAGCGAGGACCATACTGAGAAGTAAACGATCTTATTGGCATCGTTGTCATAGCGGAGTAACTGATAACTGATCTCCCCGGCCTGTTTTCTCAGGTCAGCTGCCTGGTCAAAGATTGCTTTCCAGGCCGGATATGCTTCGACTTCATGGATGATTAAAACGTATTGCATGAAAGCGCCTTTTGAAGAGCCTGAACGCCCACAATTCTGCTGCGGCGAAGAATCGGCGGGCAAGTTGACCTTGAGGGTACGGTGAACGCGTTATGCGCTCAACCTAACGCACCGCCACGCCGGTAGCAGCAATTGCTCATTAGATGGCCCGAAGTCACCGACGGTGCGCTGCGCCTTCTTTCTAGCCAAGTATGGCCTCGCCATCGAGACGTGATCGTTCAATGGAGAAACTGTGGCCGAGCGAAGCAGTGACAGCTCGAATGGTCTCGACTTGCCAATCTGGCGTGTTGGGAGCAAGCACAACCCTCTCGACAAGTTCTGCAAGATCTATGGGTGCCAGGGTCCCGACCGGCATCGAGACCGCGTAATCAAGGCCTGAGGTACCACTTTGGTCCAATGCAGGCAGTTGCGAAATCACGGCGCGCAATTCGCGCTCCGATGCGAATTCCTGGCGCTTGTGCACAAAGGGAGTCAACAGCTGGTTACTCCCGAACGTGGCCTCGTTATAGTCTACGTAACTGACGCATCCGACATATGTTGGCGTTGACCATGCAGACATGCTAGCGAGTAGCCGGGTGTATGTGGAGCGAATGGCAATTCCACTGCCGATGCCCGCGTATTGGACCCACATTCCGGTGGACTCCCGTTCGGCGATGTGCCAGCAGCTGATCGCTACATTGCGCCGCAGCGATTCACGATAACGGCGCAAGGTGTCCTGAAAGCCGGCCAGCGAGGTGGGGCTTCGAGAATCCTTGTAGCTCTCCACAGTCGCCTTGGAGATCGTTCCTTCAAAAGAATCTCCGAGCAAATCGGCACGGCAGAAATACAACGAGCGAGTCACGAGGAGAGACAAGAAGCGCGACAAATCGAGATATCGCCAAATTGCTGACTCTGGACTGTCGGGCGGCATGAATACGGGATGTTCCACGTGCATGTCCGCCGATTACTCCTCGTAGAGCAGACCTGAGTGCCAAGAGTGGTTTGTGGCCATCTAGCTAGGTTTAGGCGGATCCGCATAAGAGCCGGATCTGCTAGTTCCTGTCCGTGTAACACGCCGTTACTATTCGCGAACAATACGCCATACCTATTATCGTTTTAATGCGACTACGGGACCAGTTCTCACGGGGTCTTATGTGGTTCTGCATGGGCCCCTCTTTCTGAAAAAGTTCACATCCCTATCTCACTACCGCCGCATAATCGATGCATTTCAAGGAACGGAGAACCGCCTCCCATAGGACACAGCAGTTGGACGGCTACTTTTCAATCAGGTGGTCGGTCGGTTTGGGTCGCGTATAGGTTCTCCTGACATGCCTCAAGTCCCATTGATCCGTCCTGTACTTACCAGTTCCCTCACCCATTCGGTGTAGCTGCAAATTCAATCTTCCGGGCGATAGCGAAGGAAGGTTGCGCTTATTAGCATGCATCAGACATAGAGGGCGGTCCAAACCACTCTTCTACGGCACATAGGAGGTTTCAAACAAGGAGGTGCTCTATGAGTGATCTACATCTCAAAGACGTAAAGGACGACCTCATTCATGAGCCAGGATGGGTGTATCTGTATGGCGCGCTTCTTGTCGGGATCGTTGGATTTGCACTCTATTTCGGCGGTTTCATGAGATGAGTCGTGTGTGGCTGATTGCCGCCACTGGAGTGTGAAGAAGAGAGTGCCTACTGCCTGAACGGGAGTACGGGCCGGAGCCGGTTGCACACGGCTCCGGCATCGGGGAGGCACCTGTCAACACGGCGAGAGGGCTACCTGTTTTCAACATTTCCTGAATAGCAGCCTTCAGCCTAGCGCGTTCTTGACCATGTGAGAAACCGTTGCGCTCAGCCGGCATGGTCTTTTCACCCCGCTTCACGTATCGTACGGTGATGTTTCGCTTGAGACCGCACGATCTTCGTTTTCCCCCAGTCAATCAGGCCACCCCTGAAGGCCTGCTGGCCGTCGGTGGAGATCTTCGGCCCGAGCGAATCCTTGCCGCCTATCGACACGGAATCTTCCCTTGGTACAACGAGGACGATCCCATTCTCTGGTGGTCACCGGACCCTCGGGCGGTGTTATTTCCCAATAAGCTGCATGTCGCGCGGAGTCTGAAGAAAACACTTCGCTCGAATGTATTCACCGTCACGCTCGACACCTGCTTTCGACAGGTCATGGAGCAATGTGCAGGACCGCGTCCCCAATATCCAGAAGGGGGAACCTGGATCACGGATGACATGCGAGACGCCTACACACGCCTGCACGAACTGGGCTATGCCCATTCCGTCGAATCCTGGCAGGAGGGTATCTTAGTCGGCGGACTCTATGGGATAGCCATCGGCGGGGCCTTCTTTGCCGAGTCCATGTTCACTAGAATCGACGATGCATCCAAAGTGGCCCTCGTGAAGCTTGTCCAGCAACTCCAGGCTTGGAACTTCCGCCTCATCGATTGCCAACAGTCCTCTCCCCATGTCATGCGGTTCGGAGCGGAAGAGATTCTACGCTCCGATTTCATCAATCACCTGATCGAGGCACTCAGAATTCCAGATCGACGGGGACGCTGGGTGTTCGACGAGGTATCGGATACGGGACGATCAGAGAAGTCTGGTTACCCAGGCTAGCCGACCGCATTTGACAGTCTTTTCTTCACTCGCTTATGATTTGTCTCAACAAGAAGGAGGCGGTCATATGAGTTTTACGATTACACCGAAAGAGCTGAAGGCTCGGATCGATAAAGGGGATCAGCTGGTACTCTTGGATGTGCGTGAGCCCTGGGAGAATCAACTGGCGAGGCTCGATAACTCTGTGCTGATTCCACTCGGCACATTGCCTCAGTCACTGTCCAAATTGGATAGGGATACTGAGATTATCGCCTACTGTCACCACGGCATGCGTAGCGGTGACGCGACGGGATTCCTACTGCAACAGGGATTTTCCAATGTAAAGAATTTGATCGGTGGGATTGATGCCTGGTCGATCCAAGTGGACGGGAGTGTTCCCCGGTACTGATCCAACTCAGACCCCTGGCCGCCGAGCATCCGTTGTTCCAAGGAAAGTCGGACAGGGCTGAACCGTCGTTCCTGGTGTATCGGGTGACCGGTTATCGAGTCTTCCCTTGGAAGAACTCTACCGTCTGCTTCAGCCCCTCCGAGAGGTCCACCTTGGCCTCCCACCCAAGCTCCTGCTTGATCCTCGACGCATCAACCACGCTTCGAATCTGCTCGCCGGCTTTGGCCGGCCCGTGAACTTCCTTGGCGCTCGAACCCGTCAACCCAGCCAACATGCGGAACAACTCGTTCACGGATGTTTCCGCCCCGGTGCCGACGTTATAGACTCCGTGCGCATCCTGCCCCATGGCGGCAAGATTGGCCTCAGCCACATCTTCGACGAACACAAAATCTCTGGTTTGGCGGCCATTGCCGTTAATAATGGGCTGCTCGCCGTTCAACAGTTTCTGAATGAAGATCGCCACCACACCTGCCTCGCCTTCCGGGTCCTGTCTCGGTCCGTAGACGTTGGCGTAGCGGAGGCTGACCACGGGAATCCCGCCGACTCGCTGAAAGTACGAGAGGTAATGTTCGCCACAGAGCTTGCTGATGCCATAGGGCGACAACGGATTAGCGGCATGTGATTCAGGGGCCGGAAAGATCTCTTGTTCACCATAGATTGCTCCACCGGACGAAGAGAACACCACCTTTCGGCAGCCGTACCGAACAGCATGGTGCAATACGTTCATGGTACCCAGCACATTGACCTGAGCATCAAATCCCGGATCTGCCACGGACTTAGGCACGCTGACCTGCGCCGCAAGATGAAGAACGATATTCGGCCGTTCGTTGCGAAAAATCCGTTCGAGGCGCCAGCTGTTAATGTCGGTTTTGTAGAGGCTTGCCGCGCGATTGATATTCTTTCGCTTCCCGGTCGCCAGATTATCGACGATGACAACTTGATGCCCCTCCTCAACCAGGCGATCCACCACATGCGACCCGATAAATCCTGCACCACCCGTGACGAGTACTTTCATTGGCCCTCCTGAATGAACACTCCTTTGCTATCGATGCTCTTTACATATCATGAATCGGCACATTGTACTCAAAGATTGCGAATATCTCCTGATTCCCCTTCTTCCCTTTGACGGCGGAGAGAACGGTTTTCAGAGTCTGTAACCCGAGTTTCCCGGCAAATCGTATCACTCGCTGGACGACCTCTGCCCGCTGTCCCTCATCCCGTACGATCCCCCCCCGGCCAACTTGACCTTTGCCGACTTCAAACTGCGGCTTGATCAAGGCGACGACCTGGCCCTGCGGTCGGAGAAACTGCGTGATGGCCGGAAGGACTTTCGTCAACGAGATAAATGAGACATCGATGACGACCAGGTGAATCGGGTCCGGAACGGCGGAGCGCTCCATATGGCGAATGTTGGTTCGCTCAAGCAATACGACACGTGGATCATGTCGGAGCCGCCAATCGAATTGCCCGTAGCCCACATCAACGGCGTAGACCTTCGCCGCGCCTCGTTGGAGTAGACAGTCGGTGAACCCGCCCGTCGAACAGCCGACATCGAGACACGTCCATCCCTGTAGGTCGATCACGCCTGCGTTCAGTGCTGCGTCGAGCTTCTCCCCACCTCGGCCGACAAACGGCTGGTCCCCTCCTGCAATCTCGATGGAGGCATCGATCGGAATCAGCCTGGACGGTTTGTCGACCAGCACTCCGTCACTCTTGACCTTTCCAGCCAAAATCATTCGGGCAGCGGCGTCACGACTCTGTGCCAGCCCCTGAGCCGTCAACACCTGGTCACATCGATGTTTCTCGGGTCGCACTCTTGTCGCCATGCGCGTCGAAACGGGGAGGGAAAAGAACAGAGGATCAGCGGAACAATTGACTAGGCGTCTTCAGCGGAACCGACGACATCAATATCATCCGAGGTGAACGCTCGGAGCTGCTTCTTCCCATTCTTATCTTGAACGAGCACTTCGACCTTACGTTCGGCCTCTTCCAATACTTTGAGGCAACTCTTCGACAGTCGAATGCCCTCCTCGAAAATCTTCAATGATTCATCGAGAGGCAGATCACCTTTTTCTAACTCCCCCACGATGACTTCCAATCGAGCCATCGCCTGTTCAAATTTCACCCCAGCCACAACCTTCTCCCTTCAAGAACAATCATTATAGCGAAGCCCCGGTATGATTTTAAACCGAGGGGTTCGACGCCACGTCATTCACCGTACAACGAACCTGCCCATTGGTCAGACGGGCAACCACCTCGTCTCCAACCGCCACCTGCCCGACATCTCGAATGATTTGATGCCTCGGCACCGTTTCGAGAATCGCATATCCACGTTCCAGAATCGCCAGTGGACTCAGCCCGTTCAACCTCCAGAGGGTACTACGTGTCAGTTGCATCTTCTGCGTCAGGACATGACCCATGGCTACGGTCAACCGCGACTCTAGTTGCGGGACGATCCCCAGATCTCGGCGCACGTGGAAGACCGGATTATGCGCCATCAGCGCTTGTGTCCATGCCTGGGTATCGACCATCGCACCCCTCAGCTTGGCCTGTGTCGCCTCTCGCATACCCGCCACGGCCTCATCCACCCGCTGGGCTTCTTTAAGGATCCTTAGCCGAATGTGGCCCATTTGGGCCAGTGCGAGATCAAGGCGCTGATGCTGTTCCAAGCACTGCGCGGTGATGGTTTGCCGAGCCCGCCCGATGAGCATCTCGAGCCGATCGGCAAGCTCCGTTAAGACCGGAACAACCAGTTCAGCAGCGACCGAGGGTGTCGGAGCTCGAACATCTGCGGCAAAATCGGTCAGCGTCACATCCGTCTCATGTCCGACGGCTGATACGACGGGAACCACTGAGCCGGCAACCGCACGTACCACGATTTCTTCGTTGAAGCTCCAGAGATCTTCCAATGACCCACCGCCCCGTCCGACAATCATGACATCGACGGTCCCCAACCGATTCAACGCCTCAATGGCGGCCACGATCTGTTCCGCCGACCCGTCGCCCTGTACTGAAACCGGCACGAGGATAATACGCATGATGGGACATCGACGGTGCAAGACCGCCACCATGTCTCGAACCGCCGCCCCTGTCGCTGAGGTCACAAGGCCGACGGTCCGTGGAAAGACCGGAAGTGATCGTTTGCGGGTGGCATCGAAGAGCCCCTCGTCTTCCAGGCGGCGCTTCAGTTGCTCAAAGGCCAACTGAAGGGCACCCAGTCCCCTCGGCTCAACATGGTCCAAAATGAGCTGATATTCCCCCCGCGGTTCATAGACTGAGAGTCGCCCACGGACAATGACGTGGAGGCCGTCCTCCAAGCCAAACCGCAATCGCAGGGCGGTTGATCGAAAGATCACCGCACGAACCTGGCTCGTCTGATCCTTAAGGGTACAATACAGATGCCCAGACCCTGGCGCGCATAAATTGGAGATCTCCCCTTCGAGCCACACCTCCGAAAAGGAAGTCTCGAGAGAGGCTCGTACCCTGGCCGTCAGTTCTGAGACAGTAAGCACCTGTCTCGATGGTACATCGAGAGGGAAAAGGGAGGAAGGCAGCTTGGTCTGTGTGAGTCCTCTTCTCATGAAGCGCGCGAGGCACAAGGAATTGCAATGGAGCAGCTATGTGTGCGTGAGAGGGTGATTGACGTTTCGCTCAATCGATGTGGCGAATCCGTTCGAACGCCACGGCCTTGCCCAATCGCGCATCCAACTCAAGCAAGACGGCACAAAACACCGAAGGTCCCGAGGCAACCTCAAATCGCTTGGGCATACCGGTCAAGAACTTCTCGATGGCGAGTTCCTTTTTGACTCCGATGACCGAATGAAGCGGTCCCGTCATTCCGATATCCGTGATATAGGCGGTGCCTTTCGGAAGGATCTGTTCATCGGCCGTTTGCACATGGGTATGGGTTCCGACGACGGCCGTCACCTCTCCATCCAAAAAATGCCCCATCGCCATTTTTTCAGACGATGCTTCCGCATGCATGTCGACGATGATGGCTGAGGTTTCCCGTTTCAACCTCGACAACTCACGCTTGGCCGTCTGGAATGGGCAATCAATCGTCGGCATGTACACTCGGCCCATCACCTGGAGGACGGCCAAGCGCTCACCGCCTGCGGTCTCAATGACAACACTGCCGCTTCCAGGCACCCCCGGCGGATAGTTCGCCGGGCGCAGCAAGCGAGGCTCACGAGAAAAATAGTCGACGGACTCCTTTTTATCCCACGCATGATTGCCGGTCGTGATGACCGAGATCCCAGCGTCAAAGAGCTCCTCGGCCAACTCCGGCGTGATGCCGAATCCGCCTGCTACATTTTCACCATTGGCGATAACCGCATCGATCTGACGCTGGGCCACCAGACGAGGCACCGTTCGCGCTAGCGCCCGACGGCCCGGCTCTCCCATGACGTCGCCGATACATAACACCTTCATTTGGCGTATTCCACGTACCGGCTTTCCCGAATAACCGTCACCTTGATTTGGCCCGGATAGGTCAACTCCTGTTCGATCTTCTTGGCCAGTTCGCGTGAAAGCTGGAAGGACTCGGCATCCGTGATGTCTTCCTGCCGAACGATGACCCGAATTTCACGCCCCGCTTGGATGGCATACGCCTTCTGGACGCCTTTGTGCCCGGTTGCGAGCGACTCCAGCTTCTCTAACCGCTTCACATAGGACTCAAGTGCCTCGCGCCTCGCTCCAGGACGAGCGGCCGACAGGGCCTCGGCCGCGGCCACCAATACGCTCTCCGGACAAATCGGCTCTACTTGCTCGTGGTGGGCCGCAATGGCATTGACGATCTTCGCCGATTCTCCGTATTTCTTGGCAATCTCCGCCCCCAACATGGCATGCGGCCCCTCCTCTTCATGACTGACGGCTTTGCCGATATCATGGAGGAGCGCCCCCCGTCGAGCCAACTTGACATCGAGACCCAACTCCGACGCCATGATGCCACAGATGTAGGACGCTTCGCGGGCGTGATAGAGATTGTTCTGGCCGTAACTCGTTCGATATTTCAGACGACCCAAGACTTTAATCAATTCCGGGTTGAAATCGGAGAGGCCCAGTTCAAAGATGATCTTCTCGGCCTCTTCATACATCAACTTGTCGATGTCAACCTTGACCTTTTCAACGATCTCCTCGATACGCGTGGGGTGAATGCGCCCATCGTGCATCAGACGCTCTAGAGATACTTTTGCAATCTCCCGTCGCAAAGGATCGAATCCCGAAATAATCACAGCCTCAGGCGTTTCATCAATGATAAGGTCAATGCCGGTCGCCGCTTCCAACGCACGGATATTGCGCCCTTCACGACCAATGATCCGCCCCTTCATCGCATCATTCGGAATCGGGACGACTGAAATCGTCGACTCCGAGACATAGTCACGAACAACGCGTTGAATCGATGAAGTAATGATTTCCCGCGCCTCTCGTTCGGCATTCTCACGAGCCTCTTCAATGGTCCGCTTGGCGATTCCCACTGCATCCAATCTTGCCTGCGACTCCATCTCGACAATCAATTGTTTTTTGGCTTCTTCGGCCGTCATGCCCGCGACACGCTCCAGGGCTTCCCGGTGTTCACGCTCAGCTTTTGCGCAAGCAGCCTCTTTCGCCGCCAAGCCTTCCTCCCGTTTTGCGAAATCCTGTTCGCGCCTCCGGGCTTCGCTTTCGCGCTTTTCAACGGCCGTCAATTTTCCATCCAACACACCTTCTCGCTGGATGAGCCGTTTTTCCACCCCAGACAGTTCACCTAGCTTCGCCTTTTGTTCTTGCTCGAACTCGGACTTTGCCTTAAACGCAAGATCTTTGGCCTCAAATCTGGCTTCCTTGAGGACATTCTCCGCCTCTCGCTGAGCATTCTGGACAACCTGCTTCGCGAGTTCTTCCGCCTCAGCCTGTTTCGCACCCGACACACGGCGTCGCAGTAGCTCAAATACCCCAGCCCCAATCACGGCACCCACGATCAGAGACAGCACGATGGATACAACAGTTTCAGTAGAAATGGGAGTCACCCCCTTCTTAAATTTCGCCAAGCCGGATCCGTTTGGACCAAGCCAGGCGCACCATGACACATCACGGACAACGGACACGATTCGGATATGTGCGGTGATGATGAAGGAAGAGCTTTAGGAGACTGGAAATCGCTTCATTTGGAAGCACAGGCGTTCATCAGGAAACAACTCTCGCACATGCCGGGTTCTGCGGTTTGCCTCACACTCCTCAGTCATCGACACGAGGCGGTGGACAATACAGCAACGGATGCTGGATCATCTCCCTGTCCGACCGGCATCTGCCATGATCGTGGTGCACCTTGAGCATCTTCTCGTCTCAAGACGAACTGACATGGTTGACTCCCCACGATCTGCAAATTGTGCACCCCTTGAACAAACACTTCGTATCCCTTCAGAACAACCGCACCTGTGGTTTTCTTGACACGTATTTCCAAGTCATTCAACGGTTCAATGCTGTGCCCTTCCTACTCCACCACCATTTACTTATCTACACGATAACAAAGGGACTCTTTGAAAGCAAGGCGAATCACCGCTATCGGAAGAGCGAGGACGGCATTTGCTCCTCGATTGATTCCATTAAGTTCACCATCCGCCGTTCGACATCAGCCTCCCCCTGAACCCGTTTCTTCTCGGATTCGAAGAGTTGATGGGCAAGATTAATCGCGGTGAGCACCGCCAGTTTTGAGGGCGTCGTGGTCTTCATTCCCTCCGCGAGGTGTTTCATATGGTCGTCGACAAAATGCGCCAACCGACGGACATACGCATCATCGCTATCGCCGGTGATGGCATACCGGTGGCCATAAATTTCCACATCGATAGTTTTAGTCAATGGCCACCTCCTTTGGATCCTCGATACACTCGAGCAGCTCGATCTCGCTCATGACTTTTTCGATTCGCGTCTTGATATCAGTTCGCTCCATTTCCCATCTGCGATTCATATCATCCTGCTGGTCCAACCGCTGGCGAGCCGTCTTGAGTTCCTCCTCCAAGAGTCCGTTCTTTCGTTTGAGCTCCTGAACGAGCTTGACCAGGTCACGAATTCGCGTTTCGAGCGCATCCATTCGATCCAGCGACATAATCATCCCCTCTTGGTTAGGACCACAATAGATTGTGGCGCACTATAAAAATTTCACAAGATCCTGTCAAGAAACGGTTTTAGGGGTACCGAATAAACGCAGATACTCCTTGTAACTGCGGAGCACCCGTTTGACGTATTGCCGGGTCTCCTGGTACTGAATCAGCTCTACGAACTCATCCTCACTTCGCCCGCGATAGGTTGCCGCCCAGGTCCCCACGACAACCGGGCCGGCGTTGTATGCTGCGATCGCTTGCACGACATTGCCGGAAAACTGTGCCAGAAGTTGTTCCACATACCGCACACCGATCCGAATGTTGACTTCTTGGTCGAAGAGATCCTCTCGGGACACGTTTGGCATATGATGTTGCTGCGCAACGGCAGTCGCCGTGGTCGGCATCACTTGCATTAAGCCGATGGCACCGACACGGGACACTGCCTTCCAATCATACTGGCTTTCCTCTCGGATAATTGCGGCAACCAGAAAGGGATCAACCCCGTTGGTCGCCGACATTTTAATCGTCGGGATCAATCCGGTTGGATAGGCCACGTTCCATAAACCGTCGGCGATCGTTCCCCCTGTCCGCTCTAATTTCTCCCGGAATCGTGATCGCACGAGGCGTAGCGCATGATGGTACGCACCGACTTCATTCAGCATGATGGATAATGCGGCCAACACCTCGGGATCTCGACTATACCGATCCGTCAAGGCGCTCAACTCTCTCGCGGCATCCTGCTCTCGGCCAAGCAGTCTCAGTTCAACTGCTCGCCGGAAGGCTGCCTGTTGTTCAATTTGCGTCCGATTCGTAACCTGGCTCTCCTGAGTCGGTGCGTGAACGGGCTCCGAATCAGGCTGAACGGCTGAGACGGGCGACACAGCCGGCTCCTGTTCCGGTCGTGAGAGAATCGGCATGCTCCCCTGCTCCCGCGCCATCTGACAATAGTAGGTGTACGGGAACCGTTGACAGAGTTGCACAAATAGATCCTTCGCCTTGGCATCCCCAAGCTGCCCGTGGGCGCGAGCGATCCAGTAGAGCGCCTGAGGTTCTACGTCGCTGTCTTTTTGGTCGACAATCTGTTGCCACACACGGATCGCTTCCCGTTGGCGATCCGTTCGATACAGCAACCACCCTTCCCGCCATTGCGCCTCAGTCCGTTGAGAAGCAGGGTCACCCATCTTGGCCACATGTCGATATCGTTCAGCTGCTTCATCGAAGCGAGATTGATCCTCCAGCCAGATTCCAGCGAATAGATTGATCTGTCCCTTCTGCTCCGGAGTCAAGGTCCGCCTGGAGAGCGTGCGACACAAATCCAACAGCTTTTCTCCCGACCCCTGGCGGAGATAGACTCGCGCCAACCAAACCGTCGCCTCATCCCCCCGAGGTCCTTGGTCGTCAGTCAGTGCGGAGAATGTGTCGCGCGCCTGGTCGTAGGTCTTGAGCCGAACCTGTGCGATCCCCAATTTGAGTTTGGCATCCTGGCGTTGCGGAGAAGACGGATCGAGGGTCATGAACTTTTTGAGCTCATCAATCGCTTCCGAATGGAGAGACTGTGCCAGAAACGCCTGGGCCCGCTCATAATGCAGGTCGGCGGAGGCACTCCATGACGCGCCTCCGCCGTTGTTCGCCAACAGTGCCTCCGCCTCCTTTGCTTCCTTCGTTTGCGGAAACTTCACCCAGAGTTGCTTCAGCGTGTCTCGAGCTTCGGTCACCTGATTTTCTCGAAGATAGCACGAGGCCAATCGCAGCCATGCCTGCGCAATCTGAGGGTCTTTATCATTTCCACTCACCGCCTTCAGGGACCAAGCAATCGCCTCCGGACAACTGGCCGCTCGGTACCAGGCTTCCCCGGCGCGGAGCGCGACTAAGTTGAGCAAGTTGGAATCAGGAACCGCTTGCGACACTCCTTCGAACATCGCCGCAGCCTCCTTGACTTCCCCCAGGCGCAAGTGAACCTCTCCGATCCAGAATCGGATGTAATCGTCGAGAACCGGAAAGTCTTGTTGTGCAGCTCGAAGATAGAGCAGTGCAGCCGCAGGGTTACGATCAGCCAGAATCACGCCGGAGAGCAAGCCGGCCCGCTTCGCCCAGACTGATGCCGCTCCCCCCTCCATGACCTTACGGAGACGCTCGAGTTTCAGCGCGACGACTTGGTCCTTCGTCAAGGCATTCCCTAGTCGTTCCCTCGGCCAGACCGCCGCCAGAAAACATTCCTCGGGAGACGCACAGCTTTCAGTATTCGGTTGGTCCAGCGCGGCGACTTGCGCGGTGTGCGCGTCATGCGCAGGCACGAACACACCGAACAGCGTCACGCAGATGCCCACAACCGCCGACACATTACGGTTTTTCATACGTTGCCCATCGAGATCCACCCGGTCCCATTATATACAGCACCACGCACAATGGAAAAAGAATTGCGGGTCGGTGAGCGACCCGAATCATATGCGGAGTGACATGCGCTATGATAGGCTGCTCATCCAGCACAGGAACCATATGGCCAACCCATCGCTTTCGCACCTGAACACAACGGTTCATCTTTTGGCTCTCACCGAACTTCAGATGGCCCGGTTTATCCGCACGCACCACTGGCCCTCGTATCGAGCCACACAAATTCTGCGCTGGATTTATCAACGGCGTCTTCGAGCAATCATGGACATGACTGATCTCCCGATGCAGGATCGGGTTGCACTCTCGCAATCGGCCGCCATCGGGCGTTCGGAGAAGGTGACCGTGCTCCGCTCTCAAGATGGAACACGTAAGGTGCTCTTGACGCTCGAAGACGGAATGACGGTCGAATCCGTTTTGATCCCGGACGACACCAGGCTGACCCTTTGTGTATCGACCCAGGTGGGGTGCATGTTGGACTGTGGGTTTTGCCTCACCGGGCAGATGGGGCTGAAACGCAACCTCAAGCTCAATGAAATCATCGATCAAGTTCTGACCGCCCAAGACCTTCTGACGTCCGAGGAACACATCACGAATCTCGTATTCATGGGAATGGGAGAACCTCTCGCCAATGTGGAGGCACTCAAAGCCGCCGTGGCCGCCTTCACGAACAAACCCTGGGGCCTGGGATGGTCGCGGAGACGCATTACGGTCTCGACGGC
>JAHBWO010000094.1 GCA_019636945.1 Nitrospira sp. | reverse complement strand
TGCCGCCCAGGAGGGTGCCGTGCCACCAGAACCCGACACAGAAAGGGATGACTAGACCGGAGGCAACGATCAACCAGTAGTACTGATGTTGCCAGAGAATGACCGGATCACGGCGCAGCCGGATTTGATATTTGCCGATGCGATACGGTGTTTTATAGAAAAGCCAACCGCAGTGGCTGTGCCAGAATCCCCTCGTTGCGTTGTAGGGGTCTTCCTCCGTGTCCGTGCGGGCGTGATGGCGGATATGGTCTGCACCCCAAACCAGCGCCGAGTTTTGCAGTGCCCATCCGCCGGCAATCAGGGCCAGGCGCTTCACCCAATTCGGGCAGTCAAAACTTTGATGCGCCACCAGCCGGTGATAGCCGACCGTGATCCCCATCCCTGTCACGATGTACATAACGAAAAAGTGCATCCAGTCAAACAGCGTATAGCCGATATAGTAACCGTAGAGGGGAACGCCAACAATCGTGGCGGTGGCGATCGCACAAAAAAGGAGACAGGTGCCGTAGGAAAATCTTGATGCCAGGGGCTGGGCGATCTGTTCTGTCTTGGCCATGTGTCCTCTCGCTGATAACCAAGCTGAGGTCCACCATGGCAAACAGGCTCCGGTGAACGTGTTGCGGAGGCCGTACTCTAGCGAAACCGGTTCCTGTTTTCAACCGGTATGTGGGCACAATCGATTCCCAGATGCTTTGCGTGACGATGGCTGGAGTATACTGACAGTGAACGCCAGGACAACCTCCCGGGAGCAGACATGACGATGACTCCGTCTGTGTTCGACGCAGCAGTACTCCGAATCGGACAGCATTTGGCCCAGTTATCGGCCGGTCGCACTCCAACCATCTTCGACAGTCACTGGTGGTCACACAGCGTAATCAACCTGGCGATGAAAGATCCTACATTCAAAGTCCAGCTGTTCCGCTTCATCGATGTGCTCCCTTCCGTCGCCTCGGATCAGGCTGTCGTACGGTTGGCGGAAGAGTACTTTGGAGCGCTCCACGGCCAGGTATTCGGACTGCAATGGGGCCTCAAAGCATTGGCGGCGACAAATGTGGGGGCCGCCATCACGGGGAAAACTATCCGCCATCAGGTCGAGCAGATGGCCCGAACCTTCATCGCCGGGAGCTCGGTGGAGGAAGCGCTCCCTGTCCTGGCGAATCTCTGGAAAGATGGTCGTGCCTGGTCGGTGGATTTGCTCGGCGAGGCCACAATCAGCGACGTCGAGGCGGACCGGTACCGGGATCGATGCCTCGAGGCCTTGAGCCACTTGGGCCGGACTGTCGACATGTGGCCATCAATGACGCAGTTGGAACGGGATCATCTTGGCTCTCTGCCGAGGACGCAACTCTCCCTGAAGATCTCCGCATTGACCTCACGGTTGGACCCGATAGATCCCCTCGGCACCTATCGAACCGTGGCGGCCCGGTTGCGCCCGATTGTGGAACAGGCGGCGGCCCACGGATGCGGGTTGATCTTCGACATGGAGCAGGCGGAGACGAAGACCTTACTGCTCGAGTTATTCCGGAACCTGTTTGACGAACCGGCGTTTCGGACATTTCCCCATGCCGGCGTCGCGATGCAAGCCTATCATCGGGAAACCGAACAGGACATTCGATCTCTCATCATCTGGGCAGAACGACGGAACTGTCCGATCACAATTCGGCTGGTGAAGGGAGCCTATTGGGATGCGGACACGGTGCACTATCGTCAGGCCGGGTGGCCGGTCCCGCTGTTCGAACACAAGGCGGAGACCGACGCGAACTATGAGGCCCTCGTGCCCTTACTCCTGGACCACCGGCAGATCATCCGCCCGGCGTTCGGCACACATAATCTGCGGACGTTGGCCGTCATCGAAGCGATGATGGACGCGCACCGGTGCAGTCCTGAGACGGTCGAGTATCAGATGATTTACGGGATGGCGGAACCGTTTCAGCATGCGATGGTCACGCATGGCCGGCGCGTGCGATTGTATGCACCGGTCGGCCGGTTACTCCCGGGGATGGCCTACCTGGTCCGACGATTATTGGAGAACACCTCGAACGAATCGTTTCTACGAAAAGAGTATGTGGAGTCACAATCGTTGGCGACCCTCCTCGCCCCACCGGTTGTCTCCGCTTCCACCTTGCCACACTCTAGAGAACGCAATTCGTTTGTCAACGAGCCGCACAGCGATTTTTCCCGGCAAGAAGTCCGTACGGCAATGCAGACCGCGATCGACCGGGTGCGAACCGAGCTGGGGCGGACATGGCCGGCGAGCGTTCGAGGGAAACGGCTGACCGGCTCCCTGATGGCATCGCGTAATCCCGCGCGGCCTGATGAACTCGTCGCGACCGTTCAGGCGGCTTCACCGGCCGACGTCGCTGCCGTGATCGGTACTGCTGTGACGACAGGCGCAACTTGGGGACAACGTCCCGCTGCGGAACGGATCGCGGTGGTGCAACGCGCTGCGAAACTCATGCGCCAGCGCCGGTACGATCTGGCTGCCTGGGAAATGTTCGAAGTCGGAAAGCCCTGGCGGGAGGCCGACGCCGACGTGGCAGAAGCCATCGACTTCTTGGAGTTCTATGCTCAGCAGATGACACATCTCAGTGAACCGCTGCGACTCGGACAGTATCCAGGAGAACTCAATCAGCGATGGTATCGCCCGCGTGGGGTGGCTGCAGTCATCGCTCCATGGAACTTTCCGTTGGCGATTCCAGCCGGCATGATCAGTGCTGCCCTGGTGACCGGTAACTCTGTACTCTTCAAGCCCTCCGAGCGCGCATCCCTGTTAGGAGTTCTATTGATGGACCTATTCCATGAAGCCGGCGTACCGGCCGACGTCTTGTATGGCCTCCCCGGCGGTCCTGAGATCGGACGGGCATTGTCCGAGCATCCGGAGATCGTCACAATCGCCTTCACCGGATCGAAAGATGTAGGCCTGGGGTTATGGGCTAGCGGAGCAACCATCCAGCCCAGTCAAACCATGGTGCGTCGGGTGATCGCGGAGATGGGCGGGAAAAACGCCATTATCGTCGACGACACCGCCGATCTCGACGAAGCCATTGCCGGCGTGGTCGCCTCGTTCACGGGCTACGCGGGACAGAAGTGTTCGGCCTGTTCTCGCGCCATCGTATTGAACAGTGTCTATGACCAGTTTCTTGCACGGCTCCGTGAAGCCGTGATGAGTCTGAGGCTGGGTGATCCCTGCAATCCCGGCACACAAGTCGGTCCCGTAATTGACGATCGAGCCAAGCGGCGCATCGAGGAATTCATTGCACTGGGTATGGCAAGTCATCGGGTAATCGTTCGCCGGACGACGGAGGGACCGGGATCCTTCGTAGGCCCAACCGTGTTCGCTGATGTCAGGCCGAACGATCGGTTGGCGCAGGAGGAGATCTTTGGTCCGGTGCTAGTGGTTATGAACGCAACAACCATGGCCGAAGCGCTGGAGATGGCCAATGCGACCAGATACGCCCTGACCGGCGGGATCTACTCACGCAGCCCCGCCAATCTCGCCATGGCCCGGGAGCAGTTCGATGTAGGGAACCTCTATGTGAACCGCCCCATCACCGGGGCACTCGTTGCTCGGCAACCCTTCGGGGGACACCGTTTATCAGGGGTCGGTGCAAAAGCCGGTGGGGAAGACTACTTGGCCCAATTCATGATCACCCGCATCACGAGTGAGAATACCCTCCGTCGAGGATTCGAATCGACTTAGCAGGATGCTGAAAAATACCGCCAGCGACGTTCTCACATCGCTCAGAGGCTCAACGTACTGAAGCGTACGCCTCGCCCCTTCGCTCGCTGTGGCCTTGCTGGACAGCCTTTTTGAGCATCCTGACGGGATGCTCAGCGTTCATATCGCACGGAACTTTTCGGCCATCTTATTGGCATCAACCAATTTTCCGTAGACTGTTAGTGACCCTTGGCAGGTTTGATCTCGTACTCTTCCAGCTCTTCCGTAATCTCCGTCACCACGCCACGGTCTTCTTTAACGGCGGACAACTCCTGGCGCTCGGTGTATTTCACAAGGCCAACCCCTTTGGCAAACCACGCCGTCATCACGTCGATGCCAGAGACCGTGCGCTTGCTGCCGGACAGGTGAATGTGCATGTTCATGCGCGCTTCAACCTTGATCGCATCTTGAAACGTGCCGGCTGGAACCGTGACAATATCTCGACTGATCACCTTGCTCCACCCCTGTGTGTCCACTGTTTCGTCCGTCCCATCACGATCCATATCGCTTCCGAAATCGAGCCCGGTTCGATCGAACTGTTGGAACGACGACGGCACTTTGAGGGGGAACCGAAAAATCTGATAGGGCGTAATCTGTTTTTCCAGTGGCGTGCCAGGCTCGGATCCGTAATAGACAATCCCGACTGCATCCCGACGATAAAAACTATCCGAGTCTCCATGATTGCCCGGGTTCGTATCATGAAAAACGGTCACCACCACGCCATTGAGAGTCTTACTCCCCGAGACCGTGGACACATTCTCAAAAAATTTCCGTTCAATCGTCTGCAACGGCCCCTCGCTGATCTGACCGCGATAGGTCCACCGACTGCCGACCGTATCAGGAAAATACTCTTCGGACTTGGTAATCGTAAACGGCTCCTCCGCCCCACCGATCCCAGACCAAACCGAGAGACTCAATAACACACAAACTCCCACCCTCAAGACCAATCGCATAGCCACTCCAGGTTTCATCATTTCAGCGCACGACAGAGACGTGATTTTCACGGTACCATAGCCATCACAATAGCGGCAAGCCGATCAGTACTGTGCAGAGACAGACCTCATACTTGCCTTGCCCAGCCTCACACCGCATAATCCTTACCAGATATGGAATATCGGACATCACCGATACCAACTGAACCAGATCAACGAGGGAAACAAGTCGGTCGTCCATCCGTCCTCGTCACTGGAGCCTCTGGAGGGATCGGGCGCGCGATCAGCCAGGCATTTGGACAGATCGGATGGTATGTGGGTGTCCATTACTATCAAGACAAATCCGCAGCCGACACAACGTTGGATCAGGTCCGCAAATTGGGCGGAACCGGTGAAGTCTACGCCGCAGATATTCGGGAGTCAGAGTCTGTGCGACGCATGTTCGATCAATTCTCCAATGACACCCAGGGCCCCGTCGCCGTGGTCTGCAACGCTGGAATTGGACAGAGCGAGTTGCTCGTGCGCCATTCTGACGACATCTGGGACAATGTCATCGCCACGAATCTGACCGGCACGTTTCACTGTTTACGCGCCTGTGCCCCTGTCCTCCTCGCTCGTGGTGGAGGCTCCATCATGGTGATCGGCTCACACACCGGATTTCACGGTGCGAATGGACAGAGCGCCTATGCGACTTCAAAGGCAGGCTTGATCGGGCTCGTCAAGACCGCTGCATGCGAGTGGGGTCCCCAGAATATTCGCGTGAATCTGTTGTTACCGGGTTGGCAGAAGACGGATCTGACTGAGGGGATTTTCCCCGAAGACAGCGGATGGCTAGACCATGCCCTCCGCCGCCCTCCGTCAAGCGAGGAGATGGCTCGCACCGTTGTCCATTTGGCCCAGCTCAGAGACGTGTCGGGACAAGTGTGGAACTGCGACAGCAGACATCTATAGTTGAGAACATATGGCTGATGGGACATGGTTAATGGTTGATGGCCAGAGGCAAAAGAGCATGAGAGCCGGTTGGTCCGATTCCATTGACCATAAACCATACGCCATGAGTGCTTACCGATGAATCACGGCATTTTCATCACGGGTACCGATACCGGCGTCGGAAAGACGTTGGTCTCTGCTGCCCTCGCGCTTTATTTAAAGCAACAGGGGCTCACGGTTGGCGTGATGAAACCGATTGAAACCGGAACCTCACCATCAAAAGAAGCTCAGTCCGATGCCGCACGACTCCGATCCATCATTGAGAGTGACGAACCGCTGGGCGCCATCCGCCCCTATGCGTTTGAACTACCGGTTGCTCCGCTGGCTGCAGCACAAAAGAAAGGACAGGCCATCAACCTGGAGACAATCAAGAAGGTCTACCGGCTCCTATCCACCCGATATGACTCCATGATTGTAGAAGGAGTGGGCGGAGTGCGCGTGCCAATTGCGCCAAAGAGCACTGTCGCGGATCTGATTACATCACTGCGTCTTCCAGTTGTCGTGGTTGGGCGATCTGGATTGGGTGGCATTAATCATGCGTTGCTGACCATTGAGGCGCTGCAGCGGAGCAGAATCCCCATCCTCGCCCTAGTCCTCAATCAAACCGAATCGGCTCGATCGGCAGTCGCTCGCTTACAACAGAAGACCACGCTGGAGATCCTTCGCAAACAAGCAGGTGTCCCCGTGCTGGGCCCCCTTCCCTATGAACCTGGCATGCCAGGACGATTCCGACCTGCCATCCAACATCTGACCAGGTCTGCGGCCATTAAGAAGCTGGCACAATTGATGAGGAGATCCGCGCGACAAAGTCGCTGACCGTTTGCCGGATATCCGGAGCTTTAAGGATTGCGGAGATCACCGCCACTCCGTTCGCCCCTGCCCGCATCACATTCTCGACCTGATCAAGTGTGATCCCCCCGATGGCAAAGATCGGAAGCGGCGTCAACGAGCGAACGCCTCTCAACCCGGCCAGCCCGACAACGGGATCGTGATCCGCCTTCGAACCCGGCTTGAAGATCGGGCCAAAGCCAATATAGTCAGGGCCAGCAGCCGTCGCCGCTAATATCTGTTGGTGATTATGCGTTGACAGACCGATCAGCTTGTCAGGCCCCATGACGTTTCGTGCGAGATGCAACGGCAGATCCCCCTGCCCGAGATGCACCCCATCCGCATCCACGGCCAACGCCAAGTCACACCGATCATTGACGATGAAGAGGACACCGAGTTCCTGAGCGACCTTCCTCAGTGCCAACGCCTCTGCATAGGCAACCTTCATCGAAGCCGTTTTGTTTCTGTATTGAAAATTCTTGGCACCAGCTGCGGCAGAAATCTTTAAGACATCCACGAGTGAACGATCGGGACAGATCGATGGATCAAGAATGACATAGAGCCCATCCTGTACCAATGGAGTTCGCCGTTTCTCATTTGACGTCTTCGACATGTTGTTACCGTTTGGAATGTTCCACTGCTTTCTGTTTGAGGATGCGAAAGTGCGCTTCGAGCTCCTGCCGCATCGCGATTACGATAAGCCAGTCCGGCACAAAGGATTCGACTTCAACCTCGAGTTCAAACTCGGCGCGTGTCTGATTCCCCTCCCCCGTGGATTCCAGCTTCCAAACTCGATGGTACCGCTTGAAGTCCCCTCCTTTCAGGTCCGTAACGAGACTTCCGCTCGGCAAGACCCTCGACTCCGTAACTAACCGGCGTTCGCCTGGCATCAAGGGATGCTCAATTCGAAGATCGGTTGTGGCCACCCCGTCCTGGACGCTGACGGCTTCCACATGCATCCGCATGTCAAAGAGATCCGGCCAATGAGGGTAATCGGTTAACAATCGCTGAACGACGATCGGGGGTGCTGGAATAACCACTTGCGCAGTCGCCCTCGTACCACCACCAGAGGCGGCAGCGACCTCGAGTACATCCACCGGTGCCGCAGCCATCCCCATACCCTCGGTCACAATGAAGAGGAGCAGGCCGAACGCACCACCTGCGAGCAGGACCGAGGAGCAGGCTGTTCGTCTATCCCACAATCGCATCCAACAGCCGTTGATGAATCTTGCGAACCCGTTCAAGTTGACCTTTAGCTGGGAACCGTTCGTAAAAACCATCGGCCCGGAAATCCTTTACAAGCGTGGCCCAGGGCTTCACCAGCTCAGCAAACGGTTGGTGTGACCGTTGTTCCTCCCATGCGCTGATGAGTTTCCGATCCACAATCAGGTCGTCCAACACCCGGATCATGGCCTTAAGAGAAACGTCGCGTGTGAACATGTAGCGCTCATTCTGGCCCCAGATCTCACCCATCACATCCTTGACGCCCTTGAGGTAGTCCCGCACCAACGCATAGCACCGGTCAGCTTTCATATCCAAATGAGACTCGATCCAGCGTTTATGGGCTGTCACCACTTTTAGTAGTTCGTTGAACACCTCGGACTGAAGAATCCATTTCTCCTGCTTACTCCGTCCTCCAAGGCGGTTGATTTTGTACTGGAGCGGCGAGTCAGACTCGCTGTAGAGCAGATTGACGACTTTCGCTGCGAACTTCTTTTCCGGACTCTCCCACGACACCTTCTCATACAGATCGACCAGATGCGATCGGTTGATACGCGTATGAGTCGAGTTGATGATGACGAACATCTCTGTCGCAAAGTCGGCACTCCGTCCGTCGAACAGCAGGCAAGGCACTTCGACCTGCCGGCTCTGGTCTGGATGTTTCTCATGGAAAAAATGCAGTCCGGCAAGGCGATGCTGCCCATCAATGACCAGGTACTTTCCTTTTGGCTCGCTGAGGTGGCCGATCGATTCCGAACCCTCGACCTTTTGGAAACGAAGCGTTTCATCGGTAAAGAGCAACACCGTGCCGGGAATCATCGGTTGTGCCACGACGGTTTCGTAAAAATTGACGATCTGCTTGATCTTCTGCCGATTCAGGACACGCTGAAACCCTTTCTCACTCCGCTCAATCCCTGCAATAAATTGTGCGACCTCATCGTGTTCGGCGATCTTGGTCTGCGCGATTTCCTCGCCTTCAAAATAGTACCGGCTCGTGAAACGAACTTTTCCCAGCAAATCACCGGCGTTGTAGGCGATGAAATAAAACATCCCTTCTTTCTGGGTGATTCGTGTCGCCAGCATAGGGCCTCCCTTGAGTAGGAACCGAAGCTGGTGGTGATTCTACGCGTGCCTCCGCATGGCCGCAAGACAAAGGACTGTGTCAGCCCACATTACTCATCACTCTTCTGCTACAATCGCCCATCCGCTGTTCCAACGCCGCTGCGCTCGGCGGGCTCGCCCCTCGGCCTTTCGACGTCCTGCACGAGGACGCCTCAAGGCCTCCGGGCTCCTCGCGCCGGTCTCACAACGCGGCTGGACAATTTCGCGACGAACAGTCATGAATAATGTGGGCTCGCATCATCAACCATGAGATCGAGACATAGCACACTCCTATCGCGTTCTGCTGTTCTACTGATGCTGCTGGTCAGTTCTCCCAACGCCCATACTCAAGAGATGGATGACGCAGGAGCCACTACCGAGTTATCCTGTAGCTTCGCCATGGATAAAGGTGAGACCGCACGCCCCTGTCAGGTTCCGTTCCCTGAAGGATGTCAGGTGGCCATGCTACCGGGAACCACACAACCATGGACAACGATCTCAAAGGGCGGCCGGCTCCAGTGCCGATTCGATGAAAAGGAAACCAACTGGAGGACCAAGATTACCGGTACCTGCGGCCAATGCCAGTCTGTCCATTGCTCGGTCAAATTCAGCGTTCGATTCATGTGTACTTCCGGGTAATCAGTCCACCTGTCCTCCATGTCTCTCACTGAGGTCATCAAACAAGAAGCGCGAGCCTTGGGTTTTGATGCCGTCGGGGTCGCGCCCGTCTCTGATGAGCCAGAGGCAGTCGGTCCTGGTGATGGGCAACCTCATCCGGTTCAATCACCATTTCTCCGGCGTCTCTACGACCGCCTGACGGAGTGGCTCCGGCAAGGACACCATGGAACCATGGCCTGGCTGGAACGGACACCGGAGAAACGTACGGATCCCCGACAGGTCCTTCCTGGTTGCCGATCGGTCATCTCTGTCGGCATGACTTACCTCACCGACCATCGTGCGAACGAACAGCCCGGGTACGGTCGCATCGCGCGGTATGCCTGGGGGAAGGACTACCACAAGGTGATGAGCAACAAGCTCAAACAACTTGAAGTACGCATTTCCAGCCTTGTACCAGAGGCGCACACGCGATCCTATGTGGACACCGGCCCTATAATGGAGAAAGCCTGGGCGGAACGGGCCGGTCTGGGCTGGATCGGAAAACACTCCAATCTCGTGTCATCCGACCATGGCTCATGGCTTTTGCTCGGAGAAGTGCTGACCACCTTGGAACTGTCAGTAGACGAACCTGCTACCGATCTGTGCGGAAGCTGCACGCTGTGTATCCAAGCCTGTCCAACGAACGCGATTGTGCAACCCTATGTGGTTGACGCCACACGATGTATCTCCTATCTCACTATTGAACTCCGTGGAGATGGTGACCTCATTTCCCCTGACCTCCAGCAAGGCATGGGAAACAAAATATTCGGATGTGATGATTGCCTCGACGTATGCCCGTTCAACCTGCGCGCCGAACCGACCCACGAGACTACATTTCAGCCCTCACCCGTCACCCTCGCCCCGAGTTTAGATGAGCTTTCTCGACTCGATGAACAGACCTTCACCACGTTGTTTCAACAAAGCCCGATTCGGCGGGCAAAAATCCATGGGTTTCAACGAAACATCGCCATCGCACAACAGAATAACCCCCTCCGATCACCGTCTCTTTCTTGATCGAAACTTTCAAGATAGATGCCCCTTTTTCCCCTGAATGAGCCCACTATCGGATTACGACCAGTCAGTTCAAGTGCCACAGAAAAATGCTGTGGCATGAATCGAATTGGATACAGGGTGTATCTTTTTGGATTCTCCTCCGCCCCTTTTCCCCCGCTGCCCTCAACCGTCAACAATCGATACATCAAAAAGGCAGTCTCATCAAATGAGGTAAAAGACCATGGTTTTTTGCATGATGGTTTGAACGCACGCCACAGTGCCGTACTGTTATGCCTATGGCACGTATCGTGCCTAGTGCGAATAGGAAGCTGTCGGGTACAAGGTTGAGGTCGATCATGAGGCAGGCACACCTGTGAGCAGAGAAATTTCACCAGCGGTCAGAAGAAGCTATATGTGTTGTACTTTCTCATCAGAATTTGATAGATAGTTGATCCGGCGACCGCTCGACGAGTGGGTGGGAGGGGACTAAATTAACCATACTTGCTCGCAGCATCGCTCTCTGTGCCATAAAACCAAACTAAAGGGAGGCAATTATGCAGAGGTTTCGTGTGATCACAGCTACATTAGGACTTGCCGTCCTTCTGGGAGCTAGCGGATGTATTACGATGCCAGGGTCCGCAGGGGCCAAGGTGCATGAAGTCACATTCACCGCGATGGAAACGGAAATCGTCGTTGACGGAAACGGGACGAAGTACAAGGCCTGGACCTTTAACGGACAGATGCCTGGACCAGTCGTGCGGGTCACCGAAGGCGACACGGTGAACTTCACCCTGATCGGCGACAAGAACAATTCCTTCCCGCATTCGATGGACTTTCATGCCGCTGAGCTCGACTTCTTGAAGAACTACCACAAGACCGTTTCAGCCGGCGAGACACACAAGTACTCCTTCGTGGCGAAGAAGCCTGGTGTGTTTTTCTATCACTGCGGTGCGAGCCCCATGATCCAACACGTCGCCCGTGGCATGTTCGGCGCCATCATTGTCGATCCGAAGGATGCCAATGCCTGGCCAAAGGCCGATCGCGAATTCGTCCTGGTCCAATCCGAGTTCTGGAAGAACCCGGACAACGTGCAGGCGATGTTTGATCGGAAGTGGGACAACACGATTTTCAACGGCGGAATCTTCAAGTACCATCCGTTCTTTCCAGGCGGAGAGCCGCTGGAGGTCAAGGTCGGTGAACGTGTACGGATCTATTTCGTGAATGCCGGTCCGAACGAGTTCTCGGCACTCCATCCGATTGCTGAAATCTGGGACAATGTCTACGAGAGCGGCAACCCGGCGAACAACTTCAAGGGTGTTCAGACCTATGTGGTTGGTCCAGGCAGCGGTGCCACCTTCGATATGATCGTGGACAACCCGGGAGCCTATCCGGTTGTGACCCACTCCTTGACGGGAGCGCTGCGCGGTGCGATCGCCGTGGTGATCGCCAACCAGAATCCCAAGGACTATAAGGGTCAGTTGATGCCCAACACTCCCTGGAACCCGTAATGAATGAGCGGGGCACGGAGCTTTACGAGTCAATTCATTCTCACACAAAGGAGTAGATAATATGTCGTTGAGCAAGAAGATTATGGGTGTCGCAGTTGCCGTCGCAGCTGCGTGGACAATGACCAGCACCACGTCCTTTGCCGCAGAAGCCTCGCTCTATGAGCGGCTCGGCGGACAGGGTGCCATTCAAGCCGTGGTCACCAAGTTCATCGGGAACGTGGGTGGTGACAAGCGGATCAATGGCTATTTTGCCACCGCCGACCTCAAGAAGCTGAACAAGCTCCTGGTCGAACAGGTCTGTATGGCGACCGGTGGCCCCTGCAGCTACTCCGGTCGGGATATGAAGACCACGCACAAGGGAATGAAGGTCACCGACGCCGCTTTTGGCGCGCTGGTTGAGGACCTGGTCAGTGCATTGGACACCTTCAACGTGCCGGCAAAAGAAAAGGGTGAGCTCCTGGCCATCCTTGGGCCGATGAAGAGCGATATTGTCGAGGCCAAGTAACGACTGACAGTGCTCAACACTGCACTGGTCGTACGGTGGTGTTTCCCATCAGCCAGGACCTTCTGGTCCTGGCTGACGCGGTCCTCAAGCTGGTAGACCTACATTCTTCCGATCTCCGCCCTAACCAATTGCTCCGATATATGGGCACTGCCACTTAGGACATTGTCATGTTAAGATGTATCAATTTTCGTTCGCCCCTTACCACGCGGCGCGAGCAAGTAACCGTAACATTCCGTGGTATCACCAAGGAGGAATCATGAGCCGGAAGCGTGTGATTGTGACGTTGTGTAGTTTTATGGCCGTTGCCCTATGGAGTACGGCAGGATGGTCCGGCCCCGAGTCCGACCCTCTGAAGCCGCGTGTTCCAGATGCTGAGCGTGGGGAAGCAAGAAAACTGAAGAGCCCGATCACCGTAACCCCTGACGTGCTTGCCAAGGGCAAGGAACTCTATGAAGGCAAAGGCACCTGCGCAAATTGTCACGGTCAGAGTGGCGAGGGTGATGGTGCGGGAGGCATGCTGCTCACACCAGGTCCACGAAACCTTACGAATTGCAAATTTCACAAAAAGCGGAACGACGGGGAACTGTTCTGGGTCATAAAGAACGGAAGCCCTGGGACAGGCATGCCTGCCCTGCTCAAGGGTAACATCATCACCGAGGAAGAAGCCTGGACGATCATTGCGTACGAGCGAAGCTTCTGTAAGGATAAGGAATAACGGCTGAATGGATTGTGAGTTGTAGGTCGACCGAGTCGGCCTACAGCTCCTGTTTTTCCTCGCCTCAACGCATTCCCCCATCCCTTCAGAATCTTACCACTACCCTCTACACAGCACGTAATCCCGCATGACACCTGCTCCGTCGATGTCCATTGAAATCCGCTTCGTGCTTTCCCCTTTTTTTCTGCCTAGCAAGGGGTGTAGACTATACTAGGTATTGATGGTTCCAGAGGAGGCGCGCACTCCGATGAACCTTCAGAAAGCACTTCTCATCTCGAAGGATCCGCAACTCAGCTGGCTTGTCGAAGCGGCCCTCCCACAGTTCAGCGTTCAATCGGCATCAACCATCACAGAGGGGCTCTCATGCTGGTCTGAAACTTCTCCTCTATTGGTAATCAGCGAAGGAACTTCCCCTACTCTCGATCCGCTCTTCGACTATGCCAAACAGCTCCCTTCTGCTCCCCCTGTACTGGTGATTGGAGACCATCATTCCATTAAAGACGCCGTCGACATCATGCGAGCTGGTGCAGCGGATTACCTGACAAAACCCGTTTCCCCGGCTGATCTACAGGCTGCGATCAGCAGGATCATCCGACAGTCTCCTCCCGTGACTTCTACGGCACCACAAGATCCCTTCGCCGCTATTGTCAGCATCTCACCGCAGATGAACTTGATGAAGCATCTGGCCCGAGAAGTGGCCGTGACCGATGCAACCGTCCTTATCACAGGAGAAAGTGGAACCGGAAAGGAGTTATTCGCAGAAGCCATCCATACCTCAAGCCTCAGAGCCCGTGGCCCGCTGGTAGCCTTGAATTGCGCCGGAATTCCTGAACAACTTTTGGAAGCGGAGTTGTTCGGCTATGAGCCAGGTGCATTTACTGACGCGAAGCGTGCCAAACCTGGTCGATTCCAATTGGCAGAGGGTGGCACGCTCTTTCTCGACGAGATCGGAGAAATGAGCCAGACCGCTCAAGCCAAGCTGCTCCGTGTCCTGGAAAACCGCACCGTTGATCCTCTCGGTGATACCCAGAGCCACAAAGTCAATATCCGAATCCTCGCCGCAACCAACGAGGATCTGCTCGCCCACATTAAGTCGGGTCGCTTCCGCCTCGATCTCTATTATCGATTGAACGTGTATCAACTCCGCATCCCCCCGCTCCGCGAACGGCCTGAAGATATCGAGCCGATTCTCTTAATTTTTTTAGAGCGAGCCCGAAAAGAACGGGGATGCCGTGTGAAGGCTATCGCCCCATCCGCACTCTCGATCCTCAGAAGCCACACGTGGCCTGGTAATGTCCGAGAACTGCACAATGTCGTTGAGTGGCTCACCATCACTTGCAAAGAGGAGGTGATCCAACCGCATCATCTCCCATCGTCTGTGATCACTCACCCGACGGCCGATTATGGTCCCGAACCCAAGTCATCGCTATTAGCCTTTGGACTGTCATTTCAAGAGATGGAAAAGAAGCTACTTGAGGAAGCGTTACACAAAGCATCGGGGAATGTTTCGGAAGCCAGCCGCCTCCTCAAGATGACCCGCAACACACTCCGCTACCGCATGGCGAAACATCACCTCCAATCGCCATCGCCACAATAACTTGACACCTCCTCAGCTAACAGATTCCCGCGTTTCGAGCGAGTCCTTCCTTCATGGCCAAGAATTTCTGTAACAGATCTACATACAAGAGTTTGAGAAGACCGTTCTCCTGCTCCAACTCTCTGAGACGTTTCGCCTTGAACAACCTCAGGGTCTGACTTTCAATCAATAGACTTCTTGCATAACCTCCTGGCGAGGATTCCCTTTCTGCCTTGGATGTGGTTCCAGGCTCGCTCTGACAGGGAGGAGTGGTATGGAAATTCAGGGGTGTGCGGGGATGCCCGAGGAGACGTTCCGGCGCTTGACGGGGGTCAGGAAGTGGACGTTTGCCGAGATAGTCACGGTGCTGGAGAGCGCCGAGGCAGCCTTCAAGAAACAGGGCGGCAAACCGAATCGGCTGACCGTGGAGACGCGGCTGCGGATGACGCTGGAGTACTGGCGGGAATACCGCACATATCTCCACATTGGGCACAGCTATGGAGACAGCGAGAGTACGGCCTATCGCAACATCCGCTGGTGCGAGGACACGCTCATCACGAGCGGGGTATTCACGCTGCCGGGCAAGAAGGCTCTCGTCAGACGTGACAGGACGTACGAGGTGGTCCTCATCGACGCGACGGAAACGCCCGTGGAACGACCTCAAAAAAACAGCGCCGCGACGATTCGGGCAAGACAAAGCGCCACACGCTGAAGACCCCGCTCGTCGTCGACAAGGCGACGGGCACGATCATCTGCCTTGCACACGCCGTAGGCCGCCGGCATGATTTCCGAGTGCTCAAGGAGTCTGGCGTCAGACTCCATCCCAACACCAAAGCCATGACCGACACCGGCTACCTGGGCCTGCAGAAGATGCATGGCAACACCACGATGCCGAAAGCACGCAGCAAAAAGAATCCGCTGAACAAGGCAGACAAACGGCACAACCGCACGATCTCGAGAGACCGCGTTCCCGCCGAACACGTCATCGGTGCCGTGAAACGCTGTAAGATCGTCTCCGACCGATACCGAAACCGCCGAAAACGCTTCGGCCTCCGGTTCACGCTGATCGCGGTAGCCTATAACAAGGACTTGATGCCGTGAGGTTATGCAAGAGGTCTAATCTTGGCTGATGCATACATAACCTCCCTGCAACAGATAGGTCATGTTTACAGGAGACTATTGAGCAATCTCGACACCAGAGAATTTGATTGACGACGCCATGCTCAAAACTCGTGGAAGGACTGCTGTTATCGCACTTCCTCACATACGGAGGTGCAGTGGACCGTGGTTAGCAAAAACAGATGCATGATCTATTCAGATACACTGGTAGATCGGAAAAGATACGCTCGTGAGAATATGATGTCATCCCTACGACAGTGACGAGTCAAACCTATCAATACAGAGAGAAGGGCCCTATGGCCAACAGAAACCCTGTTGTAGGTTCATCTCAACCTCGCTACTGTCACCCCATCGCCGCCTTCGGCGCGATCGCCTGGACGAAACTCCGTCACATATGGTGATGATTTCAAATAGTCTCGCAGAGCAGTCTTCAGCCGACCGGTTCCGTGACCGTGAATAATTCTG
>JAHBWO010000093.1 GCA_019636945.1 Nitrospira sp. | reverse complement strand
CACCACGCAAGACCTGGCGCGCTGTCGACTCATGGCGCGCATGGTGGCGCTGGTGTACAACTGGTGGACGCTGTTCGTGCGGCTCGCTCAGCCGCACAAGCACTTCGAGGCGATCTCCAGTCGACCGCTCTTGTTGCATGGCGTCGCCACGCACACGCAGCATGCCGGACAAACACACCTGACCATCACAAGCCTGCACGCGAAGCGCTCGGCCATCCAAGCTGTGCTGACCAACGTGGCGGGATTTCTGAAGACCCTCAACGCGACTGCGGAGCAATGGACCGATGCCGAACGCCTGCGTGCGATTCTCACCCGCGCGTTCGCCACCTTCATGCTCTCAACGGCGGGCCCTCCGGCCTTGTTGACCTCAAAACCTGCATCGACCTGACTCGTGAACTGCCGTTTTTAGGATTAACCATGGATCGATGGGTAAGAAGTAGGTGTTCCGTGGTTATGAAATCTAGGGCGCGAATTGCATATTCGGAGCCCCTGGCACACAGCGATACCCTGCGATATTTTTAGTTTTTGCAGGCCATAACCCCAAAGGGTTCCGCAATCCGTGTCGGATCCATACTTCGCGAGATGGATTCTTCACAGGCTTCGCCACAATCTTTGTGAGGATTCACAAACGACCTATCGAAGAATCGACCTGGACAACAGCAATTCGTTCGGTTCCTTGGCCAATTCTGTCCCATCGAACTCATGCGGTCCTGGTCTCACGACCAACAGATAAAAAACAGCTTGCCTATTATCTTGGAACGCCGAACATACCCCAAAATCGGCTATCGAAATTATGACCACAGGAGCAGGATCCCTTGAATCCGTCTCCGTGAACCTTTTTGTAACTGGCAGCACTCTATGTCCAACCTACTACCACACTCGCTTTAGCTACCCGTCGCTTTGTGCTCCTCACCTTTCCGTCCGATCACCTCATGCACGCCTCCGGCCACCAGATGCTGAATGAGGTTGTAGAAGATGATCGGAACCATGACACGGGGATAGGCGGCAAGGACAAGCGACGCTAGCACCAGGCCCGTCCCGTTGTTATTCATCCCCAGGCCATACATCAGCGAGACCCGTTCCGCATCATCTACCTTGAAGAGTCGACTCAGCCCATAGCCAGCGGAAAAGGCCGTGACACAGAGGCCCGTGGTGATGGCCAGCGTCACCGCCAAGAAGTCGTAATCTCGGTCTGCAACCGCCTGTGGAAGGGATACAGATCCATTCGAGTAGTTCAACAGCAGTAGGACAACGGCATTAATCAGTTTGATGAACGGCATGATAGCCGTCAGTTGCGCTTCAGGGACGACGAAGCGTACCGCAAGGCCCAACAGGGAAGGGAACACGATCCAGAGCCCCAGAAACGCTCCCGATCCATAGGCGGTAAGGGTGTGGATGACCTGCTCATATTCCTCCGTGGCCATCTCCCCGAACGTATAGAGTGCGACCGGTGTCAGGACGGGACTCAATACGGTCGAGGCGAGGACTAATCCCAAGCTGAGCGCCAGATTGCCATTGGAGTTCTGGGCCCAGGCGCTTGAGGCTCCGGCAATGGGCATGGCCGCGACCAACGCCAGCCCCACGAGGATGTGTTGGGCTTCCTCCGGCTCATACCACAACCGCATGATGAGGGTGACCAAAAAGATATAGGACATGGGGATGATGAGATTGGCGGTGAGCCCCGCAAGCAGAACCCCTGTCTTCTTGGCCAGTGATTTCAGGTGCGAGGTCTTGACCCCCAACCCAGCATTGAACATCAGGGTCGCCAGAAGGAGCAGGAGGAGGGACACGTGCAGGGTCTCGTTGAGGATTCGGAGATCGCCGAAGCTGACCTTTCGTATCCAGAGACCCGCGGTTGGCCAGACGGCAGAGAGCGTGTAGGCACCGATCAAAAACCAGAGCAGGTGATGATGGATGAACTTGGACAAAGAGCCAAACGTGAGATTGCGGCTATCCATGATGTATTTCGGGATCAGGTTGGCTCAGGCATGCATTATCGTGGCGCCTGGCCCATGATGTGGGTTCTGGGCCCGTTCGGCAGCGGGATCATTCTGGCGACGGGCTTCCATTCCACTATGCCATACCCATGTCGGCCCAGGATTCGAGCCTCACCTCGTTACAGGACGACTTCGCAGGGTTGCAGAAACACTTTGAGCGGGATTTCAAGGCCACGGTACCCGTGCACATATTTGGTATGGATTCCTTTCACGGCGTTCAGCACCTGTGTCATGTGAATGTGATCATCTTCGAGCGCAACCATGAACAACGTATTGCGATCGATCGAGCCACTGGTTCCGGAGACCGTTCCGGTTTGACCACTGCCTCCTACACCCTTGATCATCGTATAGCCCTTGATCCCAAGGCTCTGAAACAGGGCGAGGATCTCCTCTTCAAGTTTCTCCCCACAAACAATCTGCAGCATCTTCATGATCGTGCTCCTGGACCGTTGTGCCGTTGACCGGCCGGTCCTTGATAGGGTGGTCTTCCTGCCAGGCTATGGTGTTCGGCCACTTTCCGACACCACATGCCTTGCTCAAGCGACGAGGCAGACATCGGGGTCAGCGTCAGAGGTCCGGGGGTGAAGTCAGGCCCCGATGTGTGGACCCTCATCTTTCCGTGAAGCATGCCAATTACGGAAGATAGCCCAAGACATCCTCTTCACGAACGAGCACCAACGCTTCATCGTCGCCCTCCACTGCTCTAGCGGCGTGTTTATCGTACAGGATATGCTCGCCCGGCTTGAGGGTGGTCTTCACAAATGTCTTCTTCTTGACCTTGTCCTTCGAATCCTTGTCCTCGACAAAATGGCCAGCCCCCACGGCGAGGACCTCTCCTTCCTCCGGTTTCTCTTGCGCGCTGTCCGGGATGATAATGCCACCGACGCTCTTCTCCCTCGGTTCGCCGGTCCTGATCAAGACCCAATCGTGCAATGGTTGTAAGTTCATCGACGTCCGTCCTTTCATTCACGCATGGAGTGTATCAGCTGGGTTTACAAGACACATCAGAATGCTATGCCGACACGCGGCATCAGCTTAGTACGTCTGCCCTATGAAGGAACAAAACCATGGTCTTGAGCGTGTCTTAGACCGGGTTCGTGTTCACGCAAGGCTCCTGCATGCGCATGGAGCCGGCTCTCCTCACATGGTGCCCCGCTGATCGGAGGCTCGCCCCGTGGGTTCCATTGCTGCTGCTGTTCCCTCTCTCGGTACACGCTGAGTATCGCGGCGAACTGAGCACCAATCCGGAAGGGAATTTGTGGTTATACTACCAGGCGCAGCCTGTTTCTCGATGCTCCGCGCCGCCCATTCATCACTCAGTTCCTTCTGAAACTTGAGCGGTCTAACTGGGCACTCAGGACTTAGCTTGGTGCCAGTCGAGACCCCCCTGAGCGCAGGCAAAGGCTGCCCCTTGTCCCGCCGCCCTTACCTCATGCCTCTGGTCGATGTGCCGTCATCGACTATCAGCTCTTCAGGGCCCAGATCGCTCGTGGTCCTTACGCCTCCTGTTCGCGCACGAACTGCCGCGCGCGTCGCAGGTCGTCGTGCCTGCACAGTTTCAGCTCCAGCAGCAGATGCTCCAACGCCGCAACCCGAGCCGTCACCTCCGGCAGCACAATATCGATCCGCTCCGCCAACTCGTCCAACCGGAGGCTGAGTCCAGATTCCGTACTGTTCTTCGCCACAGCCTTCGTCGCGCGCCCGCGGGGTTGGCGTCGTCTCATCGGACTCCGAGTCTTCTTCTTAACGGGCATCGCATTCCTCCTGGTTACCGGCACTTCTACGCATCCGCGGCCGGTTGAAAAATGGGGATCTCAGCCTCCGTCAACCCGGACTAGATGCGCCCTTCTTCAAACGGAGATTTCTTTCCGACTCCTATTTGTTTCAAAAAGGCACGATGGCTCTCGAACGTCGCGAGCCTTTCACGCCAACCGTCTCGTTTCCTGGAGGGCGTAACGTACGCTGCTTCTGACCGAAGCAAAGAGGTCGGACCGCTTACATGTACCACAATAAGAACTCGTCACCTCATGGTCAGCACCACGCGACATCGGGCCTTTCCGCTCAACATACGGTCGTAGGCGGCCGCTGCCTGTTCCAACGGAAACGTCTCCACCATCGGACGGATACCGGTCAGAGCACAAAAACTGAGGGCATCCTCGGAATCCCGTGCTGTCCCTGACGGCCATCCTTGAATCGTTCGGCGTGCGCCGATCAGTTGAAGCGGTGTGACCGTCATAGGATCAGTCGATGCCCCAAGAACAATGAGCTTGCCGCCGACTCCCAAGCCGTCAACCATATCCGACATGGCTTTACCGCTCGGCGCCGTTGCCAAAATCACGGCGGCTCCACCGAGACCCGCCAGCTCCTTCGCCGGATCAGTCGTTTCGGCATCGAGGTAGCGCTCAGCTCCCAGTTTGAGGGCAAGTACGGACCTCTCTTGGCCACGCCCAATGGCAACGGTATGAAAACCCATCTTATTGGCAAACTGCACCCCGAGATGGCCGAGCCCGCCCAGTCCCTGAACAGCCACCAGATCGCCCGCCCTGGCTCCGCTGTGACGCAGGCTGTTAAACGTGGTAATCCCGGCACAGAGAATCGGTGCCGCGTCCGTTGGTGCCAACGCATCAGGGATAGCCGCCAGCGCTTCCGTACGCGCGATGAGGTACTCCGCATACCCACCATCTTCATGAAAGCCGGTCACGAGGAACCTCTGACATCCGAAAAAATCACCGCGATGACAATGGGCACAGTGGCCACAATGCCCACCGTGCCACCCCACCCCGACACGCTGGCCTTTTTCCCAGGCAATCACCCCGGCACCGACGGCATCGATCACGCCCGCCACCTCATGGCCCGTGACACGCGGATACTGAAGTCCTGGCCAATGGCCTTCTTTGACGAACATGTCGCTATGGCATATCCCACAAGCCTGGACTTTCACACGGACCGTATTGGGCTTGGGTTCCGGCACCGGCCCGTGGGCGATCTTGAACGGACCTCCAGGGGAGGTGATCTGCACGGATGTCATGACTGTCATCAAAGCCTCCTTCGCTGGCAGAATATCGACACTGTTCTCAGTTGGCACCAGAACACTCTCAATACCCTTGGCTCACCACTGGCTCGGTGCCTTGCCGAGGATGTGAACTCTTGGTCCATTTGGCAGGGCGATGAGTCGGTCATCCTCGACTTCGCCGCCTAAGACCCATTCGAAGAGTCGCTTCGCGTCATTCAGTTCCGGGGATTTGGGATAACCATACTGCTCCTTCTGCATCGGCTCGTCATAGAGACCGATACAGCCATGGGACGCGGGATAGCCCGGCAAATCCCGTCCGTGAATCCAGTACGACACCCCTTCACGATTGATATGAAACCTGAGCGCGTAGTTCATTGGATAGGGACGGTCCGTTCCTTCAACGGTATAGCGACAGGATTGATGGGCGCGGTGCGCGGCAGTGAGACGGAATTCCCCTGTCGGCGTTTCATCATGGCCGTTCCCTGAGGCGATTGGTACTGCAAATCGCAGAACCCCGTACTCGTAGGCACCCAGAAATTGCTCGGAGAGATTGACCAGGATGAACCGTCTCTCCTGCTCCGCCGCGAAATACAGCAGCGGCAGCGGCGAGAAATACTCCACGTCCTGGATCTGCTTCGGGACCTTGATGGATACCCCAGCGTGGACATGGCGCCGGTCGATTCGGTTGAACCGCGCGACAGCGATCCACTGTTCATCAAAGAGAGTCTCCAACGATTCACCGACACGGAATGTTCGGCACTCCCACTGGATAGTCGCATCGCTGGGATAACTCATACTGCATGGACTACCACGTTTCGGCGTCGTTTCGGCGTAAGCTGCAGGAAGAACAAGAAGGATCATGGCGAGGAGAGTGCTCCAAACTACCCACGGCACGACTATGGAGACGCTAGGCATTCATGCAACCGACGAATAACAGCACGCCCAACAAGGTCGCGCGCTCGTACCTCGTTGTTCGTACCTCGCGTTTTAACCCTGAGTTTCAGGTTTCAAGTTGTGCAGAAGCCAAACACCTCACACCTGAAACATGAAACTTGAAATCCTTAAACCATACTGTTTCGCCCTTCACAGTCTGCTACGACCAATATTGCGACGCCTTCATATAGCCGAACAGCAGATCCCGTCTGGCTAAAATCCCCACTAACTTATTGTTCCGGACCACCGGCACACGGGTCAGATAGCGATCTTGGAACAGATCGGCCACCTGAGCAAGCGTCTGATCCTCCGTCACGGCGACGGGATGAGCGGACATGATCTCTGTTGCAAGGATTTTCCGAAGGTCACGCCCTTCAATCATCGCTTGCAAGAGGTCATATTCCGTGACAATCCCCACCAATGTGCCGTCCTCTTCCACAACGGGCAGACTTCCGTAGTTACGATGGGTCATCAGATGGGCGATCGTCGATGCGTCGGTGTGCGAGGTGCATCGTGTGACGGCATCCTGCATCAACTGTCCGACCGTCACGGTCTTCGGATCGGTCGCCTTCATGAAAAATTCGGTTTGTCTCATAAGCTCCTCACAGTTGTCGTTTGCCGCCTGTGGCCAGATAGGCCCGCAAGAGATCGCGTCGCGCGATGATTCCGACCAATTTCTCTTTGGCATTGACGACAGGGACGCGAATCAGATCGCTTGCCCGCAGCACGTGCACCAAGGTTCCAAGCGTCGTTTCCGGCCTGACAGAGTAAGGGTTGGCCGTCATGATATCTTTTGCCAAGACGGTTGCGAGCGGATGCCCGTCATCGACGGCTCCCAGTAGATCATGTTCGCTGACAATGCCGGTCAGCTTCCGGCCGTTTTCCACGACCGGCACGGCCCCGAACCCCTCGATCGTCAACGACGCGATGACGTCCCCTTTTGTCTTCAGGCGGACATATTGCACGTCCTTCTCCATGACCTGACTGACGGTCATTGAGTCGAAGTCTTTGACTTTGACCTTCACCTTAGCCTGCTTCTTCTTTTTCATTGCCCCTCCTTTCTCTATATGGAAGCGCTCTGTGATCTCACCTTCTGAGCGATGCATTCATACTGACGCGAATCACCACAGTAGGAAAACCGTTCCTGCTGCAAAACGCCTCAATAGGCTCCTCTGTCAAAACACTGTTTCTCTCCATAACTCCCTGGTAATGGACCAATTCTTCTTCCGTCGTATCCCCTGCTACAGGCACATCCGATGCAGATCTGATACCCGAAACGGCTTCTCCATAATCACAGCCTGCACGGAAGGGGGCCAGTTATGCGGATCTTATGCGCGGTCGATGGGTCGGAACACTCGCAGTGGGGGATCCAGGCACTTGAAGCGTTTGCCGGTCAAGCACCTGACCAGGTGGTGCTCCTACACATCATCGATCAACCATCGCTCCAGGCCGCCGTGAACAAAAACTCCGTTGCACGGAAACGTGCCCTTGCCGCGATGGAGAAGGCCGGGACCACCCTGTTGCGCGATGCTGCGCCAGCGGCTCGACTTGCCCTGGGCCAGGCAGCAACCAGGCCACGAACAAAATTCCAGACGATCCTCGCGCATGGTCCGATCGCCCAGACCATTTCGCGAACGGCCCGGAGACTGAAGGCTGACCTCATCCTCATGGGATCGCGCGGCCTGAGCGACATTCAAGGATTCTTACTCGGAAGTGTCTCTCGCCAGGTGGCTGCGACGGCGCCTTGTCCCCTGTTGGTCGTGAAACAACCCCTGACCGCCCTGCTCCGCGTGGCCATCGCCGTGGACGACTCCAAACCGTCACGCGCCGCCGCTCGATTTCTTCGATCCCGCATCTTGCCGGAATCCTCCATGGTTACGATCCTGACCTCGATGGAAAGTCCCGTGACGGACTTCGCGGCACGCTATCTCTCTGAATCGCAACTGGCCGAATTGAAACGGCCTGTCATGGAACGGGCCACCAGGTTGGTCAACGGCCTACGGGATGAGTTCATCAAAGATGGTTTTTCGGTCGTCACTCAGGTCCAGATGGACCATGTAATCGACACCATCGTGAAACATGTCGAGGCAAGCCATGACCAGCTGCTGGTGATCGGTTCCCGTGAGTTGACGAAGAGCGAGCGACTCTATCTCGGCAGTGTGTCCGAAAGCCTGCTGAGGCACGCCCCCTGTTCGGTACTGATCGTACGAGGCGCCCGTGTCTGACTTAAACGGGACGTTGAAAAAGGCTGCCAGCTTTGTTCTCGCATCGCTGGTCAACCTTTTTGAACGTCCCGCATGTTAGGCACTTGGCGACTCGTTTATCATTGCATGATTGAAAGTCTAGGAATGAATTTCCACTTCACATACCACGATATTCACCAGCTCTCGGTCGAAGATGTGCTGAAGCGGTTGGAAACCAGCACCGACGGTCTGTCTTCCGATGAGGCTCAACGGAGACTAACTCACTACGGACCGAATGTTCTTATCGAGCCGGGACACTATTCATTGATTCGAGGGTTCCTCCACCAGTTCACCCACTTCCTAGCCATCTTGCTCTGGGTCGCCGCCGCCCTCGCGTTCACGGCAGAATTCATGAAGCGCGGCGAAGGGATGGCCACACTCGGCTGGGCAATCCTCGGTGTGATCCTCATCAACGCCATCTTTGCCTTCTTTCAGGAATACAAAGCGGAGCGCGCGGTGCATGCCCTCCATCGCCTTCTTCCTGCCAGGGCGTGGGTACTGCGAAGCAACCAACCAACGGACGTGTCCCGGAGCGAGATCGTACCGGGTGACGTGCTCCTGCTCGAGGAAGGAGAACAAATTTCTGCCGACGCCAGGCTCATCGAAGCAACCGACATCCGGGTCGATGTGTCCTCTCTGACAGGCGAATCCCAACCGAAACGGCGAACAGCGGAGCCGGTGGCCGATGGACATCTCCTGGACATTCCCAATCTCGTCTTCGCCGGCACCCCCGTGCTCTCCGGCAGAGGTCGGGCGGTGGTGTTCGCCACGGGCATGCAGACGGAATTCGGTAAGATCGCCCGCCTCTCCATAGGAGGGGAAACAGGCCTCAGCCCCCTGCAGAAGGAAATCGTAAAGGTCACCCACGTGGTTGCGCTGCTGTCACTCGCGATGGGTGGAATCTTTTTCACCATCGGCATCTCCATGGGCTTGGGTCTCTGGATCAGCGCGATTTTTGGGATCGGCATCATCGTGGCAAACGTGCCGGAAGGACTGCTCCCCACGGTGACGCTGGCCTTGGCCCTAGGCAGCCAACGCATGGCCAAGCGCCAGGCGCTCATTAAGCAGCTGACTTCCGTGGAAACCTTGGGCTGCACCACCGTGATCTGCACGGACAAGACGGGGACGCTCACAGAAAACCGGATGCGCGTGGCTCGTTTCTACATGGACCATCTTGAAATTGAAGTACAAGAAAGCTGTTTAGTGATCGCCGGACGCGTGACCAGCGCAATCGAGGCCGAGGAGTATGCGCCGCTCTTCGACGCAATCATCCACTGCCACAATGCCAAGCGCGTGTGGAAAACCGGCAGCCGTCCCATCGTGACAGGGGATCCCACCGAAGTAGCCCTGGTTGAGTTCGCACTGGGTCACGGACTTCTCCACCATGACCCGTTGCCTCGGATGGGCGAGCTCCCGTTCGACGCGGACCGGAAGCGCATGGCCACCCTCCATTGGCGTGGAGGCCAGCTTGTGGCTTTCGTGAAAGGAGCGCCGGAATCGCTGATGCCCCTCTGCAATCAGATACGCCACCAGGGTGTTCGCTCGCCGATGAGTCAGGAAGACCGTCAGAGGATCATGGCACAAAGCCGTACCTTCGCGCACCAAGCCTATCGAGTCCTGGCTGTGGCCATGCGTGACATTGAGCAAGGTATCGAGAAGCTCGATATCGAGCAGGTGGAACAGAACCTGACCTTCCTCGGCCTGGTCGCCATGATGGACCCGCCACGCCACGAAGTGCCGGAAGCCATCGCTCGCTCCCGTCAAGCCGGCGTCCGCGCCATCATGATCACCGGAGACCATCCCCTCACGGCTCTGGCCATCGCCCGCCAGATCGGACTGGCGTCAACAGAGACTCCTACCGAACCCGACGGATACTGCCCCGTTATCGAAGGGCATCAGGTCGAAACAATGAGCGACGACGCGCTGCGTCGGCTCCTCACTCCCAGCAATCCAGGCGAGCCCGAGCCGGTCTTTGCGCGCATGGCGCCTCGGCACAAGATGCGTATCGTATCCACACTCAAAGAGATGGGCGAGGTGGTCGCAGTCACCGGTGACGGTGTCAACGACGCCCCGGCCATCAAGAAAGCCGATATCGGTATTGCGATGGGTATCGCCGGAAGCGACGTGGCGAAAGAAACGGCGGACATGATCTTGCTCGACGACAACTTTGCCACCATCGTCAACGCCATTGAAGAAGGTCGTGCCGTCTACGCCAACATCCGCAAATTCTCCACATACGTGCTGGCGAGCAACGTGCCTGAAATCGTGCCGTATCTGGCATTCGGCTTGTTCGGGATTCCACTCGCCCTCACGGTCCCGCAAATCCTCGCCGTGGACCTCGGGACTGACATGGTTCCAGCCTTAGCGCTGGGTGCCGAAAAGCCAGATGCCGACATGATGGCAAGACCCCCGCGTCCGCGCACGGAACGGTTGATGAATCTTCCGCTCCTCCTACGCGCCTATGTCTTTTTGGGCCTGATCGAAGCCGTGATCGCCATGGGTTCATTCTTTTTATTGCTCCTGACACAAGGATGGACCTGGGATATACCGCTCGAGTGGTCCGACCCGCTCTACAGACAGGCAACCACCGCCACCTTCGCCGCCATCGTCGTCGCCCAGGTGGCAAACGTGTTCGCCTGCCGCTCCGATCATCTCTCGGCAACCCGACTCGGCTGGTTCAGCAACCCCCTCATTCTATGGGGCATCGTCACGGAGCTGACCATCCTTGCGCTCATCAGCTATACACCGATTGGAAACGAGATCTTCGGAACCAGTCCCTTGCCTCTCTGGTTCTTTGGACCTCTGGTACTCGGAGCTCTGACACTCTTGCTGGCGGAGGAGGGACGAAAGATAATCGTGAACCGTCGTCATCGCAGCGCAAATCCCGCAACAACCCAGATCGTGAGTCCATCATGACCACTGATCCAAAAAAACCCACTCGCCATGACCCTGTGGATGAAATCATTTCTCACCACGAATCCTCGACGCTGGAGCGGCTACGTTCCGAGCCAGGAGCTGAACAGAAATCTGTACCTACGATTGTCACGTTTCCCAGTCGACCGAGTCGATCCCGCCTCCCGTTGCTGATCGGCATCATGTTCATCCTGTTCATGGGGGGAGGGGGAATATGGTACTGGTGGGCCTCCGACATCCCTCCTATTCACTACAAGACACTCCCGGTCGAGCGTGGACCGATCACGGCGATCGTGACTGCAACCGGCACAATCAATCCGGTCGTCTCCGTGCAGGTCGGCAGCCAAATCTCCGGGAAAGTTGCGCAACTCTTCGCCGATTTCAACTCCAAGGTGACAAAAGGACAGGTCTTGGCCCAGATCGATCAAAAACCGTTCAAGGCCCGTTTGAGCCAAGCGCGTGCTGCCGTCAAAAGCGCAAGGGGAAATCTCTCACGAGCCAACGTCTTAGCGATACAGCGCAAGCGAGAGTTCGATCGTATGGCGGCACTGCGGCCGCAGGCATTCGTTTCGCAGGCAGACGTAGACCTTGCCGAGACCAACTACCGGGATGCCGCAGCCAACGTGGAGGTTCTGCAGGCGCAACTGGATCAGGCGCAGGCGGCACTTGCCTCAGCGGAATTGGACCTTGGCTATACGACGATCTACTCGCCGGTGGACGGCATCGTGGTGTCTCGAAACGTGGATGTCGGCCAAACCCTGGCGGCGGCCTTCCAGACACCGATTCTCTTCTTGATCGCCCAAGACCTCACCCACATGCAGGTTAACGCCAACGTCAGTGAATCCGACATCGGTGGTGTCAAAGAAGGAACAGAGGCGAATTTCCGAGTGGACGCCTATCCCAAACAATTCTTCGACGGCGTGGTGACGCAGGTCCGCAACGCGCCCATCAACATTCAGAACGTCGTGACCTATGACGTGGTCATCACTGTACGCAACCCTGAATTGAAGTTGAAACCGGGCATGACAGCAAACGTCACCATCGTAACCGCACGGAAAGAGAATCCGCTCCGTGTCCCGAACGGTGCTCTGCGATTCAGGATGCCCAACATACCGACCGACAGGAAAGCCAGCCGCGTCTGGGTGTTGGACCCCAATCACCAACCTCGCCAAGTGGATGTCTCGACGGGCATCACGGACTCGCTCTCGACAGAAATCCTGGATGGCTCGTTGAACCAAGGCGATCAGGTCATCGTCGGAATCGAGACAGAAGAAGAGCAGCTCCAAAAGAAATTACCGCCCGGCTTCGAACCGGGCCGAGGTCTGAGATGACAGAAAATAAGAGGCAATCAGCTATCAGCATTCAGTTGTCAGCCTCGGATTGGGTTCAGATTGCTGAAGGCTGAAAGCCTGAGCGCTACTCGCTATCACCATGTCCTTCTTTTGGCTCACCTTTCTATCGGCTTTCCGTATTCTCAGGCGCAACCCGCTGAGAGCCGGCTTGACAATGCTGGGCATTATCATTGGAATCGGCGCGGTCGTCGCCATGATCAGTCTTGGCCAGGGCGCGACGGCTTCGGTACAGGCTGAAATCTCGAGCCTTGGCACCAATATGCTGATCGTCATCCCGGGAGCCACGACGGTCGGCGGGGTTAGGGGTGGGCTTGGATCGATTTCGACCCTGACGGTCGACGATGCGGAAGACATTGAAAAAAAGGTGGCCGGTGTAACGACGGCGATGTACGGGACGCGATCAATCCTCCAAGTGATCCGTGAAAATAAGAACTGGAGTACGGTCGTCTTTGGAACCACTCCCATCTTTCCGGACATCCGAAACTGGCCTCTTGCACAGGGAAACTTCTTCACGCAATCAGATCTTGATTCTGCCGCCAAGGTCGCGGTCTTGGGAACAACCGTCGTCCAGAATCTATTTGAGCCGGGAGAAGACGTCGTAGGAAGTGAGATCCGTATCAGAAATGTTCCGCTCCGGATCATTGGGGTCCTGGCATCAAAGGGCCAATCCATCACAGGGCAGGATCAAGATGATTTCGTTGTCCTTCCCTTCTCGACCGCGGAACGCAGGGTGTTCGGGACAAAGTTTCTGGGAACCGTCGGAATTATTTTAGTGGCAACCGCCACCCGCGACGACATTCCCCCCGCAGCCGACGACATCAAGGAGCTGTTGCGGACGAGACATCGTCTGCACCCATCAGAAGAAGATGACTTTACGATCCGGACCATGGAGGATATCGCAAGAACCGTCGCCGGCACGAGCAGAACGATGATGGTGATGCTGATGAGTATTGCGTCGATCTCTCTGATTGTGGGAGGAATCGGCATCATGAACATCCTCCTGGTTTCCGTCACGGAACGGACGCGGGAGATCGGCTTGCGGATGGCGGTGGGCGCAAAGCGCGCACACATCCTGCTGCAATTCCTCATGGAAGCTCTCATCATGACCGCGATCGGAGGAATGCTCGGCGTTGGGACAGGAATCGGGATCGCCCGGCTGCTCACCACCGTGATTGGATGGCCGACCATCATCAACACCCAAGCAGTGCTCGCCGCGTTTCTGTTCTCGCTCGTCGTTGGACTGTTTTTTGGCCTGTATCCGGCCAATAAGGCATCGAAGCTGAACCCTATTGAAGCGCTGCGCTATGAGTGAGGTGGTCTCGACCTATACGATGAGCAGGACCTCCACATCTCCGGTTCGACGGACCACTCTTAACGCCACTTCGTTCTCATGGCGATCGAGCACGAGATCAAGACGTGCGGTCCCGACTGAGAGGTTCCGCAGTTCGACTCGCTCGAGAAATGGTGGCAAGGTGGGGCGCACAAACTGTACCAGGCGTCGAGTCCCATCGATCTGCAATCCAAGGCAAGCCTGCAATGCTTGAAACCCGGCACCGGCTGCCCAAGCCTGTGGAGCACAGGCCACCGGATAGCGTGTGGGACTTTCACCCGGACGACGATGGAACCCACAAAAGAGCTCCGGCATTCGATGGAGATCAAGAAAGAGACTGGCGTCGAAGAGTCCGGTAAGAATCCTCATGGCCCCTTCTTTATATCCATAGGCCGCCATGCCGGCGGCAATGATCGCATTGTCGTGCGGCCACACCGACCCGTTATGGTAGGACATCGGGTTATACCGTCGTTCTGATGCCGCCAGTGTTCTGATCCCCCACCCGCTGAACATCTCATCCGTCAGAAGTGTATGGGCCGTGCGCAGACCACGCTCTTGGCCGGCAATCCCACCATAGAGACAATGCCCCGCATTCGAAGTACGCACACGGCAGGGACGCCCTCGCCCATCCACCGCCAAGGCATAGGTGCCAAGTTGTTCGCACCAGAACGCGCGCTCAAACCGTTCCCGCAAAGCCTCGGCTTCCTTCATTAGCCGATCGCCATGATCGCTGTCTCCTAACACGCGCGCGATCTGCGCCCCAGCGTGCTTGGCTCGATACACGTAAGCCTGGACCTCGCACAACGCAATCGGTCCCTTCGCTGCGATTCCATCTGCATGGAAGACGGAATCATGCGAATCCTTCCATCCTTGATGCACAAGGCCAGTAGCCGACTGTCTGGCATAGGAGGTGAAGCCTATGCCGGCGGGATCGCCATACTGATCGATCCACTCCAGCGCCAGCTTGAGATGTGGCCAGAGTGTACGGAGAAAGGCTCGATCGCCGGTGCGTTCGTAGTAGGCGCCGGCGAGAACGAGAAAGAGCGGCGTGGAGTCGACACTGCCATAGTACTTCCCAAAAGGGATCTCCCCTAATGCGGCCATCTCTCCTTGGCGGGTCTCATGCAAAATCTTTCCCGGTTCTGCATCCTGCTCCGGTCGAACCTCCGTCGCCTGGGTCGCAGCCAGAAACCCTAACACTCCACGAGCAAACAGAGGATTCATCCACAACATCTGGAGCGCGGTGATGATGCCATCGCGACCGAATGGGACGCTGAACCAAGGGACTCCCGCATAGGGATAGAGCCCCTGTGGAGTGTCGGAGATTAACATGTGGAGATCCGCCAACGATCGATTCAACCAGTGGTTAAATTGCTCATTTGCTGTATAGACATGGGCATCATTGGATGTGGCGTCATGGAGAGCACGATTGGCATGCTGGGAAGCACGCTCGTAGTTCAGCTTCTTTCGGTCCCGCAGCTCTCCGATTTCACAAGAGAGCGCCATCTCCCAGGTGAGATCTGCATGAGGCCGGAGAGACGACTCGATGATAAAGCCGTTGGATGTGACTCGCTTTGGTGTCGGAGTGCATTGAACACAAGTTCGACGGATGACTCCATCTAGTCCCTTGTAACCAAATACGAGTCCGTTTTTTGACCGAACCGTCTTAAGCCGTACCCCGCGCCGTTCTCGCTTTCGGCCTCTCGCTTCGAAGAGATCGGCAAAATCCGCATCTAGCGCGACCGTAATCGCAAGCGGGATGCTCTGACTTCCATAATTCCGAACACGGAGACGTTCGTACCACGTTCCCTCCCAGAGAAACCGTGTGCGGCACAGATGGACGGTGCCACGCTGGACGACTTTCTGCCCATTATGCATCAGATCCGGATTGGTAAGATCAACCGTGAAGAGCGTATTGTCCTCCTTCACGGTCGCGCTCAGGAGCATCGGCCGCTGACCTTGCACCAACAGTTCGGACTGCGAGAGGAACCGCGTCCCTTCATGATACAGACCCTGTGGACCGGGAAGCACCTGGTGCATATCCCCGTATCGATCGAATACGGCAAAGGTCTCTCCATGTTTCAGGACTTCCGTTCGGCCCTCAGCCAGCGACGATGAGGCAAGGATATAGTACTGTTCGTTCCATCGAATGATATCGTTCATGAACGGTTCCCTTCATACTCGGCACTTGCTCGGCTCATCCGTGTGGCGACCAACGCCGTGACCATTAAGACAAGTCCGATTCCGAGGACGCCGGTTTCGGGGCCATGCTGTTCCGTGATCCACCCAAACGCCGAGATTCCACCGATGGCGGCGGTCATGGCACCTGTCCCGTAGAGTCCTAAGACCCGTCCGATCATATGGCTCGGCGCCAGTTCCTGAATGATTCCCCAGGCGATCGGTGTAAATACTCCCATCCCACACCCGATCAGTCCCATAAAAACTCCGGCAACATACGGATCAATCGTCCAGGTCAAACCGCTCAGGGCGAGACCACTCAACACACTCGCGGCCATGATCAGTCGCATACGATCCTTGACCATCCAATCGGTCACCCATAGGAGCGCGATCGACGTCACAAGCAATCCTATACCCAGGGTGGA
>JAHBWO010000092.1 GCA_019636945.1 Nitrospira sp. | reverse complement strand
CTGGCGGCCATCAGGATCGTGCGCTTGTCTCGTGGATCGCAGACCATATGATGGATGATATGACCGAGATAGATCGGCGCAGACAATTTCCAGGTTCGCCTGGTGCGATCGCTCTTGAGGATGAAGGCCCCCTTCCGCGTACCGATGAACAAGGTCACAGTACCGCTGGTGATCACGTTGGTTGAAGATGGCATACCCGGCCTCCGTCAAATGATGATCATTTGTCTATACGCTGACTAACACACTAAATCCACCGAAGCTCATGCGCTTCATATCGAACGGCATCGACTTCGCGTCGCACATGCCGTTCATGCGCGGGTCCTTTATCACTTTGTCGTTGACCTTGATGCGGTGGGCGCGTGACTTGTAGACGATCCAGGAGAACACGACGGTTTCTCCCGCTTTAAGTTTGGCCAAACGCGGAAACGGGAGGCCCATCTTGACGTTGAGATCGTCACCGACACATTCGCGATATTCCAGCGTGCCGTGCTCCCTCCAAATCTTGCCCGCCTTCTGGGCCATCGTGAAATACGCCTTCAGGTTCTTCTTTGGTACGGGTAATACGAATCCATCGACGTACCGCATGGGATGCTCCTTTCTACTTCTCGGCCACCGTTTTGAGCGCAGCCAAACCGGCATCGAAATCCTTGCCGATCATCTGGTCGCAATCAACAAGCAGACTCATGAGTTTCATCAAGTATCCCTGTGGACCGAACATCGCCCAGGTTACACGGGTACCGTCGCCTGTGCGTTCGAGCGTGAACTCGGCGGTGTTGTGGGCTTCGAATGGTTTCAGAAAATTGAGCGAGAAGGTGATTTTGGACGGCGGGATGGAGTCGGTGATTTCCATACGGCCCGTACCCACATCGCTGTTGCCGTCCCATGCCACAGCAGCCCCTTTGCCGTGGGTCGGCCCGCTCGCCGTCTTTTTCATTGCCGGGTCCTTCTTCTCCCATGGTGACCAGGCGGGCCAATTGGCCAACGTGTCGATGTGTGGGAAAATTGTTTCGGGGGAGGCGTTAATATGAGTGGACCGTTGAACTTGAAACGTGTCGGGTTTCGTAGCGGCATAAGCGAGTACTGCGGCGAGTGCGACGGCTATCAAGCTGAGGATAGTTTTCAACATGGTGGTTCCCTCCTACTTCGTCTTGGAGAGGGGTGCATCTATGGTGTAGTCGAACAAGGTGGCTCCAAATCGACAGGTGCCTATTCTTCCGGTAGACCCCTGACTTCTCGCACCGGACGGATCTCGACGGCTCCAATCCTTGCGCCGGGGACGCGGCTCGCGATGGCGACTGCCTCGTCCCGGTCGCGGGCATCGATCAGGAAGTATCCGGCGAGCTGTTCTTTCGTCTCCATGAACGGGCCATCAGTCACCATTGGCTTGCCGTCCCGCACTCGCACGATGCTTCCTGTTACCTCAGGCTGTAGCGGCGAGGCATGGACATACTGACCGTTGCTGTCGAGTTGGTGGCAGAGCCGGATAGACTCGGCGAGCATGTCTTCCCTGGTACCTTCGGGGATCTTGTTGAAGGCTTCTTCGTTGTGATGAACCAACAGCAGATACTTCATGAGGCACCTCCCGTGACATAAGATAGTCGTCGGCAGAGGCTGAAATCGACAGGTAGTCGCGACATCTGACGGGGATGGACGTTATGGGAGATCCGGGTTGCAACATCGTGACGGCGTATCTCATAGCAACAAGACGTTGACATCAATATGAGCACTCGATATGCTTTGATGCATGAGAACAACGATTAACCTCCCTGACGACCTCATGACGCAGATCAAGAAGCTGGCGGCCGCATCCCACTCCACGGTGACGGCTCTCATTGAAGATACCCTCCGTGAGAGCCTGGCCAGACGCCGTCGCACACGGCGGTCTGGGCGAGTGACCTTACCGACCTATGGGAAGAAAGGTCCGCTCCCCGGGGTCGATCTCGACGATACCGCATGCCTGCTCGACGTGATGGAGTCATCAGGTGATTCTGCTCGACGTTAATGTCCTCGTCTATGCTCACCGGCATGATTCGGTACGCCACGCGGAGTACCAGAGCTGGTTAGAGAGACTACTCGATTCTGATCGGGCGTTCGGCCTATGTGATCTGGTGCTGAGCGGATTTCTCCGAGTGGTGACTCATCCTCGCGTCTTCGGTGATCCCACGCCGCTGCCGCTTGCCATGCAATTTGTCTCATCGTTGCGCAATCATCCGAATGCCGTGACGCTGACGCCGGGTGAGCGACACTGGGATATCTTCCAGCGTTTGTGCCAGGAGGTAAACGCCAAGGGAAATCTCATTCCCGACACCTACCTGGCCGCCCTCGCGATCGAGGCAGGCGCTGAATGGATCACCACCGACCGGGACTATGCCCGCTTCAAGAGCCTACGTTGGAAGCATCCTCTCAGCTGATGCACTCAGCAGTTCATGCTGGCTTGTCTCCCCAGGTGGTGTGGGTGGTAACAAATGCCTTTGGGCGGTTTTCGTTCGCCTACCAGCAACTCGCCAGTACCCGCTTGCCTTCAGAGGGCTTGGCGAATATGTCTTTGCTATGCTGCACCAGCAGCAGATATTTCATAAGGTACCTTCTGTCACATGAGATAGTCGTCATCCACTGCCAAAATCGACATCATGTTCTTCCGTCGGGTTGAGCAATTGAGATAGCCGTGTAAACTGGTGATATTCCTTGCAGAAGCTGATGCGTACGCAATGAATCGATATCCTGCCACGCTGCCTCTTCTGGTGTGTGTCGTTCTCTCGCGCGTGTATTCAGATCCTGATTTGCCTTAGTTACGCCTCGTGGAAACAACAATATGAAAGGCGTACGATGTGCAAACGTTCGTCGCGTGTGGTGCGGTTCGCCTGAAAGATTGTTAGGTGGTGGGTGTGCGATTGACTGTTCGTGGTTGGATGCCGCCAGTGGCTTGGTTCGTTGTGGGCGTCTTTGCGACGGGCGCTTTCTGGTACTATCTCTCTAGCAGGCTGCGGAAAAACTCGTTTTGCATTCTGTTGCCGTTACGGGCATTCAAGTCTGAAAGGATGCTGAATAACCCTGCAGGATGCGCAAAAAGGCCGTCCAGCAAGGCCGCAGCAAGTAAAGAGGCGAATCGTACTCTGCGCTGTACGGTGAGCCTCTGAGCGATGCGAGAACGCCGCTGGCGGTCTTTTTCCGCATCCTGCTAAAGACAGCTCTCTGGGTAGCTGGATTTCGGCCATAGGTGGTGTGCTGTTTGTAGCACTGGCGGTTCATCTTCAGCGGCAAAGCGATCCGTGGGTGAGGAACAGACCGCATCGTGACCAACTAGCGACCTTCCTTACCGAAGCGCAATCCCTCCGCGCGAGAAAGGATGAAGTCCCTCTGCCTGTGGCGGAGCATAATCGGTGGGTGACCAAAGTAGAAACGTATCTGAGAGAATATCTAGGTGCTGCATACTCGGTCAGATTTGGTGATTTCTCTGGCATGACTTTCTATGGATCTGGCGGCGAGAAATCGTTCTGCCAGGACTCGCTAGATGGGCGCTCTCGACGCCTAATGGAGTTCATAAAGGAGCTCGGTGAATAGATGGCCAGCAACTGCCACCTAACTACTGCATGGAGCGCATACATAAAGATAAAGTGCCGACAGGTTGCATCGGCGCACGGGGCGCTCATGCAGAGTGTTATACAACCGGAGGAATGAGGTGCATTCAGAGATCCTGAAGTACAACAAGGAGCAAGACCCCAATCACAAGGACGTGTGTGACGTGCTTGCCGAGGAAATCGAAAAATGCCTGGTTGGGGTAGAGAATAAGATCTGGCATGGGCATCCGGTCTGGTTCTTCGACGGGAATCCAATCGTTGGATACAGCAAACAGAAACCAGGCATACGACTGATGTTCTGGAGCGGGGCAGATTTTGACGAAGCAGGACTGAACGTCGTCGGAAAGAAGTTCAAGGATGCATCAGTGTTCCATAATGAAGTCTCAGAAGTAAGAACAACCGATCTGCGACGATGGCTGAAGAAAGCCAAGGCGATTCAGTGGGACGATAAGAATCTCGTCCGGCGTAAAGGGCGGCTGGAGAGGCTGAAGTAGAACGCAGGACCAAAATGACAAGAGTTGTGCTCTCGAAATTGCACACTGATCCCGATCTTTCCATACTTAGTGTTGGCCAGAAGAAATGAGCGACACCTGCTTTGCATGCGACAATCCTGCCGCAACACGTGAGCACGTTCCACCAGCGTGTTTGTTCCCGGAATCCAAAGACACTCAAGGTGGCCAGGATCTCCGCCGAAACCTCATTACCGTTCCAGCATGCGTTGATCATAACTTGGCCAAGTCCTGTGACGACACGTACTTTTTATGGGTCCTGAGTACGAACCTGTCAGCGAACTCTGTGGCGAGACAGCAGGTAGCCACAAAGCTCAAACGTACTAATGAGCGACGGCCAGCGCTTGGAAAGGCAATCCTCCGCGCTACCAAAGACGTCACTGTTATCGATAGCGCATCTGGTATTGAGCATGATGCAGTAGAGGTTCCTCTAGATGGAGGTCGTTTGCAAAGAGTACTCGATCTTATCGGGCTCGGCCTCTATCGACATCACTTTGGCAAACGTTGGGTGGGTGGTTTCCGTGTGCATCCAGATTTTATTGGATCTGCTGATTCCAGTCCGATGCTCAACCTTGATACGGACCCGCTCATCCTATTTCATGCTGCAGAGAAGCTGTTCGCTACTGAGGTAAAGTATGGCGAGAATCCAGATGTGTTCTGGTATCAAGTGCATGAGCCGAGAGGCAAGAATCTCTGCTTGATGAGGCTTGTTTTTTATGATGGGTGCACTGCAACGGCTTTCTTTAGCGATGGTCCTGGCTGACATCGGTCGCATCTAGCCTCGCGATTGAGACCTCACAACATCTCAGTTAATCGGCTCATTCTGCCGTCGTTGGAGAAACTGCCACGCCGGTTCCTAGTGGCACATCTCAAACATACTGGCGACGGTGGTGCGTACCACTCCATAGGCTGTCTCGTCACGCAGGAATGTGTATGCTTCCTCAATCTCTCTACGCGGTGTAAGAGCCTGTTCATAATCTTTTCAGCAGCAACACAAGAAACGCGAGGGCGGTCATATTGAGGCTCGTGTGGAGTTTACGTTCACAGTTTTTCCAGAGCCGGCGGCATTTGTCGAGCCACGCGAAGGAACGCTCAACCACCCAGCGTTTGGGGATCACGGCAAAGGTGTGGAGTTCACTGCGTTTAGCAATTTCGACGGAACAGCCGAGGATGTTGTGCACGCTATTGGCAAAGTTCTCTCCCGTATAGCTGGCATCAGCCAGCACCGCTGTGACATCAGACAGGCTGGCTTGGTGGCGGCGAAACGCTGCGAGTGCGCCCGCTCGGTCGGTGACATTCGCGGTGGTGATGTGAATCGCATGCGGCAGGCCTTGCGTATCGACCGCGAGATGGCGCTTGATACCCGATACCTGCTTGCCGCCATCGTAGCCTTTCTCTTCCGCGGTATCCGTGTTCTTCACACTCTGAGCGTCAACGATGATGAAGCTGGTGGTTTCGGTCCGCCCACTGTGTTGTCTCACCGCGCCAACCACATTTTTTTAAGGCCTCCTCCAAGAGGCTGTGGCCATGCTCCTGTGGTTCACTCCATTGCTGGAAGTAGCTGTAACACGTGCGCCATTTCGGAAACTCTCGCGGCACCATCCGCCATTGGCAGCCGCTCTTGAGCACATACGTCACGCCGCAAAAGACCTCATACAAATCCACCTCACGGGGACGGGTCTTCTTCCGGGCGCGTTCCAAGATGGGCACAATATTTTTGAATGCCTCTCGACTGATATCACTCGGGTAGCTCTGGCGCATCCACTGTCCTTTCTGAAAAAGAACAGCTATACCAGAAATTACGCAAAAGATTATGAACAGGCTCTTAGAATAGCGGGTGGTGAGGAGCCGATGCGAAAGGGGCCGCCGCCGGCACCTCGCCGGCATTACCCAGGAATCGCCAGTTCTCACCATCTTTGACCAAATAGTGGACCTCCCGGAACCAGCTGTCGAGTGTCACTCTCTTTCCGCTCTGTTCATCAGTGCCATATAGCCCTCCCGTGCAGGTCACCTCTACTCGTAGTTTCCCATCCACATTCAAGACCTTGATGTCGGAAAACAAATGGAGCGACTCAAGGGCCTTGTAATGCTCGAAGACTTCGCTCCAAACCCGCCGGACATCGGCTTGTTTCAACCCGTGATAGTCGTAAGACGGAGCATAAAACCGCATAAGTTTATCAAGCTCTTCCTGTTGTAGCCCAGACTCTGCCCGCTCAAATGCCGCAACAACCCCCTTCACCACCGGATGACGTACCACACTGTTGTGCCCACTGACCTGCTTCCCTTCCACAAGCAGCACCGTCTCCGGCAACACCTGCACCTTGGCCCACACCAGAACCGGTGCGAGCACACAGGGGACGATCGCACTCAAAACAAGCAAGGCCAATGCACTTCGTTCACGTATCATGTTGCCCCCATGAGAACATCCCACCATCTCATTACGGCACGTCGTGTTTCGGAAGGTTGGTTTCACAGCAGGCCGGTTAGGCTCCTGCACCGATTTACGAACCCCATATCATGAAATAGGCAATACCAGCCGCTACAACCAACACTCCTACTATCCATCCGATGAATCTCCGTTTGGCCGTGGCGAGCACCTGATCGATCTTCTTCTTAAGAGCCGGCTGTGTGCCGATGTACGTGACCACCAGCTCTTTGGCCTCCGCCATCCCGATACCCCGCTCCTTTCGCACGAGGTTGATTGCCCCGACCACATTACCCTGCCACAGGGCCTCGATCGTAGCTTTAGAAAGACGTACGGAACGATCTGGTTTGCTTGCCATATCAGGTATATCGATGGAACAAGGGAGCCATCACAGTCACCTGACCATGGTGCCAGGGTCTCTACTCTGATCCTGGTCCCTCTTCTATTCCCTTCTTCTAAGTCTAAAGCGCTGAAGAATCAAGCATTCAGAAATACCTATCCACGTAGACATTGCATCTCTCATTGAGAGCACGGCATCATGGCCTGCTCGTTCGTCGACCGCTATGCCACTGTCGCTTCATGTCTTCATCCTCACATTTGTCGTCGGAATCTTGCTTCGATCCCGTGGCATCCTAACCAAGATGCATGCTGAACGGTTGGCCACGTTTGTGTTCTCGGTCAGTCTGCCGGCGACGATTCTCGTTTCGCTTGATCCTGTCGCCCTGACTTCGACAGCGTGGAAACTCCCTCTGGCTGCCTGCCTTATTACCCTCCCGATGATCTTCTGCTCCTGGGGGCTGGCCCGCCTCCTGTCGCTTCCACGCAAGACACAAGGTGGGTTCGTTTTGGTCACAAGCTCCATCAACTCTGTCTACTTTGCCTTTCCCGTCGTACTGGCCACATTCGGTGAAGAGGGTCTGACATATGCCGTGCTCTTCGATCTCGGCCAAACGACGCTGACCCTGACTGTTCTCTATGGTCTCGCGGTGTGGCACAGCACTGAGACTGCCACCCGCAGATCAGATGCAATCCGTCTCCTGTCATCACCGCCGTTATGGGCCCTGGCGTGCATCCTTACCATCAAATTGTCAGGGCAACATCTCCCACTCTGGCTCATTGAGCTACTCACGCCATTGCACTTCACGACGACGCCACTTGCCAGTCTGGTGCTCGGTCTCTCAATCAGTTTCTCCACGATCCGGCGAACAGCGCGTCTGGCTACAGTGGGTGTGGCAGCGAGGATCGGCGGCGGGCTACTGCTCGGATCGATCGCCGTGTGGGTATTAGGGCTGACCGGAGTGGAACGAGCGGTCGTGCCCTTGATCGCCGCGATGCCCTCGGCGGTCAGCGCGCTGATCATTGCGGCTGAAGCACAGCTCGATGAGGAACTGGTGGCCTCGATCGTTGCCCTTTCCATGTGCCTCGGTGTGCTGATGCTCCCCTGGCTCCCCCGACTGGCCGCGATGCTGTTGGGATGAGCTTCTCTTGCCTACGACGGCTTACTGAGAAACCTGGGACGATCTCGAACGGAGACCATTTTCACGAGATCCCGTACGGAGAGCACCCCGACGATCTTTCCGCTTTCCGTCACGGTCAAGTGTCGTACGCCCTGTTCGGCCATCGCCTTACTGGCGTCACGGACCGTGCGATTGACATCAATGCTGAGCAGAGGCGAGCTCATCACAGCGCTGATGTGCGTATGCGCTCCTGCACGATTGACCGCAAGTCCTTTCCGGACCAGATCGCACTCGGTCACAATGCCGACGATCTCGCCCGCCTCCATGGTCAACAAGGATCCAAGCCGCTTCTCGCGCATCAACTGAGCCGCAGTGAGAAGGCCCCCGTCGCTCGGAATCGTCGCAAGTGTGGTTGCCATCAGGACGCTCAACGGGCGATAGACCTGATCAAGGTCATTGACTGGGCCGCTCTCCGCATCCACGAACGATCGAACCAGGTCCCTCACAGAAACGATCCCGACAATTTCTCCAGCCTCCGCCACACAGAGGTGACGGATATGATTGGTTTCCATCACATGACTGGCATCCAACATGGTGCGGTCCCCCGTGATCGTCACGATTGGACTGACCATCACCTGATTCGCCGTCGTCACCATGGGGTCTAATCCCGCAGCCAGAACTTTCCGCACGAGATCCGTCTCCGTCAGAATGCCAATCGGCCCTCGGGTGGGATCATCCGACTCGACCAATAGACAGCCGATCCGCTTGACGCTCATTCGTTCAGCGACAGCCGTCACCGTCGTCTTCGGTGAGACGACCTCCAAGTAGCGATGCATAAACTCCTTCACCAACCCGCCCCCATGCTCACCCATCTCAACTCCTTGTCTCACGATGAGGTTGTTCGCTCCCTGACGATCGTTGTCAGGAATCCCTAATGACGACTATACCCGATTACTGATCACCCTATTAAGGAATACGCCCTTGCTCAATGACAACATCTCCACATCCTTCAGGAACAGACATCACCCTGTCAAACCCATGCCCCGTGTTTCATTCAGCGCTCCATGAACAACGATGTTGCATCTCTTGCAGAGGATGTTTGTTCGTTTGAAGCCTCTCGAAGAAAGGCCGGACCGTTTCGAAGCGACTCTTCGTGCTACGGTGAACTACTAGAGTCGTTTGCCTTCACCTCCTTCACTTGGAACGGCTTCCGCCGGATCCGGCCGGCCTAGCAGCCTGAACAGCTCTTAGAGCCGTAACCTGTTATATTTACGTACGAATCCACCCATTCCTCGAAGCGGTCTAACCAGCCTCTCCGTCTATGCCTCTCATGGCACCCAACTTGCTCCATCGCCTTGATACGAAGGACTTGCACTCTGAAAGCCAAGCACATGGGACAGCCGATACCCCCTATCACTGCGCGAATTGAATGGTGTCGACAACGATCGAGACAAGCTGGTAGCGAGCCGGAGGCAGATAGCTGGCAAGCCGAAGCGGATGGGCTTCGAGATGCCGTGATGAGTCGAGACCACAGCGAAGACTATCGGCTCTGTTCTCCGGAAATTCGTGAGCGATACTTGCTGGGCCTCCAAGACGGGATCGCCATGCTGCAAACGACACGTGTGCGGCAGGCGAATCATGCTGCGGCTCCTGGAATTCCACAAGCAGATTCACGGATAGCGCTCAATACACGATCGGGAGGTAGATGATGAATTGCCAACGATGCAACGGGTTCGCAGTCTATGACGATAGCGTCGTCGTACAAACCGGTTCGTCCTCGGAGGTTCATGCCTGGCGTTGTGTCAACTGTGGAATGATCGTCGACGAGGTCATTCACCGGAATCAGCAAGTCCTTCCGCGGCGAAAGGGATCGTGCGGATCCAAACTCCGTCAATATGGGAATGAGGCTGCCTGACGGACATCCCTCCAACAGAGATGTCCTCACCCTCAACGCAACTGCGAAACTAGGGCAATACGCTCTCGGTTTCACTTCGCTCCTGGCCCCGCTTCCACTCGCCGGAGCGCAGAAGCTTGTCTCCAAGTCCAACGGCTAAGTTGCGGTAGATAATCACGCCGATGTCGGGACGACGTCGAATGAGGTCCTCCAGATCTCGTCGAGGGAGTTCGGCAACCTCGATCTCACTCACTGCCATCGCCGTGGCAGAGTGAGGTCTGGCCGACAGCAGAGAGACTTCACCGCAGGTCTCCCCGGTGTGAATGGTACCGATAATGGCCGGAGACGGTCCGCCGCTGATGGCAACCTGCCCCTGAAGCACCACGTAGAGCCGGTCGGTGGGATCACGCTCGGCAAAGAGTCGCTCACCGCTTCGCATGTTTTTCACCGTGCACACTCCGGCCAACCTGATCGCCTGTTCGGTATTCATTCCATGAAACAACGGGACTTCTTTGATCGCCCGGGCCATACGAGGCGCGATGACGCATGTCGAAAATCCGCGCATCACGACATCGGCCACGGCTTGAACGGGCTCGGTCAGACCAAGTGGCCCCAAGTCTTGTAGTTTGTTCAGCCGTACCATTTTCACGATGTCGAGCCGTTCGACCTGATAAAACACCATGGCCGGCACATAGGCGACCGGAAGAAAATTCAGCTCCAGCAACGTTCGCTGCATGCGCGGCGCATAGGCACTGACATCGATTTCAATGTACTCGATGCCCATCTCCTCCCGACACTTCCGCTCAAGTTCGCCCAGGAGAAAGCGCACCACATCATCAGCCAACGCAATGAGTTCGAACACTCGTACGGTGTGCTCAACCGGGTCCATGGTATAGCCGACTGCTCCGACGACCTGAGTCCCGGAGCGAGCCAGAAAGTAGTTGGTCTGGCGGGCTTGCAACTTGAAGAAGCCGTAGTCCAATCGCATGGGCCCAAAGATTTCACGATTCCTTACTCGCCCCCGTTCAATACGTAGCAGCGCCGGATAGCCCTCGGCTTGCAACTGTTCCAGTCGGTAATCGCCGCCGGGCGGATAGGAGGCGGAGTCTTCATCCACAATGAAATCCGGTGTGAGCGGCGGATGGCTCATCACAAGATTGGCCAAGGCATACGCCTCGGGAATAATGCGCGGATTATTGCGGCGCAAGGTAAGGGCGTCACCGAAATATCGAGCCAACAAGGCAAAGCTCTCGCGATGACGAAAGAAGTGCTTGAGCGGGAGAAAACCCATGGCAATGAATCTCTGTGCAAGGCTGATCCGTTGCGCATAGGGATGTACCGTCCGTGCGACGACAAGTCCGACATGCAGACGGTTCTTGATGGCCTCAAGCCGCTTGTCCATGAGCAGCTTTCCGACCTGCATCCGGCGATAGTCGGGATGGACGGCAAGGCGGCCGAACTCTCCGACCAGATCGGAATGCGCTCCGAAATCGAACAAGACGGACGCGGTGCCGACAACACGTCCCGACTCTGTGTCTTCGGCCACGAGAATCAACGCGTCGTCCGTAAAGACCGAACGCTTCAGCCAGAGCTCGTCGTAGAGTTCTCGATGCGGATAATCGGTGCCGTAGACTGCGAGAAAAATCTCGCGGATCTGTCCCACATCCTCTTCGCGGGCCTCTCGGACTCTGATCATACGCGCCCCTTTACAGCGGATCAGGAGGATACCAGGTGCTGACGAAGCTGCCGGCCGGCAATTCTGGCGAGGGTCCGATAATAGGCGGCCCCTACAGCCAGCGCGTCTTCATCGAAGTCGAACTTGCTGGAATGGGCTGGATAACCTTCACGACCAGGAACTTGGCTGCCGAATCTGACGTAGGCACCTGGAATTTTTTCCAGGTAATAGCTGAAATCTTCCGCCCCCATATTCGCCGTCTTCAGCGGCAACACATTTGTCTCCCCCACGGTCTCGATTGCGGCGCTCCGCGCGAGGACCGCCATCACCGCATCGTTGACGAGAGGTGGTGTGCCTTCGGTCACCGTGACATGGATCTTCGCCCCGTGTAATTGGGCGATCGATTCGGCAATACGACGCACGGAGTTGAGCAACTGTCGGCGGACAGCCGGATCTTGCGCCCTCACCGTCCCTTCCAACTTGGCCTGTCCCGCAATCACATTCGGTGCAGTCCCTGCATGAAATTGGCCGACCGAAACAACCGAGGGGCGGGCCGGATCGACCTCACGTGAGACGATCGTCTGCAACGCCATGATCATGAGGCTCCCCACCACCACGGCATCGATGCTTTCATGTGGCCTTGCGCCATGTGCCCCCTGCCCGATGATCTCAATCGCAAAGTTATCCGACGACGCATTGACCGGTCCCTCACTCACCACGATGGTACCTGGGCGATAATGCCGATCCAGATGTCCACCGAAGATCAGGCCAGCGCCGGCAAGCACGCCTTCCTTAATCATCGCGATCGCACCGGTCCCTTGTTCTTCCGCCGGCTGGAAAATCAGCCGCACCGGCGCCGGCAAGTCGTTCTCCTGTGAAAGGAGCGCCGCGGCACCGAGCAACATTGTCGTGTGGCCATCATGGCCACAGGCATGCATCACACCGCCATGCACTGAGGCGAACTCGAGTCCGGTTTCCTCCTGAATGGGGAGCGCATCCATGTCGGCCCGCAGTACGACACAGGGCACTCCGGAATCCCCTGGAATGTCGGCGACGACCCCATGGCCCGCGATGTTGGTGCGGTGACGAATGCCAAGATCGTGAAGGAACCTGCTGATGACTGCGGCCGTCCGAGATTCCTGTCTACTCAGCTCAGGATACCGGTGGAGCTCTCGTCGCAGAGCGACCAATCTGTCGTACAGAGCTGGTGCAATCAAAGCCATGAGAGGTCTCTCCGCGCGCAGCACTCAGTCGGTCGGAGGTCATCACCTGGCTGGGACATCCTCATCCTTCCTTCGCCTGTACGCTCGGTTGATAGGTCGTATATACATAGACCGGGATGGACAGATGGCCGAGATGCTTCTCAAGCAACGGTTTGACGTCTTTCCAATCAAGCCCGCCCACTCCTGTCGCAAGACGAGGTAAAGCAAGGCTCTTGACCTTTTCACTTTCCACCAGCTTCGAGAGGGCTTTGAGACAATGATTGACGTTTTCGATGGTCGCTTTTCCTGGATTAGACCCATGGCTGGGGGCCGGTTCTTGGGTAAACAGGCTCACAATTCTCGTACCACCTGCACCGGCCCAGGCCCACAATTCACCGGTCTTAGGCGTAAATGTTTGGCAATAATGTCTGAAATCCTTATACATGGCAGGCCACTGTTGCCTCAGGGACAACGCCAAACCGTTCGCGAACCCGTCGTTCGGTGCCACACCATGCGCCACCATTTCGGCCTTCGATCGTAAAATGTCTCCCGCCACTTCCTTGAGCATAGAACCTCCCATGATAATATGAACCTCGACAGCATGGCACAGCCAGGTCTACAGCCTCATGCTGTAGATGCCTCTTGACCAACCACGCCCCCTTGCGAATCCCACTTCATTCCGTTATGAACATCGAATCTTGTTCCCTGGCCAGAGGCCACCCCGTGGTGCACATTCGACCAGCGACCGAAACAGATTTTCCCGCAATCCTCAGGGTGCAACAGTCCGCCTTCGGCGAATATGCCTCGGTCCATACAGTGAGCGGCTGGACGACTGAAACCCCGGAGAGCCTCAAAGCGGACGCTCGGGAGAAACAGATCTTCGTGGCTGTCGAGGACGGGACAATCGTCGGCTCCGTACGGTTCTGGACGGTGGCCGGCGTGTGCGTCATCCGCCTGCTCTCTGTGAATCCCAGCCATCAGCACCGAGGAGTCGGCAAAGCCCTGATACACGAGATCGAACGGGTCGTGACCGATGCCCATAAGCTCTACGCCTGCACGATGTTGCGAACAGCTCGCAATATTCAGTTCTTCATGAACCTCGGGTACAAGGCCGAAACAATTCTCCCCAATCACTACGATCATCTCGATCTCATTTGCTTCGCGAAATATCGCTGAGTCGCTTCTGCGACGACTCATTCGAGTGCCACGAACTCTCCGCCGAACGGTTACGGCGTTTTTGCGCACCGAAACCCATAGCCGAACTGCCGGTTCATCGGTTGTGCATTGAACCGATGCGCAGACCGAAGAAAGTCCGCCACATACAACCAGGAGCCTCCGCGTACGACCTTCTCATCGCCTTTTGCCGGACCGATGGGGTTCTTCTCCGGACCTTTCTTATAAGAATCGAGCCCGTACCAATCGAACACCCACTCCCAGGCATTCCCGGCCATGTCATAGATGCCGTAGGGGCTCTTCCCTGCCTCGAACGATCCGACCGGGGACAAAGCCAGATGGTCATCCCAATCCTTTCGCCCATAATTGGCGTGGAGTCTGGTCGGGGCTTCATTTCCCCAGGGATAGATTCGTCCATCGGTTCCCCTTGCGGCCTTTTCCCATTCCGCTTCAGTCGGCAAACGCTTACCGGCCCATTTGCAGTAGTTGACCGCATCCTCCCAACTGACATTGACGACCGGACGTCTCAGATGTTGTGGTTGATTCATGACGCTCCAGTCCGGCGGCTCCTCCATTTCCGTGGCTTCCAAGTACCGAGCGTATTGGCCGACCGTCACCTCATACTTGTCGATCCGGAACGCATTGAGATAGATCTGCCGCACCGGCTTTTCATCATCTCCAAGAGTGCTACCCCGAGTGAACGTCCCCGCCGGAACCAGCACCATCTGCAGATCGAGGTTATCAGCCTCTCCTGTTCCTCCGGACGCCCCGGCAGAGACCTGTTTCTTCGCTCCGGACAGAGACCGCGGAAGTTTGGCCTGAAGCTGTTGGTGAAGGACCTGCTGTTCAGTGGTCAGGCCCATTTCATGCGCGCTTTCGAGCGTCTCCTGGGCTTGCTTCATCTTTCCAGCGGCCACCAACGCTTTCGCTTCGTGCAGAAGCCTCCAAGCCGTTGTTTCCTCTCGTAACCGCCAGACCTTCGCTTTGGTCTTAGGCAAATAAGATGTTGTTCGCCCAGACTTGGCATCCAAATCCAGTGCGGTCTCGTAATGTTCCTCTGCGCAGATCCAAGCCTCCAGGGCCCGGCAGGCTTCGGCAAGGTTGAAATGTGCCTGAATGTTGGACGGATCTTTCTGAATGCCAGTCTCCAACAACGTCCGTGCCTCTGCATACTGTTTGTTTTTCAATAGGTTCTCTCCCTTGGAAAATTCCTGATCCCCGGCTCCGGCTGCATACACGACAGCTCCCGAAGCGATGAAGAGGCAGAACACCGCCATACTCGCCAACACGTGTCTCATAAACGCCCCCCCTCCCCGTTCTAACTGATTGCCCTGTGGATTCGGCCTCGCCTGCCAGCAACGGTGTTCGGCCTGGACCGGCCTGGCAGGCTTGCCATCTGACAACTACAAGATTGATGCCTAACACCACAGTCATCTGACCTCGGATCAATTCAGTGGATTCTTGCCCCAGATCTTTGGCTGCCCTTCAGTTCTCTTGGATGTGACACGTGAAAGATGCTACAGCTCATCGCGCTCATGAAAGCTTTTCTTCTCTCCTCAAGCGACGCGTGGACCGGCATTTTGAGAGCGGCATGGCGCATGTCGACCTATCCAAAGAGCAGAGAATGCCAGTACAAACGTCTAGGCTCGGTAGCCCCACCGATGATCAGCGCATCATGCCGCCGTAGAAATGTCGGTCCACGCGTCGCCCCTCTCACACCCATTCCGGCGCCTCTTCTTTCCCGACGTCCCGCCCCGCGAACAGGCTGTACAGCGCGGGCAGGACCACCAACGTCAACGCCGTTGAGGTGAAGAGTCCGCCGATCACGACGCTGGCGAGCGGCCGCTGCACCTCAGCTCCGATCCCTTGCGCCAACGCCAGCGGTAGAAGACCGAGCAACGTCGTCATCATCGTCATCACGACCGGACGGAGACGCAGGCTGCAACCGGCTAGGATCGCGTCGTCGATCGCTCGTCCCTCGTGACGCAGCTGGTTGATATAAGAGACCAGCACAATCCCATTCCCTACAGCCAGTCCGAACAGCTCGATGAAACCGATCGAGGCCGGCACACTCAGATACTGTCCGCTCAGCCATAGCGACACGACTCCTCCAATCAACGCGAACGGCAGGTTGATAATGATCATGGTCGCGTATCGCAGAGAATGGAAGGCCCAGAAGAGGAGGAAGAACACGAGGCCCAGTGTGATCGGGACCACGATCATCAACCGCGCATTAGCCCGTTCCATATTTTCGAACGCCCCGCCCCATACGACGGTATAGCCTTCCGGTAAGTGGAGATGTGCCGCAAGTTTTCTGCGCCCTTCATCCACGACACCGCCAATGTCCCGGCCCACGACATTGAAGCCGATGTAGATGCGGCGCTTCACATGCTCTCGACTGATACGAGCCGGGCCTTCACGCATTTCGATCTTGGCCAGGTCACTCATCGGAATGAGCGCTCCAGAAGGAGACTTCACGCGGATTTCTCCAATGGCGGCAACACTGTTCCGGTAGGGTTCCGGAAATCTCAGGGTGAGCTGAAACCGGCGCTCACCTTCATAGACCTGCGTCGCCGCCTTCCCACCGATCGCGGTGGCGATGATCTCCTGCACGTCGGCCACGTTGATGCCGAAGCGGGCAATCTTTTGCCGATCGATATCGATAATGAGGTAGGGCTGTCCGGCGACCTGTTCGACCTTGATATCTTTGACCCCGTTGATTTGTTGTACCATGGCCGCAATCTCCTGCGCCTTGTCGCGAAGCACATCGAGATCGTCTCCGA
>JAHBWO010000091.1 GCA_019636945.1 Nitrospira sp. | reverse complement strand
CGTCCACATTGGTGATGCCGCACATCTTAATCTTCACCATATCGACATCACCATCTACACAGATTGTCCACTATGCGCTGTGGTTCCGAGTAATTCACGAACCTTGTCTGCCGTGTTATCCGCACGAATAAGCGACTCTCCGATCAACATTGCGTGAATACCGGCCTCGTTCAGTTTCACCACATCATCCCGTTTATGAATCCCGCTTTCGCTGATGATCAACTTATCTGACGGAATCCGCTTCGCCAGCCGAAACGTGATATCGAGGTCGGTCGTGAACGTCTTCAAATCCCGGTTATTGATCCCGATCATTCGCGCATTAGGAATCCATTCCAAGACCGTATCCAACTCTCGCTCATGGTGCGTCTCGAACAGACTATCCATCCCCAGTTCTGTCGCCAAGGCGTGGAAGTCGATCAACTGTCGCTTCTCCAATGCCGCCACGATCAGCAAAATCGCATCAGCACCATGGGCCCGCGCCTCATAAAATTGGATATCGCCAACCATGAATTCTTTATTGAGGGCTGGAATCGGGAATGCTTGTTTGATTTCTTTCAGATACCGGAGGTCGCCCTGGAAAAAATCCTTGTCGGTCAGGACCGAAACGGCCGAAGCGCCTTGTTCTTGATAGATGCGTGCCAGTCCCAGATGATCAAACTTCTCCGCGAACTCTTCCCGCAAGAGCCCAAGACTCGGCGAGGCCTTCTTGACCTCGGCGATGAGCGAAGGACTGGCCGGAGGTTTCGTCGCATCGAGTGTGACCGCAAAGCCAAGCGTGGGAGGTGCATCACGGATCGCTGCTTTCAGATCAGCCAGATAGGCCCGGCTTTGCTTATGCCGCAATTCCGCTTTTTTGTGTTCCAGAATGCGATCGAGAATCATCGCGTACTCATGCCCTCGTCGTGTAAGCAACCAGTCGATCCAGCTTTTCCGCTGCAGCCCCTGAGTCGATCGTTTGTTGAGCCATACGGAAGCCTTCCTTCAGTGTTTTCGCTTTCTGGCCAGCAACCATGGCAGGCGCGGCGTTCAAACAAACGATGTCTCGTTTGGAGCTTTTCCGACCCTGCAAAATCTCTTTTACGATCCGCGCATTATCCTCCGGCGACCCACCTGCAATTTCTTTTCTGGGAACGCGAGGCAGCTCGAATTCCTCCGGCGCAATAAAGTAGCTCGAGACGACACCGCCTTTACCCTCGGAGACTTTTGTCCGGTCCGACAGCGTAATCTCGTCCAGTCCATCCATCCCATGAATCACGAAGCAATGTTGAGATCCCAGCTCGAGCAAGACCCGTCCGAGGATTTCCGTCTTCTGTGCCTCATACACCCCAAGCACTTGATGCGTGGCTCCGGCCGGATTCGTGAGCGGCCCGAGCACATTTAAGATCGTTCGGATGCCCATCTCCTGCCTCGGCCCGGCACAATGTTTCATAGCACTGTGGTAATGCGGCGCAAACAAGAACCCGATGCCGACTTCATCGATACAGTCGGCAACCCGCTCCCGTTCCAAATCAATCTTGACTCCGAGGGCGCTCAACACATCGGCGCTTCCGCTTCTGGAAGATACGGAACGATTGCCGTGCTTGGCAACAGTAATGCCGGCCCCCGCCACGACGAATGCGGCCGTCGTCGAGATATTGAATGTATTCGCTCCATCCCCGCCGGTCCCACAGGTATCCACGACGATGGACGCTCCGACACTGATGCGCGCAGCCCGCGATCGCATCGCTCTCGCCGAGCCGACGATTTCCTCAACCGTTTCGCCCTTCTGCCTGAGCCCCATGAGATAGGCGGCCACTTGCGCCGGGGTCGCAGCCCCGTCCATGATCTCGCACATGATCGATTCGGCTTCCTGCACGGAAAGATCGACTCGGTCGGCCAATTTGGCGAGTGCATCTTTGATCATTGGTCACACAGCAGAAGAAGCGGCTAGAGTTTCAGGAAGTTATTGAGCAAATCTTTCCCGACCCTGGTCAGGATCGATTCCGGATGGAACTGTACGCCTTCGACGCCCAGTGTCTTATGCCGAAGTCCCATGATTTCACCTTCGGCAGTTTCGGCTGAGATCTCACAACAGTCCGGCAAATTCGTCCGATTGACGATCAGCGAATGGTACCTCGTGGCTTCAAACGGGTTGGGCAACGAACGAAAGATGGTCTTGCCGTCATGCTGAACCGGTGACGTCTTCCCGTGCATCAGCCGCGACGCACGGATCACTTCCCCCCCATAGGCGACCGCCATCGACTGATGCCCCAAACAGACACCAAGAATGGGAATCTTCCCCCCGAATCGCCGGATCGCCTCGACAGAAATCCCCGCTTCCTTGGGCGTGCAGGGTCCGGGAGAAATCACCAGACGGTCCGGGTGTAACTCTTCGATCTGATCCACGGTAATCTTGTCGTTTCGGTACACGTGGACGTCCTCGCCCAATTCTCCGAGATACTGGACAAGGTTGTAGGTGAAGGAGTCGTAGTTATCGATGACAAGTAACATAACAAAAAATGGATGATGGTAAATGGTTCATGACGGAAACGAGTACCTTCTAGTGCCTCTTCACCACATTAACCATGAGACATGAACCATTCCCTATTCCAGCCCCTGCTCTGCCAATTCGATGGCTTTCATCATGGCGCGGGCCTTGTTACAGGTTTCTTCATACTCATAGACGGGATTGGAATCAGCCACGATACCGGCACCGGCTTGAACGAATGCCCTATGGCGTGAGACCACGACGGTGCGAATATTGATGCACATGTCCATGTTCCCAGAAAAACTGATGTAGCCGACCGCCCCGGCATAGGGACCACGTTTGGTCGGTTCGAGTTCCTCGATGATTTCCATCGCCCGAATCTTCGGTGCTCCGGATACCGTGCCGGCAGGGAAGCAGGCCTTGAGCACGTCGTAGACGGTCTTGTCCTTGCTCAGTTTTCCGGTGACATTCGACACGATGTGCATGACATGGGAGTACCGCTCGACATTCATCAACGATTCGACTCTGACCGATCCCCGTTCAGCCACACGGCCGATATCGTTCCGCCCCAAGTCCACCAGCATGATGTGTTCGGCCCGCTCCTTGGCGTCCGCCAACAGCCGTCGTTCGAGTTCCGCATCTTCTTCCGGTGTCACTCCACGTCGCCTGGTTCCAGCAATTGGACGCAGGGACGCGAGGCCGTCTTCACACCGCACGAGAATTTCCGGGGACGATCCGACCAGTTCCACTCCCGCGATACGCAGATAGTACATATACGGGGACGGATTCACCACGCGAAGCGCACGATAGAGCTGAAACGGCGGCGCCTGCAAATTCGTTTCCCATCGCTGTGAGAGCACACACTGAAAGATGTCGCCCGCCTTAATGTATTCCTGCGCGCGCGCGACCATTTTCTCAAAATCCGCTTTGTTCATATTGGAGGTAAAGCGGAGCGGAGACCGCCGGTGCTTAGGTTGGACTCGGCGAAGCGGGCGACGAATTCTCGCGATCATCTTTTCAATGCGGGTTGTCGCATCTCGATAGGCTGCACGAATGTCTCGGTCCGATTCGGACTTAACCTGCGCGTTGGCCACGACTTTGATTTTCTGCGACACGTTATCGAAGATCAGCAACGTCTCGGTCAGAAGAAAAGCGAACTGCGGAAGATGGAGATCGTCTTTTCGTCGAGAAGGAAGGTCCTCAAACGTCTTGACGATATCATAGCCGAGATACCCCACGGCGCCACCGACGAAGCGAGGCAACTCCGGCACCGTCACGGGGCGATAGACCTCAAGAATTTCCCGCAGACGGTCTAAGGGAGCACCTCGGCTGGGAATGCGACGAACACGACCGCCCTTCTTGACACATAAGTCGCCCCGGTCTTCGTAGATGACAAGCGGGGATCCGCTGCCGAGAAACGAGTAGCGCGCCCATTTCTCCCCTCCCTGAATGCTTTCCAACAAATAGGCCGAGGGGCCATGGTCGATCTTGGCAAAAGCCGATACGGGAGTATCCTGGTCAGCCAGGATTTCGCGAAAGAGGGGAATGAGATTGCCCTGCTTCGCGTAGGAACGAAACTCATCCAGGCTGAGCGAATAGGTCACCGATCGCACCTCGTCTCCCTACTCGCTTCCCACCATGAGTTTTTGCCCGACTTCGATAATATCATCAGGCAACTTGTTCATCTTCTTTATCTTCTCCATATCGAGACCATACCGCCGGCTAATACCGAAGAGCGTCTCCCCAGGTTTGACGACATGGACGGCTTGGCCGAGCTTCGGCATGGCATTTGTTGCACCTTGAGACAGAGAGTTTTTGGCATCGCCTCCAGCTGATTCTGTCGCGACGACTTTTGCCGGTTCCTTGAACGGTTCAATTTTTTTCGGCTTTCCCGCAGCGGAAGGGCTTTTCCGCTGCATATCTTCGAGCGCTTTTCGTTCGAGCACCGTCGCTTCCCTGATCGCCTCAGTCTCCTCCTGGAGACGGGCCATCTGTTCACGCGCCATCTGTACCTGCGTCGACAATTCCCGGTTTCTCGACTCAAACTCGGCCAGCTCCACCTTTGTCCGTTTGACTTCACTGTCCAATTCAGCCGTACGCTTTTCCTCCTGGGCCAGGAGTCGCTGAAAGTTAAGGCTCCTCGCCTTTTCAGCATTGAACTTTTCTTCCAATACTACACACCCATTCATCACCGTCCCCCCGAATAATAGGATTCCGAAAAGAGCGGTCTTCCCCATTTGTGCACAAATTGGCTGCTCATCCCTCCGCATACACCCTCCTTTTACCCGGCCGTCACCGATCCCCGAGGACGAAGAGACGCTTAGAATAGTGGGCACTGGTGCGAAAGTCAAAGAGAGCAATCCAGTCCACTTTGACCGTTTCGCTGGCCTGTGCTACGGTCAGGTCCGGCTTTCCGCATAGGCCGTCCTCATGTTGCGTTACGACCAGCAGAACATCCTCACCTCGATCCCAACGGCCTCGGAGCGCTGAGCACAATGATGCAACAGGATTCTCTCTTTCACGACATACCTCCCTGTTCTCCGAATCGTCAGGCTGATGTAGATCGGCTGGCCGCACTCAAGAACCAAATCCGACATCACGACTATCTGTACTATGTGAAAGACTGCCCCGAGATTTCCGATGGGGAATATGATCGCCTGTTTCGCGAACTGCTCGATCTCGAGCTGAAATATCCGGACCTGATCACTTCCGATTCTCCAACCCAGCGTGTTGGGGCCGCTCCCTTGGATGAACTTGGAAAGGTCCCGCATGAACGGCCCATGTTGAGTCTCGACTCCTTGATGGATTCTGCGGAAGTCTTGTGCTTCGACCAGCGGATGAAACGAGAGCTTGAAACCGAGCAGATCGAATACACCGTCGAGCCGAAATTCGATGGTCTCTCAGTCGAGCTCGTCTATGACCACGGCATCTTTGTTCGTGGAGCGACCCGTGGTGATGGCACGACTGGCGAGGATGTCACGATTAACCTCCGCACAATTCGCGCCCTGCCGCTACAGCTGCAGACCGACAACTACCCGGAGCATCTCGTCATGCGAGGCGAAGTGTACATGCGCCTCTCCGACTTCCACGCGCTCAACCGCCGCATGACGGAACAGGGAGACGACGCCTTTGCCAACCCACGGAACGCCGCGGCCGGTTCCCTCCGCCAGCTCGATTCGCACATGACGGCCTCTCGGCCCTTGGTCGTGACCTGTTATGAGGTGATGGCAATGACCGGCGCTCATCCTCCAACACATTGGGACGAACTGGAACGGTTAGCCGAGTGGGGACTCCCCGTCCCCTCTCTACGCCGACGGTGCGAAACAATCGACCAGGTCTTGGCCTTTCACCGGGAAACTCAGGAGCAACGCGACCATCTCCCCTACGAGATCGATGGGGTCGTGGTGAAGGTCAACCGTGTGGATTGGCAGAACCGGTTGGGCATGAAATCCAGAAGCCCTCGATGGGCCGTTGCGTTCAAGTTTCCTCCGCGAAAAGAAATCACGGAGATCCAGGATATCGCCATCTCCGTCGGACGCACTGGAACATTGACCCCTCTCGCCCTCTTGAAACCCGTGGAGGTAGGGGGGGTGACCATCAGTCGCGCAACTCTGCACAACGCCGATGAGGTGGCCCGAAAAGATATCCGGGTCGGTGATACGGTGCGGGTTGAGCGGGCTGGAGACGTCATCCCAGCAATCGCCGAACGAATCCCTATCTCCGGTCAAGTCAGACCAGAACCCTTTCTGATGCCGCAACACTGCCCGATATGCGGTTCAGCTGTGGCGAGAGAAGGGGCATATTACTACTGCACGGGGCAAGCCGCCTGCCCCGCACAGCTCAAAGGCACCATTGAACATTTCGCATCAAAAACAGCCCTTAACATCGATGGCCTCGGCAAGAAGACCGTCGCGCAACTCGTCGATCACGGACTCGTGAAAGACCTGTCGGATCTCTACCGGCTCAATCAGCAGCAACTCCTGACGCTTGAAGGCTTCGCCGAACGATCGTCTACGCTTCTCCTTGAATCCATTGCCAAAAGTAAGACTGTGCCGCTTGAGCGCTTCTTGCTGGGGTTGGGAATCCGCCAGATCGGTCAGCATATCGCCAAAGTGCTCGCCCGTGAGTTCGGTTCGCTTGACGCTGTCATGGCAGCGGACCGGGATCGGCTTCAGACCATCCGAGAGGTCGGGCCTGAAATTTCAGAAAGCCTGGTATCCTACTTTCAGGAACAGTCCAACCGTCGGGTCATTGCTCAACTGCAGCAATTGGGCGTCTCTATCATAGAGCCACGTCTTCCGCAGAACCACACCCCGCTCCCCTTTTCAGGGAAAAGCTTCGTCTTCACGGGAGGGCTGTCGAGTTTCTCAAGAGATGAGGCCAGGGCGTTGGTTGAACGACTGGGTGCGATGGTCACAGCCAGCGTCAGCAAGAAAACAACCTATGTTGTGGCTGGCTCCGACGCAGGTTCCAAACTTGAACAGGCCCGCAAATTGGCCGTCCAGATCCTGGACGAAGAGGGATTCAAGAATTTAATCAATTCGTCCGAAACGCAGTAGGATTACACAGAAGCTTCGACCGGCACCGCCACCTTCTCATCCTTGAAAATAGTGACGCTCCGTATCGAACGAGGATCGGCTTCGTGGACGACCAACCGGCAGTTCTCGATGCGAAGTTCTTCGCCCGCCTTGGGGATTCGACCGAGATTTTCTTGGATCAATCCTCCGATCGTCAGGGCCTCATCCCCACCCAGCTCGACCTTGAGAAAGTCATTCACTTTTCGCACTTCAGTACGCCCATGAACCAAGATCTGGCTCTTTCCGATACGCTTAATGAGTTCTTCCGTGATGTCCGTTTCGTCGACGATCTCGCCGACTACCTCCTCAAGGAGATCCTCGAGGGTCACAAGCCCCATGACACCGCCGAACTCGTTTACGACAACACCCATATGTCGTTTTTCTTGCTGAAACTGCTTCATCAAATCGTCCGCTGTCTTCCCGGCTGGAACAAACAGTGGAGGATGCGCAATATCCCGCAACCGTAAATCCGTTCGCCCTTTGGCCAGTTCCGTCAGCGCCTTGGTCTTATAGAGGATGCCCGTGATGTTATCGAGCGTATCGTCATAGAGAGGAATCCGGGAGTATTTCGAGTTGTAGAGCTGCTCCTGTGCCTCCTTAAGACAAAGATTTCCGTCCAAAGCAAACACATAGATGCGCGGGGTCATCGCGTCTTCGGCTGTAATATCCTTCAGCTGGAACACGTTCTTGATCATCTTGACTTCTTCAGATTCGATCTCGCCCGCTTTCCCACCCTGGTCGAGCATGATCTTGAGTTCTTCCTCCGTCACCAGGGGATGGGTGAGTCCTTTTCCGCCTGTCAAACTGTAGATCAGCGGTACCATCAAGAACAGGAGCGGCCGCAGCATCACCTGAACCCCATAGATCGGGTAGGCCAGATTCAGGGTCACAGGCACAGAAAACTTCGCGGCCAACGTCTTCGGGACCACATCCACGCAGACCAACAGAACGAAGGTCAGGATCCCGACCATGACGGCGATGGCTTCCTCCAAAATGGTCTTCTCACCATACGCATTCAGCGTGATAAACGTCGCAAACATCGGAATCGCCGTGCTTACCAAACGATCTCCCACAAGAATGGCCGAAAAGAGTCTCTGAGGGTCACTTCGGAGCTGAAGAGCTTTCTCCGCTCGCTTGCTACCAGTCTGAGCCAACGCTCTCAGCTTGGTCTCGTTGACCGAAAAGAAGCCGATCTCGGCAGTGGAAATAATAGCGGATAACCCAATCAACCCTAGAAGGATGAGGATGTCCATGTAATCATCTATTTAGGGACGTTGGACCAGTGCGGCTGGCCTGATGAGAAGCCGAGTGTCTCCAAGAGGATACCTCTTAGTCCACCCATCAGAAGATCGTACGGTTAGGATAATGGGACCAGTTAGAATAGGGTTCACAGCCGATACATCTATCACAGGGATCACAAGCAGGCAAGCAATTCAGGAATTCATACTGAAAAATCAATTAGTTCTAAATAGACCATCGGATAACGACGGCCTAATCTCGCCATCTTCCACTGTCGTCGTTCAACATCTACCCATCATCTCGTATCACGAAGGATTGGAGATGAAACCTTCGATCAAGACTCATTGAGGCCTTATGAGCTTCAGACTCGACCAAGAACCGGCCGATCTGGACTCGGTACCGACGCCCCTCAGGAAGCTCTGTGTGGACAATCCGCCCATCGGTAAAGTCGCGCTGGATCTGTGCAAATAGAGCCTGTGCATTGTGGAGATCTGCAAAGGAGCCGGCTTGAACCCTGAGGACTCCCATCCCTTCTGGCCGAGGATCATAGCGCACGACTCGAAGCTCAACCTGATCGGTTCCGTTGCCGGTCATCCCAAGAGCTTGAGCACCAGCCAACGAAAGGTCCAAGATTCTCCCCTTGGCAAAGGGTCCTCGATCATTGATTCTGACCGTGACATGCCGCCCCGAAGGTAGTGAATGAACCACTGCGACGGATCCCAAGGGCAACGTCCGATGAGCAGCCGTCAACCCATACATGTCGTACCGCTCTCCATTGGCGGTCTTCTTCCCGTGAAAACCTGGGCCATACCACGAAGCCATCCCTCGCTCGACAAACCCAACCGGATAATTGGGCAAGCGATCGACATGACGAAGGGGTGCCGCACAACCTTGAGAGAGAACCGCACCGAGCCCAAAGGCAAGGATTAGGAACGGCGCAGGGTCCGTGAGCGGCCTGAGCCGCATGGGCTAAAACTCGTCGAGCGATTGGTTGCGGAGAATCGTGAGGGCTTTTTCAGTTTTAGAAACGGTCAGAACCACGATGGCCCGCTTCCCCTCCCTTGAGGGCGTACAGTAGCCGCACTTAATATTGATCCGGCTCCTTGTAAGCGTGTCTGCCACCTTTCTCAAGGCTCCAGGCTTGTTTTCAAGGCTCAAGACCAGGGCTGTTTCCTCGCGGAATTTGATCTTTGCCGCCCGCAAGGCAGCACGTGCCCCATCGAGATCAGCCACAAGCAACCGCAACTTGCCTGTGCCCATGACCTCCGGGGCAGAAAATGCCTTGATATTCACTCCTGCTGCGCCGAGCACTGCCGTCACTCCGGCAAGTGTGCCTGGTTTACTCTGTCCGCTGATGACAAGCTGCGTTGTAGTCGGCATATCGATACTCCCCGTAACTAGCTGCTATCACAGCCTTCTTCGTTTTGTTGAACGAGCCGCCGGTAATGGAGTCCAGGCCCCGTGATGATTCACCTGAGTCCGCCACGGCGATAGGGTGCGACAGGACTTCCCAACCCTGGTTTGCCTGATCAAACGTCTTTTGCTTCCAACACGAATCCGCAGAACACGTCGCTTTCGATGCCCGACACAGGATGAAGGCCGCTTACTTTGCATCGTGGCACACCCCTTACGAACATCCACTCGTCGAACCGCAACTCACACATTTGAGACACGTGCCGTTTCGAACCATCGTGAACTGTTTGCATTCAGGACACGGATCTCCTTCATATCCTTTCACCTTGGCATCCTTGGCGTTTTGCACTTCGGTCAACGTCAGCGTTTCCCGCATGATTTCTACTTGCCGGGCAACGCTATGTCCGTTTCCGTGGCTATGGCCATTTCCCTTTCCGCCGTTCCGGCGGATCGGAAGATGCTCGGTCACGACGGAAGACTTGGCCAATGCATTCAGATCGGCTTCCTCTTCAAAGCATTCAGGATCCATGTCGTCTTTCTTCATTGAATCCATGCGCAGATCGTCTTCTTTGACCTGGGCAAGGTCATATCGATCGAGATACGTGACGGCCAATTCACGGAAGATGTAATCGATAATCGACGTCGACATCTTGATCCGATCGTTCAGTTTCACCGGCCCGTTGGGTTCAAACCTGGTGAAAACGAAAGCCTCCACAAACTCTTCGAGCGGCACACCATGCTGGAGCCCAAGGGAAATGGCAATGGCGAAGCAGTTCATCAGACTCCTAAACGCCGCTCCCTCCTTATGCATATCCAGAAATATTTCCCCGACCGTCCCATCCTCGTATTCGCCGGTTCGGAGATAAAGTTTGTGCCCCCCGACAATGGCTTTTTGCGTGTACCCATTCCGCCGACTCGGGAGTGGACGCCGTTTGGCCAGATATCGGACGAGCACGCGCTCAGTCACTTTTTCAGCCATTTCCAAGACACCAGGTACTGCCTCCAGCGCCTTCCCGCTATCAGACGACGCGCTCAATGGCTGACTGAGCTTGGACCCGTCTCGATAGAGCGCTACCGCCTTCACCATGCTCTTCCAGGCAAGAAAATACGATGCCTTGACGTCTTCGACCGTAGCCTCGGACGGCATATTGATGGTCTTGCTGATCGCACCGCTGATGAAGGGCTGTGCCGCAGCCATCATGCGAATGTGGGCGTCAACGGCGATGGAACGTTGCCCGATACGACCACATCGATTCGCACAGTCGAAGACCGCCAGATGCTCGGCCTTCACGTGCGGTGCACCTTCGACCGTCATCGTCCCGCAACAGAAATCGTTCGCGGCAGCAACTTCTTCCTGCGTAAAACCGAGTGCCTTCAGCATATTGAAGTTCTTCTCGTTCAGCTGCGCCTCGGTCAGACCAAGTTGCTCGATGCAGAAGGCCTCCCCAAACGTATATTTATTGAACGCGAATTGAATCTCGAAGGCTTGCGACAAGCTGCGCTCCAGACGATCGAGCGCCGTATCGTCGAAACCTTTCAGCCGAAGCGTGTCGTGGTTGATGAACGGAGCGCCTTTGAGCGTTTGAGCCCCGACACAGTAGTGGACGACGTCCTTTACTTGTTGTTCCGTATACCCGAGATTGGCCAAGGCGAGTGGAATACTTTGGTTGATGATCTTGAAGTACCCGCCACCGGCTAACTTTTTGAATTTCACCAATGCAAAATCCGGTTCAATCCCGGTGGTATCACAATCCATGACCAACCCGATCGTCCCGGTCGGAGCGATCACCGTCACCTGAGCATTGCGATACCCGTACGCAGTCCCGAGTTCAAGCGCATGGTCCCAGGCCCTCCGGGCAGCCAGGAGCAATTCTGGGGGGCAATGTTCAGGACGGACTCCTGCGGGAGCAATGGTCAACCGTTCATATTCCTCGGGAGGCGCCTGATAGGCTGCCCGTCGATGGTTACGAATGACACGCAACATGTGTTCCCGATTTTTTGCGTAGCCGGGGAAAGGCGACAGTTCCGCTGCCATTTCCGCCGATGCACTGTACGCTTCCCCCGTCATGATTGACGTGATGGCACCGCAGATGGCTAACGCCTTGGGGGAGTCGTAGGGGATACCTTGGCGCATGAGCACCGTCCCCAGATTCGCGTACCCCAAACCCAGCGTCCGGAACTGATAGCTTTTCTCGGCGATCGACTGGCTCGGGAAAGACGCCATCAAGACACTGATCTCCAGTGCGATCGTCCACAGCCGAACGGCATGCCGGAACTCTTCGAGTTCAAACTGCCCATCGGCGCTGTAGAACTTCGTCAGATTGAGCGACGCGAGGTTACAGGCCGTGTCATCCAAGAACATGTATTCTGAACAGGGATTGGAGGCGTTGATTCGGCCATCCTCAGGACAGGTGTGCCATTCATTGATAGTGGTATCGTACTGCGTCCCCGGATCAGCACAGGTCCAGGCCGCCCACGCAATGCGATCCCACAACTCTCTGGCCTTAATGGTCTTGCAGACTTTGCCGTTGGTGCGCCGTTTCAGTTCCCAGTCCGCATCGGCTTCGAGCGCGGCAAAAAACTCGTTGGGAATCCTGACGCTGTTGTTCGAATTCTGGCCGGAGACTGTTTGATAGGCCTTCCCGTCCCAATTGGTATCATATTCGTGAAAGACAAAATGCGTGAACCCCTGCTGCGCATAGGAGAACATCCGCTGGATATAGGCCTCCGGCACCATCTCTCGGCGGGCTGACGCCAACGCCTCGCGCAGAGCCGAATTCGTCTTCCGATCGAGGTCCAGCCGGAGCGCACCATTCCCGTCGACGGTATGACAGGCCTTCAAGACGGCATTGAGGCGCTGCGCGCAGATCTTCGACCCCGTCACCATCGCCGCCACTTTTTGTTCCTCGATGACTTTCCAATCGATGAATTCTTCGATGTCAGGATGGTCTAAATCCAAACAGACCATTTTGGCCGCTCGACGCGTCGTCCCACCGGATTTGATGGCTCCTGCCGCTCGATCACCGATTTTCAGGAAAGACATAAGCCCGGAAGATCGCCCTCCGCCGGACAGACCTTCGCCATCACCGCGCAGTCTCGAGAAGTTCGTCCCGGTTCCGGAACCATACTTGAACAATCGCGCCTCTCGAACCCACAGATCCATGATGCCGTTTTCATTCACCAGATCATCCTCGATCGATTGAATGAAACAGGCATGCGGCTGCGGATGTTCGAACGCATTCGTCGCCTTCACCACCTCCTGCGTTTTCGGATCGACGTAATAGTGCCCCTGAGCCGGTCCCGATAATCCGTAGGCATAGTGCAGGCCGGTATTGAACCACTGGGGGGAGTTCGGCGCAGCCATTTGGTGCGCCAGCATGTAGCACATCTCATCATGAAAGGACTCTGCGTCTTCCGGTGTCTTGAAATATCCATAGGCCCTGCCCCAATGGGTCCAGCACCCGGCCATGCGCTCAAAGACCTGCCTAGCATCCCGCTCGCCGCCGAGCACCGGCTTGCCGTCGGCATCAGCCAGCGGCTGGCCACTCTGATCGCACTGCGGAACGCCGGCTTTCCGGAAGTACTTTTGCGCCAAAATGTCGATGGCTAGCTGAGACCAGGGCTCAGGGATATCGATATGCTCAAGCTTGAAGACAGTTGAGCCGTCGGGGTTTCGAATCTCGGACGACCGTTTGACGAACGCCAATCCCTCATATGGACTCACGCCGCGGCGGGTAAACTTTCGATCAATTCTCACAGTAGTCCTCCAGGGGGAAAAGGATTAGGGTCCATGGGTTGGTTCGAAGCCTTCATAACCGGTATGGGGTACTCACTCATTGCACGCGACACCTACATATAGCTAGCATGTTTTTTTGTCAACACCAAGTATTGTGGATGTTTAGGGAATGAGGGGATAGGCTGTGAATAGTCGAGACGTGAACGGCAGCGCTTATTTGAGTGACATAGTAGCGAGGTTATCCACAGAAAATCTCACCCAAATGAGACCTCAGCAGATGACCCTTGCCATTTTTTCTTTTAGAAGGCCATTCGGCCGATCTTCAAAGTGGCTTCCTCGACACCTTGAAGAGGGATGAATCGACCTCCGATCCCCAGCACCACGACGTTCGTCCCTGCCACCTGTGCCTCATACAGACTCATCATTCCCCAATTCTGTCGCGCCGTATTCGGACGAACCACCGACTCCAGCAGCTTCTTACTCTGCGTTCGAAACACCTGTCGAATAAACTGTTGCTCCCGAGACGATGTACCCTGGTCCATTCGGTCTATCGCTTTCCCCAATTCCAGCTCAACGAAACGCAAATAGTCATCCATCGTCGGGTTTGACCAAACCAAACCAACCAAGAAGATCAGTGCAAGGACGATCACGCTTAAGCGAAGGAGACTCATGATGCTCTACTGTTTGACAAACAATTGTCGGGCCAATTAGCTTAACCCAAATTCAGTGCACACGGCCTTATTGAGTCTGGAGGAAGCGATGTTTGTCTGGAGCAAGAAACTCGTTGGAGTTCTGTTAGGCATCTTCGTGCTGTTATTAGGTATTTTCCTCTTTCAAGGTGTGTCTGAGACCACCAGCGCTCTCAAGACTCACACGACCCAATGGATCATCTTGAACTATGCCTGCCTGTTGGTCTGGCTCTTCGTCTGGATGATCGACCAAGGGCGTGTCCGCGGCAAGAACGTCTGGCTCTGGCTTGTGCCCTTCATCATCGCCCCACTACCCACCCTGTTGATCTATGTCCTCTTCCTTCAGCGGCGGCTGTCATAGTCAGTCAGCAATAGGCGAGGCAACTGGTTCCACTACGGAGGTCTGTCCAACTGCCTCCCGTTCCAGCTCGATAGCACGCCTGATTCGCCACACGGCCCAGAGGCCCGGTAACGCCGCCACGGCTGTTAAAGCATAAAATTGCGTCCATCCCAGAATCTCAACGAGATCCGCTGATGGGCGGCCGACAAAGACCCGTCCCAACGCTTCCAGCGAAGACAATAGCGCAAACTGTGTCGCTGTGTAGCGCGCATCGCAGAGCGACATGACTAACGCCACGAATGCGGCCGTCCCCATCCCGCCCGTCACATTCTCAATCACAACCGCAGCCGTCAGCGCACCGGCACTTTTCCCGACCACAGCCAACACGACAAAGCCCAGGTTCGATACAGCCTGCAAGACGCCGAAGATGAGCAGCGACCGGACAAGCCCCGACCTTGTCATCAAGAGTCCACCGATAAATGCTCCTATCAAGGTGGCAACAATCCCAAGCCCCTTAGCAGCGCCGACCTCCGTCGAAGAAAATCCCAAACCTCCAATCAGAAAGGCCGTCTGCAGTGCCGAGGCAAAGGCATCCCCAAGTTTGTAGAGGACGATCACAGCCAAGAACCCCAGCGCCGTTGGCCGAGAAAAGAACTCCGCCAGCGGGGCACCGACGGCCTCCTTCAGACTCTTAGGAGCAGCGGCCACCAACGTCGGATCAGGACTGATTAAGACAACAATCACCCCCACGACCATGATGGCGGCCATCGCCAGGTACGTCATCTGCCACCCGACATAATCAGCAAGCGCCAGTGCCCCGGCTCCTGAAGCCAGGAGGGCGACTCGATAGCCATTCACCCAGACGGCTGCACCCAACCCACGCTCGTGAGGCTGGAGCGTGTCCGTTCGATAGGCGTCGAAAACAATGTCCAACGAGGCCGCAAGGAATGCGACGAGCACGGCATAGGCCGCCAGCCATCCTGGGTGAAGCTTGGGATTGGTCAGGGCCATAAGCCCAAGCGCCACGGCCACACAGAGCTGCGTCAGAACCATCCAGCCGCGACGCCGCCCCAACCAGGGTGGTACCACACGATCCATCACCGGTGCCCAGAGAAACTTGAGCGTATAGGGAAGTCCGACCAAGGTGAAAATCCCGATGGTCTTGAGATCAACGCCCTCGACCGTCAACCAGGCTTGGAGAGTCCCCGATGTGAGCGCGAGCGGAAGACCGGATAGAAACCCTAAAGGTAGCATCACGATGAGGCGCCGATTCAATAGTGCGGAAAAATTGGATGCGTCTTGCGTCACGAGAACGTACCTAAAGAAGAATGGGTCGAATTGGGCTGGTCTTTATACAGTAAACACACCCATCGGTGGAACGAAGAATACCATCGCTGTCTGCGACAACTCAGCAGAATCACAAAACACGCGGGGCTGGACTCATCGCCTAGCATAGAAGCTGACAGTAGTTCGTTATTCGTGTTTCGTATCTCGCAAGCGAACGACGCTTCACGAGATACGCTTCACCCACTCAAAGCGCCTCGACCTGCCTTGATAAGCCGCTTCGGCAAGGCGGGGAACGCCGCTGGCGGGCTTTTTCAACGGTCTGTTAGCAGGGTTGTCCATTAAACAAGCAGGGTTTGTATCGAGACAGATCGAACTCGGTGTTTTCTTGGTAGACCCGTTCATTGCCGTTGACCCCGTCTTGCTCAGGATCGCTCCACATCGTGTGGTTCCACCAATAGAACAAGGGCTGGACTTCCGTCTGGTACACGGGATTGCCGTAGCTGCTGCGCGAATACTCCTGAACCAGTCGGCCGGTCACATAGTCGATCTGCCCGTTGCCTTTCAGGGAATAGAGGAGAATGAACAGGCGGGCTTCATGGTCGTAGAGCTCATCGACACGAGAGTTGAGATCAGGCTCAACCGGAAGGGAATCTTTCCCCCACCCTATCGCGGGAGAACCAGCTAGAAGCCATAGAGAGACCCACAGAATGGCAAGCAGCCGCACCATCCACCACACCTAAACTGGACGACCTTATTCCCCCTGTTTAGCCACCAGAGGACAGTGGAAGAAGCGGTCTCCCGAGCGAGGCAACCTTGCCGGATCACGCATGGCCACCCTATAATGCCACTTCTATGGGAACAACCCGTGCCTCTCTACATACGCTCGGCTGCCGGCTGAATCAAGCCGAAACCTCGATCCTTGGGGAAGGACTCCGGCGAAAGGGGTTTGAGCTCGTCGAGTTCGG
>JAHBWO010000090.1 GCA_019636945.1 Nitrospira sp. | reverse complement strand
ATCGATGAACCCGGAGATGCCTGTGTTGGCGGCTCGTGCGAAGGCGACATGATTCTCCACGGAGCGAAAGACGACCATGGCAAAGTGCTGGGCAGGGGCTGAGGACGGCCCGAACCATCCATCATTTGTGATCGTCACCAAAAACTCCGCTCCGTTGGCGGCGAACTGACGGACTAAATCCGGGAAAATGACTTCATAACAGATGGCCACCCCGAACTTGACGGGTCGTGAACCATGGGAACCTTCTGCTCCCCATGACTTTGGTGTGAAGGAGAGCGTGGTTGGCCCCGGACCTGCCTCGAAATCACCGATTCCCTCTACCAGCTTATCGAGGAAGAATAACAACGAGGATTTGAGAGGGATGTATTCCCCAAACGGGACGAGATGGTGTTTATCGTATCGGCCGAGGAGCGTACCGTCTCTCCCCAGCAGGTAGGCGCTGTTCAAAAGATAGGGGCGGCGATCCGGATAAAACCGCAAGGCCGGACTCCCGAGAAGAATCGGCGCCTGGGCCCGTTCCGCCCATGCGATCAGTTGTACCTGATACTCCTTTTCACGCTCCAAGATGAACGGGGTCGCGGCTTCCGGCCACACGACCAAGTCAGTAGCGGTTCCCAGCTCGGCCGTCAGCCGATCGAAGCGCTGCATGGTTTCATCACGGAAGGCCTTGTCCCACTTCACGGCTTGATCGATGTTCGGCTGGACGACTCCGACTGTAATGGAGGTGCTCGGATCTCTTGTGTGGCGATCGCTCAAGACCGCCGAACTGTAGACCCACGAGAGCACCATGCAGGCGGCCGCAGTCGTGAGGAGCTCCCAGGGAAGCTTGACCGGGTGAAACCCACGGAAGAAGGGCATGATCCACAAGATCAGTTCTGCCAGCGCAAGATTCACCAGGACAATGAGGAATGAAATGCCATATACGCCTGTATGGTCTGCGACCTGAATCAATTCCAATTCTCGGTATTGTGAATACCCCAGAAGGCACCAGGGAAGGCCTGAGAGGAGGTAGGTACGGAACAACTCAAGGGCGACCCAGAAGCATGGTGCGAAGAAAATTCCGTAGCGTGGGATGAGATCGCGCAACCAGACGACGGCAAGACTGTAGAGACCGGTGTATAGTCCTAGGTACGCGGTCAGCAAGAGGAGAATGGCATAGCTCACCGGTTCTGGAACCTTGCCGTACGTGGTCATGGCGGTGACAACCCAGGCCATGATGCCGGTGAACCCGATCAATCCGCTCAGCCAGCCGATCCAAAACGCCCGCAGCTTGGAACATTGATCGAGCGCGAGGTGAAGAGGAATGAGGACAATCCAGGCTAGCAAACCCAGGTCGAACTTGGGGAAGCAGAGGGGTAGGAATAACCCACTCGCGCAGGCAAAGATAAGTTGGCGCGAACGAGCCCTCTCCATCGTGCTGTACCTTAACGAAAAGCTTCGATGAGTTGCAAGGGAATGCCCGAACAATCAGCGACTTGAGAGGATGTCGGATGCTTTTCCCGGTCTGGATGGGGTATGCTCATTTACATGGAGCGTCGTCAGCATCGTCGGGTTCCCGCCCATGTGAAAAGCCTGGTTCGGGTGAACTCGCACGAAGTGGAAGGTGAGACACGCGATGTATCACTGAGCGGCGCCCAGATCGAGAGTTCCCTCGTGGTCCAACCAGGAAGGCAGATCGCCGTCAAATTGATTGTCCCAGGAGACGATACCCCGATCCTGATTGAACAAGCCCGGGTGCAATGGAATGTCGATCGAACGTTCGGGGTGAGATTTGTCGATCTCCAACCCCGAGAGTTGGATGAATTGGAACAGCTCATTGACGACTATATCGCGTTGGATGAAGAAAGGCAGTCATGAAGTCTTTGAACCATCTGAATGAAACACAGCATGACGATCCTCGCAGCTGGATCGGTGGGGAGGCGACGGTCGGTTCCCAAGCCGGTCGCTATATTCGTCGTCAGGCAGGTCCATCTACGTCACTGCTCGGTGTGATCCTTGGCCTGACCTTCCTCGGTGGCCTGGCTCTGGGCACCTCCTTGGGTCTGCTCCGCCGCAATAAGAGCGAATAGGGTGTCTACTCCATAGGTATCCTCACGAAACCTTTCTTGACTCCATATTTCTTTTCTCTGGTGCCAATCAGACTCTGGCCGTAGGCTTGCTTCTAGAAAACCTCGCCGTACGAACCGTTCTAAGCGTAACTGGTCACGCGATGGGACAGATGTGTCGCGCTCGATCAGAGGAACATAATTATGGAATCGGGTGATCCAAGTATAGGGCCTCAGCGAGAAGAGACCCCTAAAGCTCTTCAGGATGAAGCGACTATCAAAGATGGGATGAGAGTTGGTGTCATTCTGACTGTCGCCACCTTCATTGTTCTTGGGTATATGGCTCTCGGGGTGGAATACGTGAACCTCTCGATTCCCGACATGGTTCTGTATAACCACACTGGTAGTGAGATCGAAATTCACCTTGGAAATGAAGTCACCGTCGTTAAGAAGGATTCGTCAGGAATCGTGGACCAACCTGTGGCTTGTAATGGCTTGATACGAAAGTGTCCTAGAGGGTACAAGCCGCTTAGGACTGGCACAGTAAATAAGAAGTGGTCGTATGAAGTAGTGTATCCGCCACCTAACTACAAAAAGAGAGTGAACTCATCCAGGATTCAATATCGATACCAAGTTGAGGCTGATGGTACCATTTACCTTCTTGAGCCAGATTCCGACTTCCCAGCGCATAAACTGCCGCCACAACCCCCCGGATTTCCGATGGTGCCTAAATACACCTGGGGAGAACGGGCGATAGTCATCAATTGAAGATAAACCCAGTCTTGTGGTCTTCGGGAATTGTTTCCAGTAATTGGGATGGCGTACTTACGGCATCCTCAAGACGTAATCCAAATGTTGACTGATTCTCGACAGGACGGTCAATCTTTCTAGGAAGCCGGACGCTCTACTTTTTGATGTACCCACCTGGCTGGCGTGGCGGCGGTTGAGACAAAGGCTTGGCCAAAGCCGAGTACAAAGTGGGCGTCATCGAGTCGCAGTTCCCACAGGGCAAAATCACCAAATCCAAACATCATCTCAGCTTGAGGAAAACGTTCCAGGTATCGTTCCTTGATTGCACGATATGACTGTGTATCAGGCGACAATACTACTGCCTCGCCCTGGAGATTTATCCGGCGTAACGCCAGTGGGTTTTTCTCAAGTCCGTCCGGTTCGGCGATGAACAGCGACAGTCGTGGATCAGCCAGTAGATGTTGTGTGTGAAGCGCGAGGCGGCTGAGATGGAGGTATGCTCTTGTCCAGTCCGATCCGAACACATATGGCACATGCGACCCGAACGGCCGTTCATTTCGCATCGTGAGCAGCACGGCAGTGCGCACATCTCTCACCAGTGCAGACCATGCCTCGTGAACGTTCTCACTGGTCAACGCGGTTGCCATGGGCCATAGTCCTCTCGGTTCTGAAAAATGTAAGGCTTGTCGTACAACTGAGCATTCAGCAACATACCACCGGCCAGAAGAAATCACCAAGTGGGAGGGACGCTCAGGCGAATTCCATCCGCCTCTTGACTCACCCCGGTGTGAGGCCTATGGTACCAGAGTGGGAGGAGTTAACGCCCCGAGGGAATATGGTTCATAAGGAGGTCGAGTGAAAGAGGATGGTGTGCAAGCCCAGCTTTGACTGGGAAGCCTAAAGTCCTCCCAAGATCTCCGCCGTACCTGATCGTCCTCGGTTAGGTGCGTGCTCCTCCCACCCTACGCGTTCTGCTGAGCTCTCCTCTTTACCAAACCATTGGTTGCTTGATCGGCCTCCATCCAGTTACGCGAAGTTACGTGCACAACTGGAAGCAGCTGCTATACTTTGTTCCATTGATGCACGAGGTGGGTTATGCGGTCCTCTCCCATCACGAACACGCTTATCCTGAGCACAGTGGCCGGGCTGATTTTCTCTCCGATCATCTGCAGCGCAGAGCTCTATAAATGGACCGATGAACAGGGGCATCTCCATATTACCGATGCACCGCCTGCCGGTACGCACAAGAAATCCGATCTGACGGCTGTGCCGGCTCCGCAATCTGCATTGTCGAAGAAGGCGAGTGTTCGTCCAGTCACACCCGATCCGCCTCGTGCGGAGGCTCGCCCGCTTTCAGCTCCAAGCGTGACGTCTCCGGCCAATGAAGAACCCCCTATGTCGTCGACCATCGAAGGGTTGAACCCCTTTCAAGCCATGTTGACCAGTCCGTGGCAAGTCATCGACCTCGGTGAGAAAGATACCAGGGCTCCGGCTCAATCGTGGAAAGACAAACATGGGCTTGAACATGTCGTCGACGTGTTGCCTGTCGCCAAGGGAGGTGCAGAGGCGGGGACTAAGATTGAAAACCCTTCCATCTCAGGTCATGTCCGCAAGGGGAAAGAGCGAGCTGCGGGAGTCTCACGTTCGCGTCATCATGCAGCAGAATGAAGCCATGATAATGGATGGGTGGACAGGACAGAAGATCGTGAAGGTTGCACTCGTGGCATTTTTGTTCCTCATTGCGTTGTCCCGGCAGGATGCGGTGGGGGCTGTCTCAAAAACCTCTGCGGTTTTCTCTGATGACGGTCGGCTTCTCCTAGTCCAGATGGAGGAGTTAGCGGTGTGGGATCTGGAGACCAAGACACTTCTGGCAAAGATCCCGGACCTTCCCTGTCGGCAGATCGCTTTGATGAAGCAAGACGGGTGGGTACTATGTGTGGGACACAGCGTCACCATCTATGATTGGAGGAATCGTGCCGCCGTGGCTACGATCCCCTCAGAATCGCGCGAACCCTATCAGTTGCTTGCCTACTCGAGTGAGACCGACCAGTTGATTCTCCGTCATGGGAACGAGGCGGTCTCTGTCTGGCAGCTGGGCAAGAAGCTCGTACCGCTGAAGCATATCGCGCTGGATCAGAAGAAAGACGTGTCATCCGTCGCGGCCTCTCCCGATGCCAAGCAATTAGCGATTGCGCAAGGCCATACAATCCATCTGTACGATCTGCGAGGGGGGACCATCCGAGATGTGGCCGTGGAGGGCATTGTGCGAGAGCTTCTCTTCGCCCCGGACAACGTCACTCTTGCGGTGAACGTGAGTCGTGCCGTGCTCTTCATTGAGACGGGCGGAGCGACGGTTGCGGCTCGTACCGCATTGCCGAGTGCAGAGGAAACGGGGGCACCGGCGACACTCCAACTCTTCTCGCGTGACAGCCAGCGGCTGGTCGCCGCGAGTGGTGAATCGAGTTATGTCTTGGTCGATGTCAGTACAGGCAAGCTGGTCGCCTTGACGGAGTTTCTCTATGAGGATCATGAGAGGGGAGTGCGGGTACCGAGCCATCTGCATACGGTCGATATTTCGGCCGATGGGGAGTATTTAGTCGGACAGTCCGATCATCTCTCCACACTCCAGATCTGGGACTTGCCGACGGGAACGATGTTGCCTGATTTGTGTGGACATGATTGCCGTCAAATGGGCACCCGCGTGACATCGGTGAAATGGTCGCCGACCGCAACCAAGGTGCTTGTGGTGTTGCAGGGAGGCCTGAATCCAGAAGTGGATGGGAAGGCCTCCATTTGGGACGTCTGGTCACATTCTCCGGAGCTGGTACTGGATCCAGGCCAGCCACAGGCCAAGGTTTTAGCAAAACGACCGGTACCACAAGACCTGGTGCCGGTGGCGTCTCCTACGCCGACTGCTGCGCCGGCGTTTGTTCATGGAATGGCGGTACGTGCAGTGGCAACCTCCCCTAGTGCAAACCAGCTTGTGACGACCAGTGATGACGGGTTTCTGAAAATCTGGGATCCGGGACAGGGTATGCTGTTGCGTCAGCTGAAGCTGCTTGTACCAGCTAGCGCCCTCGCGTTTAGTTCCGATGGCGCCATCCTGGCGGTGGGAACCACCCAGGGAGAGATTCGTTTGTGGGAAACTCATAGTTGGCAAGAGTTTCCCCCTTATACAAGCGGACAAAGACAGATTAATGCGTTGCAATTTCTTCCGGGCAACCGTGTTCTGGTCATCGCAGGGGAACTGCCACATGTGTCAGTCGTGGATCTCGTTACCCGAACAGTTGTGAAAGAGCTGACCCATATTAGCCGATCACCGGTTTGTGTTGGAAAGATCTGTGCAAAGAAGGGAGCCGTGCAGGGGGAGATCGTCGAAGGATTGAATTTCTTGGACGGCAAGGCGTGGCTCACGACGATCTCGCGAGCCGGTCGAGTTGTGTGGGACAGTGCGACCTGGCGCGAGGTGGAGAAGCCGGCCAGCTTACCGGAAATCTGGTCCAGTCTGGGATGGAACCAACCCTTTATCTGGACGACCACGCGCACTCATGACCAACAATCCATGACGCTTGCGATTTGGGATCCCAAACACAACAAGGTGCGGGCAGACCTGGATACCTTTACCAATCGAGATACGGAGGTTGACCACGGACCGCCCGTAGGGTTGGGGACAGCCATGGCCGTTGATCCACAACAGCGATGGGCGGCGACTCGCGTGGGAGAATATATCTCCGTCTGGGACCTGTCCGCCAAAGCCAAACGAAAGACTTTTCATGTCAGAACACCGTCTCATCTGCATTGGACGAGTGATGGGAAGCACTTGATCGTGTCGACTCTCAACCGAAAAATTCTGGTCTGGTCTCTTGAGACAATGGCTCCTGCACATTATTTGCGCGATCCTTCCATTGCCCGATAGGGTAATTCGTTCCTCGCACAGGTCTATTTCTGTTTCGGTCGTTCACCATCCGGTCCCATTGTTTCCGAATAGGTTTTGTGGTACCACACAATCAACGCTTGTCTTCAAAAGAGGGTGAATGGCCACTAAGAAAGCATCCGCATCAGAGACTGAATCGATATCGTCCGCTTCTCGATCCACTCCCGAACCAGTCGCAACCAAGAAACCTGCAGCCAAATCCGCGGAGCGGGTCACTGCAGTGGAGATGGGCGCGCGTCAGCGGGAAATTTCGGTTTCAGAGTTTTTCACGAAGAATCGGCACCTGCTCGGCTTTGACAACCCGCGCAAGGCGTTGCTGACCTGTGTGAAAGAAGCGGTCGATAACGCACTCGATGCCTGTGAGGAAGCCGGGATCCTTCCTGATGTGACGGTCCGACTTGAGGTCGTATCGAACGGGCAACCGGTCGCAGCAAGCCAAGCGAACCGGTTCCGTGTCACGGTCACCGACAACGGACCGGGCATCGTTCGCCAACAGATTCCTCGGATCTTCGCGAAGCTGCTGTACGGATCCAAATTCCATCGCTTGCGGATGAGCCGTGGACAACAAGGCATCGGTATCTCGGCTGCCGGAATGTATGGACAGCTTACCACCGGCAAACCGGTCAAGATTATTTCTCGCATCGGGCCGAAGGCCGCCGCGCATTTCTTTGAAGTCCAGATCGATACGAAAAAGAATGAGCCGTTGGTTCACGAAAATAAACAGATTGATTGGGAGCAGCCGCGCGGTACGCAAGTCACACTGGAAGTGGAAGGCAAGTATCAGAAGGGCCGCGCCTCGGTCGATGAATGGCTGGAGCAGACTTCGATTGCCAATCCCCACGTCAAGTTGATCTACCACACGCCTGAAGGCGAGACGAAAGAATACGCACGCACCTATCATGAGCTGCCGCCGCAGCCGCGTGAGATCAAGCCGCATCCTTACGGGATTGAGTTCGGCATGTTGCTCAAGATGTTGCAGGATACGAAGAGCCATACGGTTGCCGGCTTTCTCGAGAGCGATTTTTGTCGGGTGTCTGCTCAAATTGCCGAAGACATCTGCAAGGCGGCGAAGGTGTCGCCTGATGCCAAGCCTCGTGAACTGAAGGGGCCTGTGGCGGAAACGCTCTACAAGACCTTGCAAGAGACGAAGCTCATGGCGCCGCCGACCAACTGCATTTCACCGATCGGCGAGAAGGCCATTCTTTCCGGACTCTATAAGCAAATTAAGGGTGAGTTTTATACGGCGGTCAGCCGGCCTCCGGCCGTGTATCGTGGCAACCCCTTCATCATCGAGGCGGGGCTGGCTTATGGCAACAGGCCGCAAGATCAGAACAAGCCGCAGCAGCCGACCATGCCAAAAGCCGAGGGTGAAGGCGAGGAGGAAGATTCAGAGCTTGCTCGCGTCATTCGTTACGCGAATCGCGTACCGCTGTTGTATCAGCAGTCGGCCTGTTCCACCTTCAAGGCCGTACTGAGCACCACGTGGAAGAACTATGGGCTGACGCAGTCGCGTGGAGCGTTGCCAGGTGGACCAATGGTGATCTTCGTCCATATGGCCTCGGTCTGGGTACCGTTCACGAGTGAATCGAAGGAAGCGATCGCTGATTACGATGAGATCCAAAAAGAAATCACATTGGCGCTTCGTGAATGTGGCAGGAGGCTCGGCCTCTTCGTGCGTCGTCGCGAACGGGCGGCGAGCGAGTTCCGCCGGCGCAATATCTTTGAGCTGTATATCGAAGAAGTGGTTGAGGCCTGCAATCGGCTCAAGGGAGGCAAATTACCAAAAGAAAAATTGAAAGCACAGCTGCAGAAGATCGCCTCCGCCCGTACCGGCGGCCAGAAAACCGACCATGCCTTGGGTAAGACCGGAGCCGGGCCTGAAGGGCTGCCGCACTCCATCATCGTGACAGCAGAAGGCATCGAAGGTGAGACGGCGGTGGCCAGTCAAGTCGAGGCTGATCAGGCAGGAACGGCACCGAGGGCCACGTCCGATGCACCGGGAGAGACAACGCCTATCGAGAAGCCGGCTTCAAAGGCACCGGTGGTCAAAGCGAGACATCCTGAAAAATCGCCAAGGAAAGCAGCTGCGAAGTCTGAGCAGACGACGCTCTTTGGGGGCAAGTCTGGTTCGAAAATGAAGACTGCCAAGCCGGGTAAGTCCACCGCTCCTCGCAAACAGAAATAGGACATCATGGCGACCAAGACTAAAAATCCCACAGTGGTGGAGAAAAAGCTGATCGGTCTGGCGGATATCGTCATCCAAGCGGCCGAGCGGTCGAAAGATCCAACGCTTCAGATTCCGATTCGTGCTCTCTCGAATGTGTCCTTCAACGAAAAGAAGGGCCTTATTGAGATGGGAAGCAAAAAGCAGGAGCGGTCGTTCTTCAACGTCGGCATGGCAAAACGATTCATGCAGACGGTGCTGGTCGCCGATGCGCTCTCCGAGTTGCAGCGCGCCGACCTCACGACGTCGCTTCGAGAAATTTACTACCGCACGAAACACACGATCAAGGATTCTCATGAGAATACCTTTGATGCGCAGGACGAGTCCGATCCGGTCATTGAAGATCTCGAAGTGTCGCTCGCGGCGCTTCGAGAAGAGCTCCATGTCAGTGCCGAAAATCGAGGCAGCATCGTGGGGCCGGTGGTCTTCGGTGATGACGGCGATCGTGTCGATTGTTCGAAGCTCGGTAAGGGTGGCTACTCCGTCCCCTCGATCGTCGAGCCGGAGTATCTGGAGATCCGGCGCTGTACGGCGGACTTTGTGCTGCTTGTCGAGAAAGGCACGCAGTGGAACAGGCTTTCGGAAGACAAGTTCTGGCGTCGCTATAACTGTATTCTTCTGACTGGAAACGGCCAACCTCCTCGGGGTGTTCGGCGATTGGCCTGCCGGCTGCACGAAGAACATCGGTTGCCGGTCTATGTGCTGGTCGATAACGACCCTTGGGGGTACTACATCTATTCCGTGGTCAAACAGGGCTCGATCAATCTGGCCTTCGAGAGCGAACGGATGGCCATTCCAAAAGCCAAGTTCGTGGGGCTGTCGAGCGCCGATCCGGAGAATTACGAGCTGCCGCGCAATGTCGGCATCAAGCTCAACGACAAGGATATTGCCCGTGCGAAGGAACTATTGAACTACCAGTGGTTCAAGAAGCCGGCCTGGCAGGCGGAGATTAAGCGCATGCTGGCCAGCGGATTGAAATATGAACTCGATGCGCTGGCCAACAAAGATTTCCAATACCTGACCAAGAAATACCTGCCGAAGAAGCTTCAGGAACGCGATTGGTTGGACTAGTCTCGCTTCTTTGAACCGGCCACGATGCATCGGCCATGAAGCCATTACCCGCCTGGACTGCGCCCCTTCGTGACTGGCAGCAACGAGCGTTGTCGGCTGTCTGTGGCAATCAGTCGAAAGATTTTCTGGCGATGGCCACGCCTGCGGCCGGGAAAACCCGTTTTGCGTTGCGTGTTGCGCATGAGTTCATGACGAAGCAGGCGGCGGTCCGGGTGCTGGTTGTCTGCCCGACCAATCACCTCCGCACGCAATGGTCCGAGGCTGCGGGAAAGATCGGGCTGCAACTCGACCCGACATTGACGAACGATCAGCCGGCTGAGGCCTCCGACTATCACGGTGCCGTGGTCACCTACCAGCAAGTTTGCCTGGCTCCAGAGATCTTTCAGCGCGTCTGCAAGAGCAAGAAGACGTTGCTCATTTTTGATGAGTTGCACCACGCAGGCGATGGGAAGAACTGGGGGAAAGCGCTTCGCTCCGCCTTCGATCCGGCGGTGTTTCGGCTGATCTTGTCCGGTACGCCGTTCAGGTCGGACAACAATCCGATTCCGTTTATCCGGTATGAGCATGACGAAAGCCGGGCTGATTTTGCCTATGGGTATACCGAAGCGATCCGTGACAATGTCTGTCGGCCGATCGTCTTCCCAAGCTATGAAGGTGAGCTGAGCTGGCTGTCAGACGGTCGCGAGCATCAGGCGACATTTCAGGATGGGTTGACGTTCAATCGGCAACGTGAACGGTTGAAAACGGCCCTGCTGCAAGACACTTGGCTCGGCCCAGTCATCACCGATGCCCATGCGCAGCTGACACGGCTTCGGAAGGAAGAGCAGCCGGATGCCGGTGGATTGATCGTCTGCATGGATCAGGACCATGCCCGCTGGGTGGCTGAGCTCGTAGCCCGCGTCACCGGAACCAAAGCGGAGGTTGCGGTATCTGACGACCCGGATGCTTCGCGCATGATCGAAGAGTTTGGTGCCCATAAGAAACAACAGTGGCTGGTGGCCGTCAATATGGTCAGCGAAGGAGTGGACATTCCTCGGCTTCGTGTCGGCGTCTATGGCACGAATGTCATCACGGAAATGTACTTTCGGCAGGTCGTGGGCCGATTCGTACGGATGCAGGATGGGCTGCCGAGGCCGCAACGGGCGTGGCTCTATCTGCCGAAAGATCCGGTGCTGGTGCACTATGCCAAACAGATCAAGGCGGAGCGCGATCATGTGTTGGAAGAGATCATGCCGGCTGGGCAGCGAGATCTCTTCGGGCGGGTGACGGTTTCGACGAACGAATACGTTCCCTTGATGGCTGTCGCGAGGATGGATAGCCTGATCGGTGAAGACGAGACGCGCAGTGAGGGGGGTGCGGCTGCAGTTCAGGAGTCGGCGGTCTCACTCTATGAACAGAAACAAGACTTGCGGGATCTTCATCGCTTACTGGTCAGCGCCGTTTCGAGGACCAGCGGCATTGATCATCGACGCCTGAATGCCGAACTCATTGCCCGCACGGGAAGCCGGGTCGACCAAGCCACGGTCGAACAACTCAAGAAGCGTATCCAATTGCTTGAGAAGTGGAAAGAGCGGGGCTATGACGGAAAGCGGTGAGGTGTTTCAATAGCGGTCGATCAGTTCGTGGCCACTTCTTTCTCACGGAGGTGTTTGTCAAAGATAAATGGTCCAAACGGGAGAAGAGAAGCCAGAAAGGCATAAAAGGAAAACTTGTCGTCCCATTGATGTGTAGTCCGTAACTTGGCCAACTGGGCGACATAGAGTAGAAACAAGATTCCGTGAATAGCTCCCACGACGGTCACCACTCGCGGCATCCCCATCAAGTATTTCATCGGCATCGCGATACATAGCAACAGGAGAAATGAACTACCTTCGGCCAAGGCGGTCAGTCTAAATCTTCGGATCGGACTCACCTGAATTGATCTTCCTTTTCGTCGCTAGGAACAGTTAGCAGGTGGGCATTGTCCGGGACTTCCCATCACGTGTCAATGAGGCCCTATCTTGCTTGCCCTGTCTTTACTATCGAGTGCTTGAGTTGGGTAGCCGGCTGATTCGTGGACGGTCGAGAGGGAGGAACTCAATCTCGGCTATTACGCCGCGGTGGTCGGACGGCCAGATGGCATCACCGTTCGGCAGGCGGCCTGGTTGGTCAAAGGCCAGCGTGCTTGAGTGCACAACGGGACTGTTTCCAGTGCCTTCGTCCAGTACGAAAATAAAATCCACGCGGCGATCGGTGGTGGGCCAATCGACGTAGATATTTTGCCAGACGGTTCCGCCAGAGATACCTGGATTTGCGGCCCGGAAGACGTCGATGAGGCCTGGGTCCTTTTGCCAACCAAGAAGGACCGGGGATTGTTCCCCCGTATTCAAATCGCCCATGAGAATGGCGCGCCCCGTTCCTTGATGTTCACGGAACAACTCGCCGACTCGTTGAAGCTGGCAGTCATCTCCCTTTGCGGTATGGGCGGAAAAGATCTGTACTGGTCCATCCGGTGCAGTGATCTCAGCCCGCAAGAGGATGCGGGGATCCAGTCGACGTTGGCAGCGGGGCAGGTCGTAGACCTCCGAGGTGGCGATTGGATATCGACTCAAAATAGCCGATCCTTCCTTGAAGCCGATGGTTGCGGTGATGAGCTTGTCGACGAGGCTGAGTCCGAAGATCCGTTCTGTGGCGGGCGCAAACACCATCTGATATCCCAGAGCCTCGGCGATCCGTTGCGGCACATTCCCGTGCTTCCGGCTTTCGGAGGCTTCTTGAAGTGCGATGATGTCTGGCTGCAACCGCCGTAATTCCTGGATTGTCATCTCCAACCGCTCTTCGAGATGCGTGCCGCTTTCGAAGAATCCCGACCATCCTCCATCGTGCAGCAGATTGTATGTGAGTACGCGCAGCCGAGGCGACGCATCTTTGCCTGGTTCAGCCGTTGCCGGGGAAATGAAGGGTCCAAGTATGACAGTAAGCCCGAGGAGGATATGGAAGAAGTGTCGAAACATGTCTCGATACCATACGCCGATTTCATTAGGCTTTCCAGCGGTCAGAATCGGTTGCGACTACCTGAAAGGGAATCCCACGCCTCAAGCGGGTGCTTCAGGTAGCTTGCTGTGAATCAATTGGAATGGCCTACCACGAGCGCATTTCCAGAAGGCGACATTGGACCGTCCTTGCACAGACTTTTGAGCGGGTGCTAAGATCCGAGTATCAGTATAGATTTCAACCGAGCCGGAAAGATCATGCCAAATATTACGTTGCTTGTGTCGCCTAGCTGTGGGGCCTGCCCATCAGCGAAGAGCCTGTGGAAGCAATTGAAGGTAAAGTACAGTTTTTCCTACCGGGAAGTGGATATCACCACGAAAGACGGGCAGGAGTTGGCTGATCGTCATTCCGTCCGTGCGGTGCCTGCGACGATCATCGATGGGCGGCTGACATTCGTTGGTGTGCCGAGCCGGGAGAGTGCGGAGAAGGCCATTCAGTTAAAAATCAAACAACGGGAAGAAGGGTAGAGGAGCCATGGAAGAAGAGGATTTTGATCTGCCGGATCTTCCCAGGATAGATAAAGGACCTCCTCCCGACTGTCCAATCTGCGGCGACCCCATGTCGTTCATTGACGGTGATTGGGCCTGCGTCGACTGCAACGGAGAGCTCTTGGGACCGGAGACCGGCTAGTTGAGTCGTCCGCTACTCGCCGTTCGTGAAGCGCAAGCCAGAGAGATGAAAGACTGTATTGGTGTCCACACGCTTCACGCTTCACGAGATACGCCGTAGATGCTCCGCGTTGTCACCGGTCGGTTCCATCCTTCTCTCGAATCTGCTCTCGTCGAGCAACTCCATCTCGCACAGGCTGAGGATCCATTCGCTCCGGTTGCGATTCTTGTCCCGTCAAGCACGTTGCTCGATCGCATTAAACGGCTCCTTAGTGCTGAGCGGAACTGCGCGCTGCTCAATGTCCATCTTTTTACCTTTCATCAGCTCGCCCTTCGCCTGGCAGATGAGATTCGCGATCAGGATCGGGTGACGAGCATTCGTGTTGTCGACGATCTGTTCTTCGAGCAGCTCGTCCGCTATCTCACAAGGAATCGTCTCTCTGGGTCAGCGCCACTTCAACGGATCGGACACGCCTCAGGGACCTGGACCGCTCTCTGGTCGAGCATTCGTGACCTGAAAGATGCCGGGGTTGATCCCGCTGCCGCAATCCAAGGTGTCACAGAAGGGTATTTCGGCCAAGATGAACGCGATCAGCTTCAAGCCCTCTTCTCCTTGTATGCGGCTGTGGAAGAGGTGGGCACGACATTTGGGGTGGGGACAGATGATGACTTTGCTGAGTCCTTGATTCCGTTCGTTCCATCGTCTCCCTTCCTGGCGTCACTCACGCATCTGTTCTATTACGGATTTTATGATCTCACGCAGGTGCAACTCTCGCTGCTTGAAGCCGTGCGTGCAACGGTGCAGACCACACTCTTCTTTCCCCTGGAGCAAGACACCTCCTACACGTTTGCGCAACGCTTCCTTGATCGGCATATCAACCCTCTCGGCACAGGTCCGAACGCCTGTGTGACCTTGCCGCAACCAGATGTGGCTGTTGGTGGCAACCCTGTGACGTTGTCGATCTCCAGCGTCATCGGGGCGGAAGAAGAATTGAGTTCCACCTGTCGTCAGATTCTCGATCTCGTCGAAACGAACGGGTATCGATTTGATGAGATCGGTGTCGTGGCCAGGACGTTGGATCCCTACAGCGGGTTGTTGCGAAGCGTATTCGATCGGCATTGCATTCCGTTCGCGACGAATGGAGGCACTCCGCTGATCCATGAGCCGCTCTGCAAACTTCTCTTGCAGCTGGCTTCCCTGCCCATCAATAACTTCTATGGCACGACGGTTCTCGACCTCATTGCTTCGCCGCTCTATCGATCGTTCAACCCATTAGACGGGAGTCCCCACTATCGGCCTGAACAATGGAAGGCCATGGTCTCTGCGCTCCGTATCACCCATGGCCGTGATGAATGGGAGCGGGTGAAACGGGCAAGCCAGTCCGTGCTGACGCTGCAAGATGAAAAAGATGAAGAGGTCCAGGGAGGATCACTGGAGGTGGTACCGGAAGTGGCGGCGCTGTGCTGGCAGGTCGTAGAAGAGTTGTTCCGATCCTGTGAAACGGCGCCTGTGCAGGCGACGATCCGAGAACACGTGGATGTGCTTGAGCAGCTGGCTACACGCCATCTGTTTCATCAGGAGGCTGAGGGTTCAGAAACGGACTGTTTTGATGATACGCGATCATATTCGATTTGGCAGGCGATCCAACAGACCTGGGACGGATTACGGTCGCTCGATATTCTTGGAGAAGTACTGTCTTGGGCGGAATTTGTTGAACTGCTGCAGCATGCATTGGAGCGTGCTTCTGTACCGGTGAGTTCCGTCTCCAATCAAGGTGTCACCGTACTCGATGCGATGGCTGCCCGCGGAACTCCCTTCAAAGCACTGTTTGTCATCGGGCTGAATGAGAAGCACTTTCCTCGGTATATTCGCGAGGATCCCTTTCTGCGCGATCGTCATCGCGTGGTGCTCGATTCCACGCTGGGGTTTAAGATCGATGAAAAGTTAGCCGGCTATGACGAGGAGACATTGCTGTTCACTCTGCTCTGTCAGGCTGGAACTCGGCGACTGTCTTTGTCGTATCAGCGGGCCGACGAAAATGGGCGTGTGTCTGTTGTCTCGCCCTACGTCGAGCAGGGGGCGCGGCGGCTGGGTCAGCCTGAGTGTCCGACGGAGACGGTTCCTCGCCGCCTGACAGATCGAGTGGCCCACCGGCCTTCGATACGCCAGTACCTTCCTCCCAGGGAATTCGCGAGATGGATGGTATTGCAAGGGCATGATCCTGCGTCGTTCTTGCAGGCTATGGGACAAGATACCGAGTTGTTCCGTCATACGGTGACGGCAGTGACGACGATCGAACAGGATGTGCCGGCACTCACACCGTTTGATGGGCAGACGGGGCCGCTTCCATCCCACTGGTCACGGGTGATGCGGCGAGGGGTGGCTCCGACCCCGCTTGAACGGTATGCCCGCTGTCCGTTCCAGTATTTTGGGGCGGATGTGCTACGGCTGGAGCCGGTTCGTTTGACGATGGGGAAAGAACCGGATGCCCTGGTGATCGGTATCCTCCTCCACTCGGGACTGCGCCACGCGTATGCATCGCTTGTTGGAAGGGGATGGCCTGCCACCTCACTGCCGGACGACACCGTCCGTCGAGTGGTTGAGGAGGCTGTAGTCAAGGCGGCTGTGGAGTGCGAAAGAGAACATCCACCCGGACATTTTCTCCTATGGGAATTGGCGAAGGAACAGGGCGTCGCCTTGGTGCTAGCAGCGATTGCTTCGGATCAAGCGGCCTATGCTGAGTTGCCCTATCAGCCGATCGCTTTTGAACTGGAAGCGAGCGGCACCCTGTTGCTTGTGGTTGAGGAGGAATCAGTTGAGTTGAAGATTCAAGGCCGTTTGGACCGGCTCGACCGACATCGAGACAGTGGCGTCCTGCGAATCATCGACTACAAATATAAGACCGGTGGCACCATGAAGCCGGAGGACCGGAATCTTCGCCAGTCGGCGGTTCGAGGTGCTCGGCTGCAACCGCCGTTCTATGCTCGTCTCGACCTTGCTGCGTTGGGAACGACCGAGGAAGTCCAATTGCTTTTTGTGGCTCCCAATTGGCCGAAGCGAATCAATCGTTCGATGTTTGCCAAACGAGATCAGTCTGGAAACGTTGGCGCGTTGATCCAAGACACGATCGAGAGGC
>JAHBWO010000009.1 GCA_019636945.1 Nitrospira sp. | reverse complement strand
ACAATAGCCTATGATGAATTACGGAGGAGACTATGCCTGAAGTATATAACTGGCAGCTGGGACGAAAGATGTTGTATCCCTACGAGGAGCGGCATCCCAAGTGGCAGTTCGCCTTTGTGTTTAATATCAACCGCTGTTTGGCGTGCCAGACCTGTAGTATGGCGGATAAGTCAACCTGGCTCTTCTCCAAGGGGCAGGAGTACATGTGGTGGAACAATGTCGAGACCAAGCCTTATGGCGGTTATCCCCAGTTCTACGACGTCAAGATTACCCAACTCATTGAACAGGTGAATCCCGGCGGGCAAGTCTGGAACGTCCGCGTGGGACGAAAGCACCATGCCCCGTACGGGGTGTTTGAAGGGATGACTATTTTCGACGCAGGAGCAAAAGTTGGTCAGGCGGCAATCGGGTACATCCCAACCGACCAGGAATGGCGGTTTGTGAATATCTATGAAGACACCGCCACGTCCATGCGCGCGCTGGTGGAAGGGATCGACAAGACCGGTTTCTCACGGGATGAACCCTGGAAGATGACCGGCAGCAGCTTGCCAGAGCATGAGACATTTTTCTTCTATCTGCAACGCATCTGCAATCATTGCACCTATCCTGGATGCTTGGCTGCGTGCCCACGGAAGGCCATCTATAAGCGTCCTGAAGACGGGATCGTCCTCATTGACCAGAATCGTTGCCGTGGATACAAGAAGTGTGTCGAACAGTGTCCCTACAAGAAGCCGATGTATCGAGGCACGACCAGGGTCAGCGAAAAGTGTATTGCCTGCTATCCCCGGATCGAAGGAAAAGATCCCTTGACCGGTGGGGAGCCGATGGAGACTCGTTGTATGGCGGCCTGCGTCGGAAAGATCCGGATGCAGAGCCTGATGCGCATCGGCGAGGATGGCCTGTGGGCCGAGGATCGTTGGCATCCACTGTACTATGCAATCCGGGTCGAACAGGTGGCGTTGCCGCTCTATCCACAGTGGGGGACGGAGCCGAACGGTTATTACATTCCTCCTCGGCACTCGCCGCGTGGCTATGCCCGCCAGATGTTTGGTCCTGGCGTGGACAACGCGATTGAAAAATACCTGGTTCCCAGCCGCGAGCTGTTAGCGGTGCTCCAGCTCTGGAGAGCCAGCCAGCAGATCGTGTTCCGCTACGATGTGATCCCTGGGCCAAAAGTGTTTGAGACCCAGATCCACGGGAAGCGGTTTGAGATGTATAACGACACGGTCCTGGGCTTCAATAAGTCCGGGAAGGAAGTAGCCCGCATTCAAGTGGAGGAACCGATCTACATCCGGCCGGCCGAACGGGTGACCTGGTTGTAAGTCAGTAAGCACCAGAGAGGTAGGAAGAGGGGTGGGGTTCCGAAGAAGGGCTCCACCCCTTTTGCTTTTCAAGAACTCTCTTCTGCCGATGAAAGCCGAGGAAACTCAATCCTCTCAAATGAAATGACCGGTCCATCTCACTCATACGGCCATCTCACCGCTGGAAGTAGAGCCTGATTCCCTTGCTGGATTAGTCTTTCGACTCAGCGTTTCCTGAATCTTCTGCACACTTGACGATATGCAGGACCTCCAGTAAAGTTTTTTCTAGATCATCGTCGTGCCTTCCACTCGCGGAGTGATTTCAGCGTGACAGTCGATCAGCAGGAGACGATCCCATTTGCGGCTCAACCTATTCCCTTCAAAGACTTCCTCGCGAAGGGTCAGCTTCCCGATGGATATCTCACTAGTGAGTACATCGCCCAGCAATTCGTTGAACGCTTGGTTCACTATATTCTGAGTGTTCCATCGGGAAGCTACACCATGGGTGAGCTCAGTCAACTTCTCGAGCAGCTTGATCCTCGTGCACAGGTGTTCTTTTTTAAAAAGCTGAAGGAGACCAGCCCGGAGTGCCTCAAGGATTTTGCACCTCTCTATTATGGTTTCATGAACGAATTCGAATCCTTACTCTTTACCTAGAGCTAGTCAGCTGCCTTCGCATCCGAACCCTCACCCGATCGAGAACATCTTGGTAGACGCGTGTCGTGTCTTACAAAGTCCCTTTTCCATCTAGGCAGGAAGCCATAGCTGTCAAGCAGTGGGGCTCCAGCTCCCATTCGTGGTGGGAAAGACCTCCTGATACCAGGGAACACAGCCTAGACCATAGAGGAATGAACCGGAAGCCCGCTTAAAAGAGTCGCAATAGAAACGAACAGGAGAAAAAATCTCCTTGTTGTCCTCCTAATCTGATGTATAATTGCGCTTCATTTACTGGAAAAGGAGTGTTATGAACCCATCCCTACAACGTGCGGTCACCAGCTTTTATAACCTGATCTACGAAGCACAAACCTTTGCCACTGCCATGGCACGGATCGATACGGCGGAACAGGAGCACTACGCGGGACGTATTGAGGGTCTCAATTGGGTCCTTGATCGCTGCCAAGAACTTGAAGAGATGGATGCGAACCTCACGCCATCCTCCCTGCAACGCATTTTGGGTGAAGTGAAGTCCGACCTGGAACATGAATTATCAGTCCAAAGGCGGGAAAAAGGCCGCCGGGCTGATGGGCGTGAAGAGGCTCTCAATTTTGTCGCAGACTACCTTTCGAGCCTGATTACTGCGACTGAGATCGAGTCCGCCAAAACTCCTGCCTAAGACACACGTTCCTTCTGAACGGGGCATGCATCAGCCAGCCATGTTGACTGGGGGCCCCGTTAACCTCTTCGCTACGTTTCTGGTATTTTGTCGACGAACCTTCTTCAGCCGCCTGGCTATGGCGGGAACGAACTCGTAATGACTTGACCCTGCCGCAGGGATCTCAATAGAATGAATTATGTTTCAAACGCCACGTAAGCCAGGGATGCCCTGGGTCCCCGGTCGTCCCTCGGCTCAACGAAGTCGGACTCGTCCTTCGCCGGCAGGCCAGCAGGATCAATTTGGGTCCTTGAATGCCTCACTTCTCTATTGTCCCCGGTGTCGAGTGGCCACACCGACCAGAGAGCGCCTGCTTCTCGTCCTTCCCACCGGAAATCTCTACGAATATCTCTGTGCGCAATGTGGGACCTCCACCGGGTCAAAGACCGAGAATCCTGAAAAACCCGTTCACATTGTCGCTCCATAATCTCCACCACCCTGAACAAGGTTCGCGTTACAAAGCGAGTAGCCCCAAGTTCACGGAACTTGGTCATGTGCAAGAGCCGACTCGCAGACCGCTGAGCATCCGAGAGCCAAAGACTTCGCATAACATTGCGATTTCTGGGTGGCTGGGAGCAGCTCTGAACATCAAGGCGTAGGAAAGGACCGACGTTCACTGGTCACATATGAGGGGGCGTTGTCGGTATCGGGATGATCAGGCAGCGTCTGAATCCGGAAGCCACAATTCCAATGAGGGGACCGTCACTGAATCTGCGTCAGGGGAATTCCCTCTTCAATCAGCATCACAGGAATATTGTCTCGGATGGGGTAGAGGAGTGTTCCGTCCTCACGGACTAGCCCTGCCTCAAACGGTTCCGTAACTGGTCGATTGCCCTTGTTTTTCAATCCACCTCGAGTAACTGAGGTATTTAATGCGATGATGACGGCGTCTTCTGCGACCGTCACTTTCTGCTTTGTCTCGGGGCAACAGAGGATCGCCAGCAGATCCGGGTTGATATTCATGAAGTCCATCCTTCCCACGATTGTCACATATATTGTCCTCTATCATGCCACCAAGTACGATGAAGTCTCAAGACCTCTTCAGCGATGGCAAACTCTGCTACACTACCAACAACTGGTGGCCAAGAACGGAATATGATGGTGAAAGCCTTCTGGAAAACCTGTGTGGCTGGGCTCATTCTCCTTGTGCCGGCCTGGGCCACACTGCTGATCCTCTCGACCCTCTTTACTGCACTTGATAGTGTAGTGGGACGATATCTGGTCTATCCTGTTCCTGGTCTTGGTCTGCTGCTCTTAGTGCTCCTGCTCATTCTTGTCGGAGTCATCGGTGATCATATGATCGCTCGCGGTCTGTTCGAGCGGGTGGAGCGGCGGATTGAACAGATTCCACTGGTCCAAAGTATTTATCTCACCTTAAAAGGCATGACTGACTTGGTCAATTTTCGTTCCCGCTTCGGCCAAAGCCGGGTAGTTGCCTTTCCATTTCCTCGGGACGGATGTTGGGCTTTAGGATTTGTCATGGGTACCGCCCCGCCGACTCTTCAGGTGGACCGGTCCCAAACACTTGTGATGGTGTTTGTTCCAACGGCTATTCATCCATTTACCGGATACTTAGCCTTCATTCCGGAACCTGCTCTCAAACCGATTAATCTGCCTTTCGAGGAGGCCATGAAGATGGAATTCTCGGCAGGATTTTACAGGCCACGGGCTGGATGGCTTACGGCGTCTCCCCCGGCTTTACCATAAGCGATGAATCCAGACTTGTTCGTCATTAGGCCAGCCACGGTGCATGATGTGCAGGCGATCCTCGAGTTCAATGCAGCTATGGCACTCGAAACCGAACAGCGCCGGTTGGATCTTGATCGACTCCGAAAAGGCACGCTCGCACTGTTGACACAACCTCAGCATGGTTTTTACATCGTGGCAGAAACTTCGGTCGGGACAATCCGGACTGCTGTCGGCCAACTCATGATCACATTTGAGTGGAGTGATTGGCGGAACGGAGTCTTTTGGTGGGTGCAAAGCGTCTATGTGAGACCGGAGTGGCGCCGCCGTGGAGTGTATCGAGCGATGCATGAACACATTGCCGCGCGAGCGAAAATGGATCCGCAAGTTTGTGGAATACGCCTCTACGTGGAACATCAGAATCACAATGCTCAAACGGTCTATCGGCGTGTGGGACTCAGTCCCTCTGTCTATACTGTCTACGAAGAGGATTTCATACTGGGCCCTCAGCGGCCGAATCCCTGAAAGGAGGACTCGACATGAAGATTGCTCGATCCATCTATGCTCTTCTGGTCGTCACCCTGCTTATACAAGGGTGCGCGTTCAGCAGGGGGACGCTAGGAGACGACATTAAATCGGACACCGTCGCAGCGCTTCAAAAAGGAGTCACCACGAAGGATGAGGTCCTTCGTCTCCTGGGCGCTCCAGATAGGCTGGTACCACTGAATGGTCGAGACGTCTTTCAGTACTACCGATATGATGCCAAGGCGGGGAGTCTCCTATTGATCATCCTCAATTTCTCACGTCTTTCCATTAAAAGTGACGATCTCTTCGTCGTTCTCAACCGTGAAGGGATCGTCGAAGACGTGATCGCATCGAAACGCACCGACGCGTTGGCCTTCCGATTCTGGCCGTTTGGGGAATGACATGACACAGGTGATCCGTAGAATGGCCTCGATTGTGCTGGGAGTACTGATTGGTCTCTCTGCGCTGGGTTGTAACGTCATCCGCGTCTCGCTCAATACCTCCCTTGCTCCGGAGGATGTGGCCTTCATCGTACCTGGAAAAACGACCTTGTCCGAAGTGGTCGCTAACCTGGGGGCGCCCGATTCCATCGTCGATTCTGATTCGGGGGTGGTCGCCACCTACCGATTCCTCGACCTGAAATACTCGCGGGTTAATTTTGGATGGTTGGCAAAACCCTGGACACTGGTGGATCCCGATCTTATCTTTTCCCGCACGGGACTCGGGGTTGATGCCTTTGAAGTCCTGTGTGACGGGCAGTGGGTCGTTCGCCAGAAGGAGTTTCTTCGGCATCTCATCAGGCCACCCTTCTATCCCTATCCGTTCCAGCGGTCAGGACGATCAGCCCCCGATGAATTACTACTTGGCATTGGCCCCGTTCGACCCGCTATAATGGCAAGCCATGAGTCAGGGAACGACAGATCCCGCTCCGTGGCCCACGAATAACAACCCGTCTGCTTCTTATATCCCAGCTGATAAAGACACCGAGTTTCTTCAACGGGATGAGTTGCGTCCTATTCGAATCGGCCTGGAACTTCTGAAGCCCGAACTCATCCAAAAAGAAGAGCGGATCGAGTCCACCATCGTCGTCTTCGGAAGTGCCAGGTTGCACGAGCCAGCGGTTGCGATCAAGGTACTGCGGCAAGCAGAAGAGAAAGCCGCGCAGGCTCCGGCTGATCAGACGCTCCAACAACCACTGGTTATCGCGAAACGCCAGCTCGAGCTCGCGAAATATTATGATGCAGCGAGAGACTTTGCGCGGTTGGTCTCGTCGACATGCCAAGTGGATGGACATTGCGATTACGTCATCGTGACGGGGGGTGGTCCCGGCATTATGGAAGCCGCCAACCGTGGTGCGGCAGACGTGAGTGCCAAGTCGATCGGGCTCAACATTACGCTGCCGCACGAACAGTACCCAAATCCCTACATCACCCCTCGACTCAGCTTTCAGTTTCGCTACTTTGCGATCAGGAAAATGCATTTTCTCATCAGGGCCAAGGCACTCGTCGCATTCCCGGGAGGATTCGGCACGCTCGACGAACTGTTTGAAACATTGACTCTGCTTCAGACGGGTAAGACGGACAAGGTCATCGTCATTCTCGTCGGTCGAGACTTCTGGGAGAGGCTGATCAACTGGCAACTGCTTGTGGAGTACGGACTCATTGCACAGACGGACCTGGATCTTTTTCACTATGCGGAAACGGCTCAAGAAGCCTGGGACCTGATCGCACGCCACAATGGAGTACCCACCACATGAAACTCTCATTCTACGGGGCAGCTCGTTCAGTAACGGGGAGTCGTCATCTGCTGGAAGCTCCTGGCTTTCGGCTTATGTTCGATTGCGGAATGTTTCAGGGCCGCCGCCAGGAGGCCTTCCGGAAGAATCAGGATTTGGGGTTTGACCCGAAGTCGCTCGGAGCCGTACTGCTCTCGCATGCGCATATCGACCACTCAGGAGCTTTGCCGGTGCTTCCGGGACAAGGGTTTTCAGGAAAGGTATATTTGACCCGAGCCTCAGCAGACTTGGCCGGGATTATGCTCGAAGATTCGGCTCGTGTGCAGGAATACGATTGTCGGTACGTCAACAAACAGGAGCGACGACGGGGAAAGACTTGTGTTCAGCCGATCTATGATGCGGACGATGTCCGCAAGATTGTGAAGCGATTCGAAGGCACTCGGTATGGAGACCAAGTGAAGATCGCGCCCCGCCTCACGGCATCATTCCATGACGCAGGCCACATCTTAGGTTCAGCCGCCGTCCGTGTGAAATACACGGCACGCGGCAATACCACCACGGTCTTGTTCAGCGGTGATCTGGGACGATCCCATATGCCGATCCTCCGCGATCCCGAACCGCCACCAGCCTGCGATATCCTCATCCTCGAATCGACCTACGGCGACCGCTTGCATGAACAGGCCGGCGAGGAGATGAAGAGAAAGGCGCAAGACCTGATCGAACATGCCAGAACACATAAGAGCAAGATCATCGTCCCGGCATTTGCCGTGGGACGCACGCAGGAACTGGTGATGCGGATCAAGGAATTGGTAGGCGAAGGCCGCGTCGAGCCGATCCCGATTTATATCGACTCGCCATTGGCGGGAAAGGCTACCGAAGTCTTCAAGCGGCATCCCGAGTGCTATGACGAGGAAACCATGAAGACCTTTTCCTCGGGGGGCGATGTCTTTGCCTCGCGCTATATTCACTTCGTCTCCTCACCGGAAGAAAGCAAGCGTCTCAATGCCATGCGCGGGCCCTGTGTCATCATCTCGTCGTCCGGCATGTGTGAGGGAGGGCGCATCATCCACCATCTGAAACATGCCATTCAGGACGAAGCGAACGTCATCGTCTTCGTCGGCTTTCAAGCGGAACATACGCTGGGCCGTAAACTCGTGGAAGGGTGGGATGTGGTGCCCATATTTGGCATCCCAACGAAGCGTCGCGCTCAAATCGTCAAATTCAACGGTCTGTCGGCCCATGCCGACCGGAATGATCTGTTGGCCTACGTGCGAGCCATCAATCCTCTGCCCAGCAAGGTGTTTGTCGTCCATGGTGAGGAGAAGCAGGCCCTGTCGTTGGGCGCAGCTATTCAAGCAGAGCACCCCAAGATCGACGTGCGGGTTCCGCACCCGGCCAGTACACATGAACTCTAGCGCCCGGCACTCCGCACGAGTGGTGTTGGTGTCTTGCATTGCCGCACTACTCAGCGGTTGTTTCTCCGTCGCGGCTGCTGAGCCTGATCAGCCACGCCAACGCATTCGAGATCTTGGCATCGTCATCGGCTCCTTCCAGCCTGGTCCGCTTAATGCGATTACCGATGTGGTCGGCGTGAAGGTTGGACACACCACACTCATCTCCGGTGAAGGAAAATTGAGTCCAGGTCAGGGGCCTGTGCGGACCGGAGTCACGGTTGTGATGCCGCGTGACGACGTGTGGCATAAGAAGGTGCCCGCTGGATTCTTCGTCCTCAACGGCACCGGAGAAATGACAGGCCTCTCATGGGTCGCGGAATCCGGCTTTCTCGAGTACCCCATAGCCCTCACCAACACCTTGAATATCCCGCGTGTCGCGAACGGCGTGATGAGTTGGATGATCAAGCAGTATCCAGCCATCGGGATCGAAGATGACACGCTCACGCCGGTGATCGCGGAATGCGACGACGGGCGACTGAACGACATCCAAGGCCGCCATGTGTCGGAGCAAGACGTGATCGCTGCTCTGGATAACGTCAGCGCTGGACCAGTGAAAGAGGGTACCATCGGCGCCGGTACCGGTATGGTGTCGTATGGGTTTAAGGGTGGTATCGGCACGGCTTCCCGAAAACTGTCCGAGAAAGAAGGCGGCTATACGGTCGGTGTACTGGTCAATGCGAACCACGGCCGCAGACCGGAACTGGTCATCACCGGCGTGCCGGTGGGAAAACTCTACGAGCAGCCACCACTGGCGCAACAACAATCGCAGGCGCTCTCGCCCGGCCAGAGCGAAGGTTCCATTATCGTTATTATCGCCACAGATGCCCCACTCGACAGCCGGCAGCTTACGCGACTCGCAAAGCGAGCCGCGCTCGGCCTGGCCCGCACCGGCTCCACGGCGAGGCACAGCAGCGGAGATTTCATGTTGGCCTTTTCCACCGCGAATGTGATTCCACACTATCCAAAAGAACCCACCTACACCCTCACGCACCTGGCCGACAGTCATATCAATCCCCTCATCACCGCGACGGTCGAGGCCACGGAAGAAGCCATCCTCAATGCCCTCACCATGGCGACGTCCGTCACAGGCCGCGACAACCATCGCATCGAGGCCATCGATCTCATCCGCCTCAAGCGGCTCTTGTGGCCGTCCCAACGCTAGTCGGTAACCCGCCAGTCTCCACAGTTCTCCGTCACCGTGCTTGCATTTGCGGGATCTTCCTCGCTATTCTTCGGGCCAGCTGTGCACGAAGGAGATCATGTCGATGGGCGACTACCAAATCGGCGGTGGATTGCAGCTGATGACGGCAGTGCAAAAGACGGAAGCCTTTGCCGAGTTCCTGAAAGCGCGAATGATTCAGGCGCTGGAAACAGAGGATCCGACGGAACTACACTATCTTCTTGCCCAGGTCGACGACTACCATTCCTACCTGTGGCGCTATTACAAAAAACTGGCGCAAGTCCGAGCTCAGCGCATGGATCCGGGGGTCTGAGCCCGGGGCGATTCCTCTCCTGTGCCTATGATCTTCATGCTCCGACTGTTGATCCATTCGATCCCATGAGGCTCGTCCATGCAATTTTCTGTCGCGCTCTCACAACAGGTTGATACGGACTCGGCCGCGTTCGAGGCAGCCGCGAGTATTCGCATGCAACTGGGTGGAACTCCCATCGACCTTGTCTGTGTCTTTTTCTCAGCACACCATACCGAGGGAGCTGGTCGGTTGGCAGAGCTCCTGACCGGAACGCTTCGTCCGAAACTTCTCCTCGGCTGTAGCGGCGAGGGGGTGATTGCCGGAGCGGAGGAACTCGAAACCACACCCGCACTCACCGTCTGGGCGGCTGCCCTGCCCGACGTCGATCTCCATCCGCTGCATTCGTCATTTTCACCGACCCAGGACCAATTCCATCTCACGGGATGGCCTATCCCCGGAGTCGACGATGGATCCTTCCTGCTGCTTGCCGATCCCTTTACAACGCCCGTTCAAGACATCCTGGGGATCCTGGATGATCGCTATCCTGGCGCCCAGGCGATCGGTGGCCTCGTCGGGGGCGGCCAAGAGGTCGGGGCGAATCGCTTAGTGCTCAACGACCAGGTTTATGACGGTGGGTTGGTGGGTGTGCGGATTTCCGGGGCCGTGGAGATTCGGCCGGTGATCTCTCAGGGCTGTCGCTTGATCGGGGAGCGGTTTGTCGTGACCAAGGCAGAACGAAACCTGATTCACGAATTGGGAGGAGAGCCGGCATTAGGGCGACTGCAGACGGTCTTTAGTTCATTGTCTGAAGAAGACCGACGAGGTGCCAATCGCGCCGTCCACCTCGGCATTGTGGTCGATGAGCATCGGAACCGCTTTGAGCGTGGAGACTTCCTCGTCCGCAACCTGCTCGGTGCCGACCAAACCACCGGCGCGGTTGCCGTGGGAGAGGTGGTACAAGAGGGACAGACCGTGCAGTTCCAACTACGCGATGCCGTCTCAGCCAGTCAGGAGTTCAATGCCCTGCTTGCGGCGGATCATGCACGGCATCGCCACCCTCCGCTTGGGGCGCTGATGTTCAGTTGTTGCGGGCGAGGCCAAGGCCTCTTTGGTAAGCCCAACCATGATGCCGGGACTGCGTCGGCACGGTTGGGCGCGATTCCACTCGCCGGGTTTTTCGCGCAGGGCGAAATCGGCCCGATCGGCGGACGAAACTTTCTCCATGGTTACACGGCGAGTGTGGCGCTCTTCGCCGAGCGCGACCGCTAGCAGACAGGCTGTTGAAACAGTCTGCCAGCTTTGTTCTCGCATCGTTCCAATGGGTGTGAAGCGTATTTCGTGAAGCGTGAAGCGAACAGGCGGAGGAGCGGAAAGGCTCTCATTCTGCTATCCTGGTTTTGCCCACCCAACAGGAGCCAATGGCCCCTCAGTAACCGGCTCGCCAGGTTCCAGTTGACCATACCCTCCCTCCCGTGCCATACAGTGTGAGGAGGAGATTCCTATGAAATCACCGTATCTTTCATCACTCATGGCGATCGTCGTGCTGACGTTAGCAGTGGGAGTAGGAGGTTCCATGGCCGAGAGTAATCAAGAAGTAACCACGCCGTCCGGGCTGAAATATGTTGATCAAGCGGTCGGGACGGGGGACGTGGCCGTTGTAGGAAAGAATGTGAGCGTGCACTATACTGGCTGGCTCGAAAACGGAAAAAAGTTCGATAGCTCCGTCGATCGAGGGCAACCTTTTTCCTTCCCGCTCGGTGCCGGGCGTGTCATTAAGGGCTGGGACGAAGGGGTGCAGGGGATGAAGGTGGGCGGCAAGCGCAAGCTGACGATCCCATCGGATTTGGGATACGGTTCGCGTGGGGCCGGTGGGGTGATCCCACCGAATGCTACGTTGATTTTTGATGTGGAGTTACTCGGAGTACGTTAACAGGCTCCAAGCTAATAAGCTGACAGGTCCGATCCCAATACTTTGATACGCTTGTCAGCATGAATTGTTATGCAACAGACTCCTCTCATCGCCCAACATCGCGCCGCTGCCGCCAAGCTGGTTGACTTCGCCGGATGGGAGATGCCCATCCAGTACAGCGGCGTGGTGGATGAATATCACACCGTTCGTAGCAAGGCCGGTCTTTTCGACGTGAGCCACATGGGCCGGATCACGGTCTCCGGCCCAGGTTCCGTCGGGTTTCTGCAGTATGTCACCACCAATGACGTTTCCAAGATTTCCGTTCGCTCCTCGCAGTATTCGATGGTGTGCAACCCCAACGGCGGGATCAAAGACGACATCTTTATCTATCATGTGAAGCCGTACGAGTTTCTCGTTTGCGTCAATGCTTCGAATCGCGAGAAGATCGTTACGTGGTTCATGGAAAAAGTTTCCCATGTGCAGGGATGCAAAGTCAGGGATCGTTCAACCGAGCTGGCACAGATTGCGGTGCAAGGTCCCATCTCGCGCGACCTGTTGATTGACGCTGGAGTGGCTGAGGTTGCGGACCTTAAAGTTAGACAGTGCCGAGAAGTCACCGCGTTCGGCGGGTCCGTCATTGTTTCACGGACAGGCTATACCGGCGAACTGGGCTATGAGCTTTACCTTCCGGCTCACCTCGCAGCTCAGGCCTGGGAGCAGCTGTTGAAAGTTGGTCACCCGGAAGGCCTCAAGCCGGCAGGCTTGGGTGCGCGTGATTTGCTCAGACTGGACATGGGGTATCTGTTGTACGGCAATGATATCAGCGAAGAGACCAGTCCGCTCGAAGCCGGTGCCGACTGGGTGGTGAATCTTGAGAAAGGTGAGTTTGTCGGTCGAGCCTCTCTATTAGCTCAGCGCACACAGGGTCTGGCGCGTCGATTAGTCGGGTTTGAATTGCTTGAAAAGGCTGTTCCCCGTCATGGCTTCCCCATGCTTTCAGCCGACTCATCGGGGCAATCCATCGGCGAGGTCACAAGCGGTAACCTGTCACCGATCTTGCAAAAAGGGATTGGCTTGGCCTCTGTGGTGCCACGCTACGCAGAACCAGGGACGAGAATTCAGGTCGACATCCGGGGGAAAGCCGTACCAGCCATAGTGGTGAAGCCGCCGTTCTATAAGAAACTCAAGAGCTGATGGCGTATGGCCTATAGCAGAAAGAAGAACGTCGATCCCGTTTGTCGACCTCCTTACGATAAGCCATTGGCTATGAGCCATCTACTTCCATGACACGAAATATCTACACCGGAAAAGTCATCACCCTCAACGTCGATACCGTCCAATTGCCCAACGGGGTCACGGTGGATCTCGAGACGATTCGCCACCCTGGGGCTGCGGCTGTGGTCCCGATCAAAGACGATGGCACGGTGGTCTTGATCCGGCAGTTCCGGCATGCAGCCGGTGGATTCATTTATGAAATTCCCGCCGGCAAACTCGCTTCTGGTGAAGATCCCTTGCACTGCGCATCACGGGAACTAGAAGAGGAAGTCGGCTATCGAGCCTCTACCTTTGAATTGCTCTCCAGCATCTTCACGGCACCAGGGTTTGCAGATGAAGTGATTCATGTCTACAAGGCGACTGGCCTCACGAAGGGCCGGCAACACTTGGATCGAGATGAAGTGCTGGATGTGATTGAGATGCCGCTTTCAGAGGCGATTACGAAAATCGAGGATGGGACCATCCGTGATGGTAAGACCATCGTGGGATTGCAGGCCGTCTACATCAAGACACAGCGTCGATAAAGATACAGTCTCTAGGGGGAAGGAGAACCGTACCTATGTTGCTCAACGGGAAAAAAGGACTCATCATCGGTGTGGCCAATAAGCACAGCATTGCCTGGGCCATTGCCCAGTCTACTGCCGGACAAGGTGCCCAACTGTTTTTTAATTATCAAAATGAACGGTTGAAGCAGAATGTCGAAGAGCTGACCGCCACGTTGCCGGGGGCCAAGGCGTTCCCTTGCGATGTCAGCAATGACGCAGAGATTACCGCCCTGATGCAGCAAGTACAAAAAGACTTCGGCCAAATCGATTTTCTCGTCCACTCGCTGGCCTTCGCGCCCCGTGAGGAGTTGACCGGGCAATTTATCAACACCAGTCGACAGGGGTTCGCGATGGCGCTCGATATCAGCGCCTATTCTTTGATTGCCGTTGCACGAGCCGCCTTGCCGTTAATGACGGCCGGGGGCTCCATTGTGACCCTCACGTATCTCGGTAGCGAGCGTGTGGTGCCGCACTACAACGTAATGGGTGTCGCCAAAGCGGCTCTCGAATCAGCCGTTCGTTATCTGGCCTACGACCTTGGGCCCCTGAACATCCGGGTCAATGCGATCTCTGCCGGACCGATCAAGACCCTGGCGGCTCGCGGCGTCTCGGGGATTACGAAGATGGTGGATCATCACAAGGAAGTGGCTCCGCTTCGACGACCAACGGAACAAGGTGACGTCGGCGATACGGCCTTGTTTTTGGTCAGCTCCTTAGGACGGGGAATCAGTGGAGAGGTCATCTATGTCGACGGAGGCTTCAATATTCTTGGGATGGTCGCGCCGAGTGAGTAGATCGGTGCCGAGGTTCGCTCTGTCGAGATCAGTAGTGGTGGTGCAAGGCATGAAGGTATTGTCGTCCAGGTCTGTGCGAGCGGGAACTCTCCTGTGTCTTTTCTGCTTCAGTTCAGTTCGAGGCACGAAGCACCATTGATGGCGTAAACTTACGTTATCAATGAGTTAGAGTGACCAGAGGGCATGGCACAATGGCATCGGGTTTGCTGGTTACATTCCCGATTCCAGACAGGATGGCGCTATGTCATATAGGGTGCACAGTGTATGAAAAGCGCATTGCTGGTGCTGCTGATGCTCATCCCAAGTGGGATATTGCTTCTCCCCTCAACCACCATGGCCGAATCCTCAGGGGGAACATTGCCAAAACAGGCACTTGATCAATGTCATCAAGGAAGATTGGCCAAAGATCGAGATACGCGTCTCGCCCATTTTCAGCAAGGACAGCGGTTGGGTGAACAGGCGGTGGCTGAAGATGAAGGAAGCGCCGATGCCCATTTCGCCTTGTTCTGCAATCTCGGCGAGTTGCTGCGCATCGACGGTGAAACCCTCACCTCCCTCTTTGGGCTTCGCCGGATGATGAAGGAATTGGATCGAACTCTGGAGATCGTCCCCACACATCTCGAAGCACTTTCGGCCAAAGGGACCTTACTGGTGAAACTCCCCAGTCTGTTGGGTGGAGACGTCAAGGAAGGAGAGCGACTCTTACAACAGGTCATTCAACAGGCTCCCAAAGCGGTCAACGCGAGGCTCGCACTCGCCAGAGTGCGATGTGAACGGGGGCAGCATGACGAGGCCATGGCTCTGGCGGGTGCCGCTCTCGTCATCGCGCAGACACAAAAGCAGATGGACTTTATCCCCGAGGCCGAAGCTCTGCTCCAGCAGGCACGGGTCAATGGTGCCAAGAGCAAGGAACCACGTTCCTAGCTCGATCCACGAGTGACAGAACCCTCTCTCCGCTGGGTCATTCTGTCGTTCTTCTCAATGCCTTCAAGCGCCCTTGCCGTTTCTTGCTGTCGATCCGTCGTTCGTGGGCACCCTTCGTGGGCTTCGTCGCCTTTCGCTTCTTGCGCGGGATCATCGCTCGTAGAATCAGCGTCTTGAGGCGAGACAGCGCGTCTTCACGGTTACGCTCTTGTGTGCGGTGCTGCTGGGCCTTGATCGTGATCACGCCGTCGGCTGAGATGCGGTGGTCACGCAGGTTCAATAGGGCATTTTTGTGGAATAGCGGCAACGATGACGCATGGATGTCAAATCGCAAATGGATGGCGGTGGAGACTTTATTGACGTTTTGCCCGCCGGCACCTTGTGACCGTATGGCATGGATCTGAATCTCATGATCTGGAATGGCAATGGAAGCAGAGATGGGAAGCATTCGTGAGTAGCTAACACAATGGCGATGCAGACTCAACGCCAAGAATGAGATTTTGTGCGGTTTATCATCAAGATGTAGCTGAGTGCTGAAAGAAGGTCTTACTGGAGTTCTGGCAGGCGGTCGATGATGCGAAGCCGCAACTCATCTCCAAGCTGGATCTGCACCATCTTACTCGCGAGCTTCTCGCGCATCTGGCGAATTTCCTCAGCAGTGAAGTGTACCTGTCCCCCGCTTTGCTCGACCAGGTGGTAGATCAGTAACGAGGTGAGGAGTTGCGCTTCTTCATCGCTGGCATGACGGCTTAAGTTGAGAATTTGTGACATCGTAGTACCGATCTCCGATTGGTGACTGGTACTTATGGCTGAGCCCACCCCCTTTTCACAATGACACAAATGTAGGGGGAACTCCGCGCAAGACAACGAACGTACACGTCGTAGGCTCTCAAGCAGGGACCACCCGCGGTCGGCCATAGTAGTGAGAGAAATGGGGATCCGTATTTGGGATAGGAACGGGCTATAAGCTTCTTTGACGTTGGTCCGGGTTCGAGACAACTCTCAACAGAGGCAGAGAGAGTCTTTTGACTGCTCTCCCTCACTTGTGGTCCAGCTTTTTCAATCGTCGATCCAGCGAGAAGCGAGTCAGTCCAAGTTGTCTAGCCGCCAAACTCTTGTTGAACTGGGTCAATCGCAGAGTTTCTTGAATGATCGACTCTTCAATCTGCGCCAATGTCTGTCTACCGACCTGAATCTCGAGGCGAATCACTGGCCCTGTCCCTTGTGAGACCGACGTTGTAATTGCGTTGACGTGATCATGCAATTCTCTTGGCAGATAGTTGTCGGTCAGCGTTTGACCTGAGCAAAAAATCATCGCTCGCTCGATGATATTCTCAAGTTCACGGATGTTTCCAGGATACTGGTATCGTTCCAGTAACGCACTAGTTTCTGAGTCCCATTCAGGGATGGGTTTGTTAAACTCATGTGCAAAGCGCACGATGGCACGCCGACAGAGCGGTAGAATGTCTTCGACCCGCCTTCGTAAGGGAGGAATCTCAAAAGCCACCACGTTGAGGCGAAAGTAAAGGTCTTCACGGAAGATTCCGCGTTCCACATCTTTCTTGAGCTCGCGGTTTGTTGCCGTAATCAAACGAAAATTGACACCAATGTCGTCGGTCCCTCCGAGCCGTCGGAACGAACGTTCCTGAATGACGCGCAACAATTTAGTCTGCATGGACACATCCAGGTCGCCGATCTCGTCCAGAAACAGTGTGCCGCCGTCCGCTTTCTCAAACAGGCCCAGCTTCCGCTGATTTGCGCCGGTAAACGCCCCTCGTTCATATCCGAACAATTCGCTTTCAAAAAGCTCTTTGGGAATGGCAGTACAGTTAACTCCGACAAACGGCGCCGATGTCCGAGGCCCGTTATAGTGAATCACGCGGGCCAGAAAATCCTTCCCCGTCCCAGTTTCGCCAAGCAGCATAACGGATGATTTAGAATTGTCCGCTACCTCGCGAATTTGTGCCAACAACTGCTTCATGGCAGGACTGTGGGCTTCCAAATTAGAAAGCTGATACTTTCGGCTCAGCTGCTCACGCTCTTCCTCGAACCGTCTTCGGAGGCGAAGTAATTCAAGCGCCCGATTGATCACCGGTTCAATCTCTTCGAGCTGTATGGATTTGACGAGAAAATCATATGCGCCCATCTTCATGGCCTCGACTGCGTTCTGGACCGTCCCATAGGCGGTCATGATGATGACGGTAGCTGAAGGGGCCAGTTGGCGCACGCGTTTCAACGCCTCCAGACCGTTGAGCCCGGGCATCTTTAAATCGAGCAATACCAGATCCGGGGTATTGCGTCGAAGTTCCTCTAGTAATGCTTCGGCGGATTCATATCCGACGGTGTGATGTCCTTGGCGGGCCAACTTCTTGACGATGGCAGCGCGGATGGAGGGCTCATCATCGGTCACAAAAATAGTTGCGCGCATGGCTAGGGCAGTTCCGGTTGGGGATCTTGGGACAGAGGCAGCCATATGTTCACGGTGGTACCTCTTCCAACCTCACTCGTCACAAAAATATCTCCATGATGGGCCTCCACAATGTTCTTGCAAATCGCCATTCCTAACCCCGTCCCGCGACGCTTCCCAGATGTAAAAAATGGCTCAAAGATGCGAGACAAAGCGTCTGGTGGAATGCCTTTCCCGGTATCCAGAATTCGTATAGAAATACCGGGCTTGTCGTGCTGGGATACCTCATGGGCCGTGATTTCTATGGCGGAGTCCACGGAAGGCGAGGCGTCAATCGCGTTGCTGAGGATATTGATGAGTACTTGCTTGATCTGATCCTGATCTGCATGTAGATGGTCATCTGTCAGAGATAAAGAAGTTGTTATTCTTACGTTATCCCCCTGTAGAGGTCCACTCATCGCCCGTAAGGTGTCGTTGATCAGATCAGAGAATCTAAATCGATTCGGTGCAAGACCGCGCGGCCTTGCATAATCTACAATCTGATTCACGATCCGATCCATTCGAGTGGATTCTTGTAAAATCACCTCGATTTCCGCACGTCTTGGGTCAGAATACTCGAAATCATCCAACAACAACGATGCCGTCGAGCCGATTCCCACCAACGGATTTCTGAGCTCATGGGCAATGCCGGCCGCCACCTGCCCCAACGTCGCCAACTTTTCACTACGACTCAAATGTAATTCCAGGGTATGTAGTGCTGTAATGTCGATATTAAATCCGATATACATCGGGCTAGGGGTGCTCAAATCGCGGATCGGCACGAGCCGGCTTAAGATATTGCGTGTGCCTCCGTCGGAGTGGACAAAGCGGAAGATCATTTCACAGGGGCGCTTTTCCGCGATGGCTCGTAAAAACTCCAACATCACGCGATCGGCATCCTCTGGATGGATTCGTTTACGAAAGCTGGCCGGATCGATCTGTTTGTCAGGATCAAATCCGGCCAACAACTGGTTATGTCGATTACTGAAGAGGATTTGGCTCGCTCTTGTCATAAAGATTCCGATTGGAGCATGATCCACCAGACTGCGGTATTTGGCTTCGGAGGCCGCCAGATTTTGGTTGAGCGTCCGAAGCGAATTCGCGGATTGCTGCAATTCATCAAGGGCCTTTTGCGTCTGCAAATTCATCCGTTGCATCACCCTGCTGAGTCCCCCGATCTCATCTTTTCGATCAAAAACCGGAATGGTGGGAACCGACCCGTCGGATGGGGAGCTCACGGCTTTCGACAGGATCACAAGTGGAGCCGCAATCGATTTAGCGATAGCATAGTTTCCCCAACCGATGAGAAAGCATGTGAACAGTCCACCGCCTAAAATTGCGAGAAGCGTCGACCAGCGATCAGTATTCATTCTAGACAGTCCGTCCACGGTGCTGGCACGTTCACGCTGGTCGAGCCGTGCCATCAATGCCCGAACTTGTGACATCAGCGCTCTTCCACGTCCGTCTTGGATATAATGGAGGGAAACCGGCTTGTGGCCTGCTTTAATGTCGTGGATGAGAGTTTCTTTCTCCGTCATGAGTTGGTTCACGAGGGTTTGAAGGCTCTTGAACTCGTGTTCCTGAATATCGGCCTGATGCCCTTCAACGAGCCTGTTGTTCAGCTCGTTTGCGACCACGCGGAGGTCTGTCAGCGCATTCTGATACGGCTCGAGATCAGACTCATTCTCAGTTAAGACATATCCTCGAAACCCGGTTTCCAAATCCACCACCAACCGCATATATTCAGCCGCAGTCTTCTGGGTAAGGTAAAGATTATTCAAACGCTCTTCAGCTTCTGAAAACGTTTGAACGTTGTTCCAGGTCAGGAGGCTGAAAAGGATAAGGGAGGCCAGCGGGATGGCAGAAATCGTGCGTAATTTGTGGTGAATTGGAAGATTATTGAACAGGGAGGTGTTATCCCGTCGCATGGATTCCCCTCCTAATATCATCCAAAATTTTCGGTCCAGCCACGCCCTAGGGCCCATGGCTGCTCAAGCCAAGACACGTGTGATTGGCGGTCGAACGAAGTCGTCGATTTGACCACAAACGGGATCCTAGGTTTCCAATATGTGCACCGTCGATAAGATGCTCCCGTTTAGTACACAGCTGGTCATGAGAAAAATCTTGTATCACTTCTGGCGAGAGGTGAGAATTCCATCATCATGCCGAAGCGAGGCTCAAGTAGAGGCGAAGACCTATCTCCTGCTCCACACAGCTTTGCGGCGCAGGAGATTCGCAGAGGAGTTCCCCTCGGATTCGAGGTCTGCGACATAAGTTATAGACCAAATGCCGACGGGCTATGCAGCTGTTCTAGATGCAGAGTGCGCTTCGTGTCCTTGCTTCCGTTATCGAATGAATGTGAAGAGCCCAATCGTCCACTGATCTCTCTTGACGATTATAGATTGATATAAAACTGTAATAACAGAATGTGGTTGATTAAGTTCGCATTGCCATGAAGCGTTCGACTATTGAGCATCTGATTTTGGTAGCCGATATCGACATTGAAGTACTGGTTGAATGACTTATTGACCCCGAGGAAGAACCGGTTTTGGTCGATGCCGGCACCTGGTCCTTTGCTGGCACCGCGTCTGACTTCATCAAAGGTGTCAACCGAATTCAAATTTATAAAGATCTCATCGTAGGTCACGAGCGCCCAGTCCGGAGCGATCGGCAGGGGGTACGACAGCTTCAGCATTTGGCGGAATCGCAGGGCGGTGCCGGCGGCGTGATCGATCCATCGCTCTTCCATCCTAGTGCGACTCATGAACTTAAAGTCGCCGAATTTCTGTGTATAGATGGCCTGCTGGAAGATCCGGTTTTCTCCGAAAAAATTCGACGGTATAAATTTGGTGGGTGTCTGGTTAAAGTTGCCGACCCAGGCATAGCCTTGCCAGATCGAAAGATTGTCAGTCAGTTGATACCCAATCGCCGGACGGAGGAGTAGCTGATCAATATTGGTCACATCGTCGCCGATGCGTGGGTTGACTTCCATGTAGGCGAGGAATCTGGATGGCAGTTTTACGTTCAGATACACCGGGGTCCAGAGTCGGAAATCCGATCTCGTGTTCGGTCCCAATTGCTCATATGCCTGCGCGGGCGTCACACCGACCCCCGATAGGTTCCAGATACCTATCCCGGCCAATAACAGTCCTATGTACCAAGCAGACTTCTGTTGAGCCGTGGCAGCTTTCTCCATATGCTTTTCGTGTGATTGACCTATGTGCATCGATATACCTCCCAACCTATAGATCTTTTGTTGTTACTACGTCCAGAACGTTCGCTCAGTCCACCATGAATCTGGATTTCCTGTGAATGTGGACCACTAGTCGAGTGTGCTTGTATACGCGAATTCGACGGTCAGCCACAAGATGCACCCAACAATAGGAAGTTCCAGGATGAAGCTCTTTCGCAATCGCTTTAGCGCGCTACCGTCGAGGCTCCTTCACGAGGAGATTTTAAAATCCTCTGGCGGTTTTTTGGAAAGAGAACACCGCAAGTACCGTGCCTCGCCGAGTAAGTCGATCATGGGAAAAATGAAAGGAGTGACTAGAACCTAACGAAAACTCGATTGTCGAGAAGATCGACGTTGGAGCGCGTAGTCATCAGGGTGAGAATGATCTAGTTTGACCGAAGATATGCATGGTGGTTGCTCGGTACCATGGGCCGGTACATCTTCAACAGGGTTGTTTCTAATTTTGAGATTAGCTTGTAACCAGAATGAGAAGAAGGAGTGATATCGCACATAGCGCACAGTGCGAATCTGCAGCAAGGCCTTATTCATTCGGTAGTCCTCTATCTGTACCGTCAAGGCTGGTCCAGCCACTATCTCCATAACTTGGAGCACTCTGGAACCGCAGGCCGAAAGGCTCTGGACCAATAGGTCTATCAGGTCTATCTCTTGCAGTAAGAATCGATCAGCAGGTAGCTTTGTTGTGGCAAAGCTTCAGACCGATAACAGCGATCCGCGGCAGTTATTCGCGGAGGTAATCCTCGGAGATGAGTGACAGATATTTTCTTGCTGCCGCTATCCCCCACCATATGGGGGGAAAGACTGACTAGCATAACCGAGCTGAGCTGTGGTATCCATACGCCCCTAGCGGTCAGGGGCATTTATTCTACACACCGGATGCAAGGTGTGTGATCTCCTTATTGAGAGAGTAAAGAAGAGCCCAGTGCGTCCTGAGCAGCTTTCAGAACAACAAGGTACAAGCGCCCAATCGGAAAGGGGGGTGCAGTCTGCACTCAACGAGGTAGAGCGTGAGGAGCTTCGAGCTCTGGTTTCTCAGGCGGTCGAGGTCATTCCTCCGAACTGGCCGCTTCGGACGTTCGCCTATCGCAATCCCTTGATCGGGTTCGAACATTTGCCCTTTCATGAAGCCGTCTCACAAGCGAAGCAGGTGCTTGGAGGAGAAGGCTATCTGTCCACGGCGGAGTACCGAGTCTGCTACGCCGAGGGACGGATTTCCGAGAAGGAGCTGTTGAGCGTCCTGCGATCACAGGTGCCGGAACTCGCATCGCAGGACAGTATTCGTGCCGGTGAACGGAGGCTTCACCTGGAAGAGATCCTTCTCATTCACTTCGTGTACGGCATTGATCCGCTGGACCAAAAATTATGGCCATGGCAACTCACGGAGGAAGACGCCACACACCGGATCCGACCTGATGTTCCTCAGCCCATCAAAGATCGGTTGAGGTCCCACGGGGCGGGGGGCGACCCTGAAGCGGTCTACGTCCATTCGCTGTGGGTCGGGGCCTTGAAGGCGCTTGATCTTTCCGAAGATGGGTCGAACGGCCGCCACGGGCATTCCCCTACCACGGCCAAGGCTGGAGCACCTGCGCAGGTCGAGCCTGGACCGGCACAGCAGCGCATCCGCACCGCAGCCGAGATCATCGACGATCTCACCGGCTCTGATCTGAAACGAGAGATCAACGAACACATGATCAAGTGGTGCGCCGCATTCGCGGATGAAGGCATGGCGGATTGGTCGATGCCCTCACGCGGGCATGGGTTTTATCGGGCCTGGCGGGATCTCGCGCCGGGCGAAGCTGCTGGATGGACTCTCGGGATCGCGGGCTGGGCTCGAAGGGTAAAAGCGCTCCCAGACCGCCCTGAAGACGCCCTCGCATCGAGCCTTCACCGCTTGCGGGTCTCCGACCGGCAACGGGAAGAGTACCTGCGCCGGCACCTTACCCGGTTGCCGGGCTGGGCCGGCTATATTCGCTGGCGAGCCAAGAACCCGGATTATCCTGAACAGGGCCGGCACCCAATCGATCCCCTGGAATATCTGGCCGTTCGTCTGTTTTATGAAGCCGAGCTGGCCGAGAAAGTCTGTCGGAGCGAGCTGCGCATCAATCCGACGTTTCCCGATCTGCTCGAACGGGGGCGATCCCATGATCTGGAGGCCGTCGACTCCCATGCCCACGGGCACGACGCGTACACGGAAACGGTCTGCCGGGACGTCTGGCGCCTCTTCCATCTGGCGCAATTCCTCGAACTTCGCCCGGAGGATCTTCAGCATCTGCCATCTGCGGAGGCCAGGTCGGTGCTGTCCTGGCTCGATCGGTTCCCGCCCGATGCGCTCCGTCCTGTCTGGCACGAGGCCTATGAACAAGAGTATCGAAACGCCTTGCTGACGACGCTGATCAATGAGCGGCAGCGAACCGCAGTCGAGACAAGTCACAAGCGTCCGAGACCGAGAGCGCAAGCCGCGTTCTGTATCGACGCCCGCTCCAAGCCGTTCCGCCGTCATCTGGAAGCCCAGGGCGAGTACGATACGATCGGATTCGCCGGATTCTTCGGCACGCCGATCGACTACCGGAAGCTCAATCGTGAGGAAGATCTTCTCCTCTGTCCTGTGCTGATCAAGCCTAAATATGTGGTGAAGGAGGAACCACGGTTGGTTGATGACCCTGAGGTCCAGCGCTACCTGCTCGGGGACCGCTGGACCCAGTTCGTCCGGCACCTGTTTCACCAGGCTAAGGCGAATCCCGCGAGTTCCTATCTCACATTCGACTTGTTCGGGTTGGTGTTCGGACTGGCGATGCTGGGGAAAACCTTGTTTGTGAAGTCCTATGAGCTGGTACGCACGGCGTTGCGTCACTGGCTCACCCCACCGATCCCGACCAAAATCCCGGTGGAGAAATTCCCTGAACAGGAGCGTGAGGCTTACATCGACGGGAACGAGCGCGCTTGCATCGCCGATGTGCTCAAACAACGGATCGACCGTGGGAATATCGTGGGCACCCTCTCACAGGAGGTCCTTGAAGAATTCCGGCTCGCCGCCATTCGGGAGCCGGAAGATGGCAGCCACGCGAGGCGACAGACCACAGCATCCGAGCGGCTCGGTCTATCCGTGGAGCAAGAGCATGCCGTGCTGGAGGAACTCCGATATCAGTACGGGCTCAATGCCCACAATCACCATCTGTCGCTCGAACGCTTCGCGGCCAGCAGGTTCTCTCCGGCAGAAAAAGCGGCGGTGGTCGAAAACGCACTCCGGGTCATGAGTCTGACCAAAGCGTTTGCGCGCCTCGTGCTGCTCTGCGGCCATGCGAGCACCACAGAGAACAACCCTTACGCATCCGCGTACCACTGTGGGGCCTGCGGAGGGAATCCCGGCGGACCCAATGCCAGAGTCTTGGCGGCCTTGGCCAATAAGCCGAAGGTCCGCCAGGAGCTCCGGAACCAGGGGATCGAGATCCCGGAGGACACGTGGTTCATCGCCGGTGAGCACAATACGACCACGGACCAGGTCACCTTGTTCGATCTGGAAGAATTGCCGGAGTCACACCGTCCGGATGTGCGCCAGCTGCAACAGGACTTGGAGGCGGCAAGACTCCTGAACGTTCGGGAGCGCCTTGGCCGATTGCCGGGGGCTCCGAGCGGGGCCGCACCTCCGGATGCCGTCCGCTATACCTCGTACGTCAGCCGTGACTGGGCGCAGGTCAGACCGGAGTGGGGCCTCTCCAGCAATGCGGCGTTTATTGTCGGACGCCGGGCGCTGACCCGAGGGCTCAAGCTTGACGGTCGGGTCTTTCTCCACAATTACGACCAATCCCAGGACGAAACCGGCCGGGCGCTGGAGGCCATCATGACCGCCCCGCTGGTCGTGTGCCAAATGATCAATTTTCAGTATTATTTTTCCGCGACGGACAACTGGGCGTACGGGAGCGGGACCAAGGTTTTGCACAATGTCGTCAGCGGAGTCGGCGTGATGCTCGGGAGACACAGCGATCTGCAAACAGGGTTTCCGTTTCAAGCCCTGACTACGGGCGCTCGCCGGTTTCATGAGCCGCTTCGTCTGCTCGCCGTCATCGAGGCGGACACAGAACGAATCTCCCGGATCATCTCCCGCCACGTGGTGCTGCAGAATTTTTTCAACAATCAGTGGCTCTATCTCGTCTCCTGCCATCCCACCACGGGAGAGTTTTCGGAGTATCAGCCGGGAGGCTCCTGGAAGGCGGTTTCACCACCGATCTCATGATGATAAACGCAGCCTACATTCTGATCCCAGGACTTCCGTTTGCCGCCTTCCTGACCATCGCGCTGGGCGGCCGGTGGTTAGGCGAGTCGAGCCATCGGCTGGCCATCCCGGCGGTCTTCGCCTCATTCTTCCTCTCGGTCCTGGCCTGTATCGACGTGTACCAACAGGGCGCCCGGTCGATCCCGTTGTATGCCCTGATCAAGTCAGGCAGTCTGACCGTGGAAGCCGGTCTCTATGTGGATGCGGTCACGGTCATTATTCTGTTCCTCGTCACCGGGGTCAGCAGCCTGGTCCATGTCTTTTCCAGCCGATACATGCAGGCGGACCCGCGCTACGCCCGCTTCTTCGCCCTGATCGCGCTCTTTACCTTCGCCATGATCATGCTGGTCATGGGCGCAAATCTGTTCATGCTGTTCATGTTCTGGGAAATCATGGGGCTGTGTTCGTACTTGCTCATTTCCCATTGGTCACACCGTCCGTCGGCCTGCGATGCCGCGATGAAAGCCTTTCTCGTCAATGGGGTGGCGGATATCGGCCTTGTATTCGGTATCTACCTGACCTGGGCCACCTTCGGCACACTCGACATTCAGACGATCTTGTCCACCGCGCCGAAGTATGCCGATCAGACGGTAAATCTCCTCGGATGGCTCGGCCTGGAGTGGCAGGCCCCCATCCTCTCCGTGATAGCGTTGCTGTTGTTCATGGGACCGATCGGCAAGTCCGCGCAGATTCCGCTCCACGTCTGGCTGCCCTTTGCAATGGAAGCCCCGACTCCGATCTCCGCACTGATCCATGCCGCGACCATGGTCAACGCGGGCGTGTACCTCCTGATCCGCATGGCGCCGCTGTATGTGCTGACTCCGGCCATCATGAACGTGGTGGCGGTCATCGGCGGCTTAACCGCCCTCTTTGCCGCCATGGTCGCCCTCACGGCATTCGACATCAAGCGCATTCTGGCCTACTCAACGATCAGCCAACTTGGCTTCATGGTGATGGCCTGCGGCGTCGGCGCCTATGGCGCCGCCATCTTTCACCTCCTCACCCATGGCGCCATGAAGAGTTTTCTGTTTCTCTCCGCAGGCAGCGCCCTTCAGTATATCGGGGGAGCCCACCATGGCGACCACGCCGGACATGGGCACCAACCACGAACCAGAGTGTCACGGCAATACGTCAGCCTGTACGTCGGCGCCCTGATCATGGCGGTGATTCCACCGATCGTCATTTTCTGGGGACCCTACGAACAGTTGTGGGAACTGTCGCACGTCGATCATGCACGGGTGGCCTTCTGGATCACGGCGCTGGCCACGACGTTTTTCGTCGCATTCTACTTGTTCCAGGGGACCTTGGAGATTTTCACGCCATCCGGTCGTGTTGACTGGTCTGAGGGATTTCAACCGGGGATGATGCGTCCGCAGCTGTTTTCGGCATCGCTGCTCCTGGGACTCATTCCCATCACGGCAGGGCTCGCCCTGCTCCGTCTGCTGATCTGGGGTGACTTTCTCGAATTTATCTCTCCGGTACACCATGAGGGAGTCGAAGCGCTGGCGAGGATTTCGCTTGCCGGCTGGTCCCCCGTCAGTCTGTTTATTGGTGTCGGGGCCGCGATAGCCGGATGGGCCACGGCGTTCTATTTCCATGCTTTTCCGTTCCATCCCTCGGCCTGGTGGTCGGAGCGCAAAAAGCACATCTACGTATTTCTTTTGAATAGAGGGTATTTCGATGAGGTGTACGCAGCTCTGATTGTTCGTCCTACCTTAGGGTTGGCTTCAGCGCTGTGGAAAGGTGTGGATGTGCGCTTTATCGATCGGCCTGCCAACGGGATTGCCGCCGCCTCGCTCGGAATGGCAACGGGACTCGCGAAAGTCGTTACCCTCAAGAAGTCCAGTGAACCTTTGGTCTCGTATGTTCTTTTGATGTTTTTGTTGTTTGTTATGCTCTTGCTGGTGGTAGCCGAGGAAATCGAGTTTCATTACTTAGGGTGAGTATGGAAAGTCCTGCAAACTTGTTCGGGATCCCCCATCTGGTCAGTTGGATTGTGTTGACTCCTTTGATCGGGATGGTGATCGTCGGACTCCTCCCTGTTCGCGCAGGCGTGCGCCATGGGGAGGCCATTCGCTGGGTGACGCTCAGTATCGCCCTGCTTGTGTCGGGGCTGGCGGTGGGGCTGTGGGTGAGCTTTGACCATGCGGCGGGTGGGCCACAATTTGTGGATCGTGCTGATGGGATACTGCCATTCGGCGCCCAATACGCGGTGGGTGTGGACGGTATTAGTTTACCGCTGGTCCTACTCACCGCGTTTCTCATTCCCTTGTGCATCATGGGCTCCTGGCGCAGCATCGCGACGAACGTGAAGGCCTTCATGATGCTCATTCTCCTGGCGGAAGGGGCCGTGGTGGGCGTGTTCACCGCTATGGATGCCTATCTCTTCTTCATTTTCTGGGAAATCACGGTGATTCCCACGTATTGCATGATTGCGTTCTGGGGAGGCCCCAACCGGACGCAGGCGGCGATCAAATTCCTCTTGTTCAACTTTATGGGGAGCCTGCTGCTGCCCGCTGGGATTTTGGGCCTGCACCACGCGGGGGGCACCTTCGACATGCTGGCGCTGAAGCAGGTCCAGTATGCACCGGAGGCCCAGTCTTGGATCTTCTTGGCGCTGTTTCTGGGGTTTGCCATCAAGGTTCCCATGCTCCCCGTTCATGGCTGGATCGCCGATGCGCATGGGGAGGCCCCCACCGCTGGCAGCGTCATCCTCTCTGGGCTCCTGCTCAAGATGGGGGCCTACGGGTTGATCCGGTTCTGTCTCTCTATACTTCCCGAAGCCTCGGCATCGTTCGCCCCATTCATCATGTGGCTCTCCGTGCTGGCTATTTTGTACGGCGGGGCCATGGCCCTCGCACAACCTGATTTCAAACGACTCATCGCCTATTCTTCCATTGCGCATATGGGGGTCGTCACCCTTGGTATTTTTGGGCTCAACACTCAAAGCGTCCAAGGCGCCATTCTCCAAATGGTCAATCATGGGGTTACTACTGGTGCCCTGTTTCTCGCCGCCGGGATGTTGTACGACCGCACGCATGACCGGACGATCAACAACTACGGGGGGCTGTATCGGGTGATGCCGAGATTTGCAGTGGTTTTGAGCCTCTTCACCGTGGCGTCGTTCGGATTACCGGGAACCGGCAATTTCATCGGCGAGTTTCTTGTCCTGGTCGGAACCGTGTCTCATAGTTACCTCATGGTCCTCCTTGTGCTGGTGGGGATTGTGTTGGGAGTCGCCTACATGCTCGGGATGATTCAACGGCTGGTGCTGGGCTCTGTCTCCCCTCAGAGCGCCGCCTTGCACGATCTGAATCGCCGTGAGGTCGCATGCGTAATTCCGTTGGCCGTGGCGGTGTTTGGCATCGGTCTCTACCCGGCATTTATGCTGGATCTGATGCAGGTGAGTGTCACTACCCTCGCGCAGCACTTCGCGCAGGTGCAGCCGCTTCGGATCCTGACCCTGTTCATCGCGCCATGACCGTCAACGGTGTCTGAGAAAGGAGCAGGGTATGCGTGTCGTCGTGGCAGTCGATCGATCTGATCCGACATTCAAGCTGGTACAGGCCGTCACTCGACTCTACGCTCCGATTGAGCTCACGCTGGTGCATGCGGTCGACCACGGGCTTGCGCAGTATCCGGCTACGGGACCAGCTGGTCGAGGCACGGTTCCGGAAGAGCTGCGCCCCCTGCTGGACTCGGGGCAGAAAATCCTGGCGCAAGCGGCGAAATCCGTCCCTACTGAATTGAACCTCGTGGTCAAGCAGGTATGCGAACTGGGGAACGCGGCGCGCGTGATCATCAACACGGCGCAGATGGAGGCGGCCGACTTGATCGTCACCGGCTCGCGCGAACTCAGCAGCGAAGAGCGAGAGTTCACCGTCGGCAGCGTCTCTCACCGGATCGCCAGCCATGCCCCCTGCTCAACGCTGGTCGTCAAACAGGTGCCGGAACAGATCCGTCGCGTGTTGGTCGCCGTGAATGGGATCGACGACGCGGCGCAAATCCAGCGCTGGCTCTTGGCCAACCCCTTTCACGACCCGGTCGAGATGACCGTGCTGCATGTGGTGCCGACGCTCAAGGCGTACCGCGAGGATACCTCATTGGCCAATCATGATCGCTTTCATGAGAATTTGCATGAGGATTCGGTGCGGTGGGGACAAAACCTTGTGGATACCGTCGCTGCAAAGCTCAGTGCGCTGCCTGCCCAGGCCCCTGCAGCCGGGCGCTACAAGGCACATGGTCACGTTGCCACTGGTGATCCGCCTGAGGTCATCGTCAAGGAATCGACCCAACTGGATCTCGTGATTGTGGGGGCCTACGGGTTTCAGAGTGAAGCCCGGTTCATCTACGGGAGCGTCACACAGAAAGTCCTGCACGGTGTCGCCGTCCCCGTCCTGGTCATCGGATAAGAGGCCGTCTCAGAAGCAGGCAGGCGATATAGTCAATGTCGGTCGAATGGGGCAAGTTGGTTTGCCTTGGGCCATGGATCTGAATGTTGTGCCATTACTGAGAGATGAATTCGTATATGGACAAAATCTTCACGCAATAAAGTAGAGGGAACCATTATGTCGTCAGAAAAAGATGTCGCGAAGGTCCAGGACGCCGGACCTGCTCCTCTTGATTATTTTCCCGGGCTCACACAGAACGCCAAAACCGATGTGATGTCCGGCTTTATTCTCTTCCTCATCGCGCTGCCCTTGAGTCTGGGCATTGCGATTGCCAGCGGAGCGCCGCCCATTGCCGGAGTCATTGCCGGCTTCATTGGCGGCATCCTGGGCTCTCTCCTGGGAGGTTCCTATGTCACCATTAACGGCGCAGCTGCGGGTCTGATTGCCATTGTCTATGGCGCGGTACAAGCGATGGGTGCCATGCCCGATGGCACGGTGAATGTCGAGGCAGGCTTCCGATATGCACTGGCCGTCGGTGTGATCTGCGGTGGTCTCCAGATCCTTATGGGGTTGGCCAAACTGGGGAAGCTCACGAACATGTTTCCGTTGAACGTCGTGCACGGCATGTTGGCTGGCATCGGGATCATCATTATGTCCAAGCAGATCCATTCATTGCTGGGCGTGACCTTCTCGGGCAAGATGATTCCGACGATCTTGGCGATTCCCTCCAGCTTCGCCAATCTGGTTCCCAGCGTGGCCATGATCGGCGGACTGAGTCTGGCCATCATGATCGCGTGGCCGTATCTGGGAAAGATCGGTAAATTGATGCCCGCACCGATGGCGGTCATCCTGGTCACGGTGCCTCTGGCTCAAATGCTCAACATCGGTCCGGAGTTTCTCGTCAAGGTACCGCTGGATTTTATGGGTTCTTTTCAGGGCCCTGACTGGGGCATGGCCGGGACAGGCGTGTTCTGGAAATTCGTCGTGACCTATACGCTCGTCGCCAGTCTTGAGTCTCTGTTGACCGCCGCCGCTATGGATCAGATGGATCCCTGGAAGCGTCGGTCCAACATGAATCGGGAGCTGCTCAGCAAAGGCACAACCAATGCGTTGTCCTCGTTTATCGGTGGGCTGCCGATGATCGCGGAAGTGGTGCGTAGCTCGGCGAACATCATGAACGGAGCTCGGACCCGCTGGTCCAACTTCTTCCATGGACTCTTCCTTCTTCTCGCTGTCGCACTCTTCCCTGGTGTCCTCAACATGATTCCCCTGGCGGCGTTGGCCGGCATGCTGGTGTTCATCGGCTTCCGTCTGGCACACCCCAAAGAATTCATCCATGCCGCGCACATCGGTAAGGAGGAAGTGGCCTACATGGCGATCACGACCATTATCGTGGTGGCAGTAGATCTGCTGTGGGGTGTTATTATCGGTTTTGTGATCGCGGTGGTGACCAATGCCATACGCGGTGTCCGTTCGCCGAAAGCCGATGCCGTTGTGGAAGAACGGGGCGACGCCTTGATCCTGAAGCTCAAGGGCGCGCACGGCTTCATGAATTTCGTGTCGATGCGCGACCAACTGGACAAGCTCCCGCCCGGCAAGAAACTGGCGATCGACTACAGCGGAGTGAGCTACATGGACCACACGGTGAATGAACGATTCCACCTTTTTAATGGTGAATACGCCCTAACGGGCGGCAGCGTGACGACCGTCGGCAAGGAGGGCCTCAGGCCTACCTCGCACAGTGACGTGTCGGCTCTGGTGCGAGGATAACGGAGAACATGACCGGAGAGTGACGTTCACCTACCGTGGTTGAGCGTCATATTCTCTTTGGAGGGGCACAGCTCCAGTTCTCCAACAGAAGGGGGAGTCCATGATGCGTGTCGTACTTGGCGTGGGGGCGGCGAGAGAAACCCTTCCCGCAGTCAACCAAATCGGGTTACTGTACCAGCTAGATGAAGTGGTGCTTGCCCATGGGGCCAAGATGGAACCCATGCAAGAATACGGCAGGTTCCGTGACTTGGCAATGGAGTCTGGTCGTCGGCACATCGAAGAATGCCGCGCTCTGCTCTCAACCGAGATTCCTTCCATCCGTACGCTGTGCGACGCTCAAGATCCATCCTCCTTTATTCTCGACACCGGCGCTACGGTGAACGCCGACCTCATCGTCATGGGCACCCGCGATTTGGCCAGGCTGACGGAGGTGTTTATCGGCAGCGTCTCGCACCGCGTCCTCACCCATTCAACGGTACCGACGTTGATCGTGAAAGGAGCTGCTCGTCCGGTTTCCAAGGTCCTCCTGGCTGTAGAAGGTTCGGAGGACGCCGCCCGGTTACAGGCGTGGCTGACCGCGCATCCGTTCAAGAACCCCGTATCCCTCACGGTTCTTTCCGTGGTGTCTTCCCCTCCGGTCACCAGCGAGCATGGGATGGTCGAACAGGATGTGGCGCACGAGGAGCGTACTCTCAAGGCCAGGCAGAGCGTGGATGAGACAGTCAAGGCCTTGAATGGTCCACGGTTCACGGCTTCTGCGGATGTGCGCGGCGGTGATCCCATTGAGTTGATTTGCGAGGTGGGAAAGGGTTACGACCTCATTGTGGTCGGTTCGCATGGGCGAACAGGCGTTCGTCGCTTCTTGATGGGTAGCGTCTCAGAGGAGATCGTGCATCGGGCCGACCGCTCCGTCCTCGTCGTGCGTTGATTCGTCCGACATCCGTGTCAAGGACCTCTTCGTCTCGTCACAAGAGATCCCCTGTCGATCAGGCAGGCAGATGCTATGGTCGCAGGCCGAACTTGGGCAGAGGTGCTCATGAAGAACGTGGGCTAAGGGGAGACGTTGCAAGGTCGGCGTTAACTCGTGGGTTCGCTGCGGCCGGGACAGAGTTCGAACCCGAGGCGTGATTTCCTCCTGCCACTCTTTCCGAGTCCCGACACACCAAACGGATCCGTCTCCCCATGATCCATAACTTCGTGGTCTGAGCGCGTTGCTGTGGAGGGAGGGCTGCCGGTCTGCGCAGCCGATGGCCACAATAACCTGTAGCCCGCGAGCAGGACACCAGCGACAGAGAATTTCATCACTGCCCGGCGAGTCCAAAACCAGGAATCTTGGTGTCTCATCGACCACTCCGATGATGATGACTTGTTGTGTACTAGGAAGTCTGTTCTCTTCTACCCTTCGTCTGCATGATTGATCAAACCCTCAAGAAGGGAGTCATTTGCTCACGCAATCAGCTCCAGCGCCCGCGTGTGCCAGGACAGGACGGCTTTGCGGATGTTGATCTTGTCTGCGATCTTGGGATGGTCGGAACGGATGATATGGGCGGCAAAATCGGCCATGAAGTGGCTCTTGAGCGTAGCCCGTGCGCGGTCGACCCCCACGTCGTGGTAGGGTGCCAAGGAAAGTAACAGAAAGCCGTCATCTGGAATGCGGTCGTGTTGCATATTGGCCGCAATGATCCCGCCGGCCTTGCTGAGAGGGTCGGCAAGGTCCGGGCTGTAGGGACCGATGATCAACGCGAGGTTCGGCATGTGGAGCCAATGGAACCCTCGTCCGACGCCGATCATCCACTCATGGTGAACGATCTCCAGTGAGTGGTCGCTTTTCCTGAGATCCTTCATATGGGCGATATTGCCCTGTACCAGCGGCAAGAGATCCTTTTCCATTTCTTCGGGCATGTCCGGGTACAGCCGGGACAATGTGGAAGGCAAGGACGCGAGATCTTTAGCGGACGCGGTCTCGAGATCCAAGGTCTCCCGATGGTTGCTTCCATGAAGAACGAGGGCCTCTTTATCGGTTTCGAATCCACAGACCAAGGGATAGACTGTTCCGTGGACTGTGCCGAAGACTTCTTCGACTTGCCGCTTTATTCGAATTGCATGCTCACGGGCCGCATCGGTGTTGTACCCCCAACCGGCACAGCCACGTTGTTGATCGCCCTTGGAAAAGTGGTAATTGATGAGGATCAGCGTACGACGGCCATGTCTGACCATCCGCTCAACCTCCGCTGTCAGGAGTTCTCCGAAGTACGGCCAACCTAAGTCGAAGCGTCCGCCGATATTGCGGAGCGGCTGGATAATCCCGGCGGGAGTATTGGTGGCCAGGGACAGATTGAGGCGTCCATCCATGCACTTGAGCGCGATGATGGCGGTTTCGTGTTTGGCGCTGTACCGCTCGCGCGCCAGAAAGGATTCCGGACTCTGGTACACCTGGGCATAGTGCTTGGCATGCTCTATCAACCAGTCGATCCGTTCTCGAATGGGTAGCTTGCGTATGAGCGAACTATCCGGGGAGGGTTGCGGTATAGATGAAGTACTCATTTCAATGATTCCTCTGTGATCAGGGCCGTCATACTGAACCAGCAGCATTCCTGCTGATGGAATGGTTGACTCCCAAAAACACAAAAGCCAACCAGCGCTCGACATCTCGTCGAAGCCGCTTGGTTGGCTTGTACTGCAATCGGTCTCAACGAACCGATCACCCTACGGCCATTTTCTTTTCACCGGCCTCCTAGACCTTCCCGTTCAGGCTCATCGCCGGAATAGAAGACACCATGAGGAAGACAGCACAGGAAGTATAGAGCATATGGCTCATGGGAGTCAAAGCATCGGATACATTGTCCTCATCCGACTAGGCCGTTGTGCCCAAGGTTCTCCCAACACGTGGAATTGTCCTTGTGACCTCGACGATCAGGCCTCTATACTCCAAAGTCGATTTCTTACGTGAAGACGGACAGCAATCCCATGGAGAACGAACGGACAAAGGCCGAAATGGAGGTGGCGATCCGCAACGCCATCATCAAATTCGAGCAGGACTTCATGGGGCGGGGTCCGACGGACGTGCGGGCGTTTATTGTTCGGGATCTCATCGTTGTTCGGCTAAAAGGCGTACTCACTCCCGCGGAGCGGCAGCTAGCCAAGACCCCCGACGGTGTGGACATGGTCAAACGGATCCGCCAAACGCTCATTGCCCAAGGCCGTGATCGACTTGTCGAAGAGGTGAGCGACATCACCGGGGCAAAGGTGACGGCACTCTTCATGGACATCGATGCTCAAATCGGGGAAAAAGTCTTTGTCTTCACCGTGGAGCATGACTTAGATCCTCGAGTTCGTTGAACCGATGAACCGGTTGCCAGGCTTGCCAACCAAGCCATGGCACATCGGAACGATGGCCGGACTCAGATTACCACCTCTCTCCATCGACAGTTCCTAGGCGCGGTTTCCGGATGCCTTGTACGCCAATCTGAACCAGATGCGATTTCTGACCGTTCCCCTATCTCGAGCATGCGAATCCCGATGCCCCGACACTGATCGACCTTGGAGAAAGGCCCGTCCGGAGTTTGCTCAAACCTTCGGTTGGCCTCTGGTTGTGCTGGGCATGGAGCCACTGGCGATGCTGTACTCCGGCCATCAGTTTGGAGTGAATGTCCCGCAACGAATCGATGAACGCTATTGCCCTTGATGGCGGGCGTACCTTGATCACGACCCCGGTTGTTTCATCCGCAGACAAGCAGCCTACGACTCCTCCTATTTTCTCGGCATGTACACCACCATGCCAGACCAATCGGTAGGAGAATGGCTCACTGGCTGCGGCAGGCTCTATGACCGACAACTACACCTCGGGGTGCGCAGATCATTTTGCCCCAAACGACAGATCGCGGGAGACCGTTTCATTGGGTTTCACGGTCAACTCTCGCTCTTCCGCTCCAAGAATCGGATGCCACGCCTTGATACGGTAGGTGCCCGCCGGGAGATCACCGATGGCAAAGGAGCCGTTGAGATGTGTCACGGCATAATACGGATTGTCGAGGGCATAGCCCCAATTCTGCATGTAGGGATGCATGTCGCACTGCATGGTGAGGACTTTCCGCCCTTTGACGAGCTGCACGACATCGGTCGTACCGCTCACATGTAGCGCCGGCCGATGCAGGACAATATCGACTCCTGACTGGTCGTACGCATACCCTTGAATGCCGTGAGAAACCGGATCCCGATTAAACACCGTGACCTTGCGCTTGTCGCTGACCACGGTGACGAATGGCAGGAACTGACAGAGACTGGCTTCCACTTCAGCATCGGTGAACGCAAAGGGCTTGCCTTTCTCGATCCCCTCGATGAGCACTATCACATCCTTGAGCCTGCTCTCCCGCCCCACGGTGACTTCTTTGAGCAGCCGATGCCAACAATCGGAACGGTCATAATAGACAGAACTATGATGAGGCGTACATTGGGAACTCTGATCACAGTTGTTCCTGAAAACACAAATTTGAAGAGGAGACAATCAGAGCTTCCCGAGGGGAATAATGCCTCGACGAATGGCCAGGACAACGGCTTGCGTGCGATCGTAGACGTGCAGTTTATGAAAGATGTTTCTTAGATGATTCTTCACGGTTTTCTCGCTCAATTCTAAACTATTGGCGACCTCCTTGTTCGACTGGCCGCTCGCCACGAGCCGTAACACGGTAATTTCACGTTCGGTCAGATCATGATCGACTAATGGACGGTTTTGAGACTTGTCTTCGGCAAGCAACGAAAACTCAGCCAGGATCTTGCCGGCAATAGACGGATGGATGAGGGAATCACCACGCGCGATGGTCCGAATGGCCTTGATGATTTGCGAAGGGTCAGAATCTTTGAGCAGATAGCCTGTGGCGCCGGCTAAGACAAAGTCGACGATGTGCTGTTGCTCTTCCTCAATCGTGAGCGCGATGATGCCGATGTGGGGAAACTGGCGTTTGATCTGGCGGGTCGCCTCCACGCCATCCATACACGGCATGCGGAGGTCCATGAGGATCACATCGGGCAGTAATTTCTTGGTTTTTTCGACAGCGTCCACTCCGTTCTTCGCGACTCCGACGATATCGATGACCTCGATTGTTTGGAGCAGAGCCATGAGCCCTTCTCGGACCACCCCATGGTCGTCTGCAATCAGGACCTTAATTGGTTCCATCGTCTGTCTCTACGGTCTATCAGAATGATACTCGGTCTAGCTGACTGCCCCACAGCTTCCGTAGGCCTCTCTGGTGGGGTGCTCTGATGGGTACGGAGCGGCGCACATATTTTTTGTGAACTGTCTCCAAATGCCACACTGAAAAACGTTGTGTTCGGAGGCTGGACCTCTAACCGCCTTTCCCGACCTGGGACATCAGAATCACCGATCGCCAGGAGCTGTTGCTTACTCAAGAATAGGCCGTTTGTCTATAGACAGACCCATCATAATCCTGTGTCATGTCGAGTGCACCCAGATAGAAACCGCTCAGCTCACCAAGAATTATAGAATCCTAGAACCTTCGCTATCTACAGAGATGTTTTCGGGCAACTCGTATGCTTCGTAAGCCCGATCCTCCGCACAATCATCAAATTCGAGCAGGAATTCCTGTAGCGTGGCCCGGACGAAGTTCGTGCGCTGGTCGCCCGTGATTTGGTGGTCGTCCGTCTGAAGAGTGTGCTGACGCTGGCGGAACGTCAACTGGTCAAAACTGCGGAAGCGTTGAAATGGTGAAGCGACTGCGGCAGAACCTCATCGCGCAGGGTCGCCATAAGATCTGCGAGCAAGTCAGCGAGATCACCGGCGCCAAAATTCTAGGGCTCTTTACCGACATCGACGTACAGTTCGGCGAGCGGGTCTTTGTTTTTACGACAGATCGGGAGATCCAATATGGGACGAGGTAGCAGGCCGGCGGATTGTGGGTTGGGGTAGATGATGGGGTTTCGACCTCACGCGGTCGACTCATTTCGCCTCTTCATGGCACGCGTACGGCTTGTTTCAAATCTCTCATTAGTGTATATACAGAAACGTGTTCACGTGGGGCATCGCGAAAGCAATCGCCAACTTTGAAAAGCACGGTGTCTCATTCGAGGAGGCAGCAACCGTCTTTGAAGATGCCAATGGCCTAGATTGGGACGATCTGACCCATTCGCATCAGGAGCCGCGGTTCAAGCGACTAGGCCAGTCGGTGATGGGGAGGATACTGCTCGTTGTCTACACCAAACGGAGATCGGAGCATGGCAAGGAATCGATCAGGATCATCAGCGCGAGGCAAGCAAGTCGGAAAGAACGTCAAGCTTATGCCAGATTCACAGATTGATTTCTCAGATATCCCGGAATCAACTGTCGACGAACTGCGACGTGCCAGGCGAGTGGGACGACCGGCGAGCGGGATGGCGAAGCAGTTGATTGCCATCCGTCTTTCACCACAGCTGCTTGATCGTTTACGAAAGATGGCCGTGAAACAGCACAAGCCCTATCAGACGCTCATTCATGAATTATTGGAGAAGGCTGCATCAAGAGCAGCATGAAATGAGTTTCTGCGATTAGAAACACTCACGCTCCATTTTTGCTTTCCATCATCGATATCGATGTGCAGCACGGCGAACGGATGTTCGTCTTTACGACGGATGGAGAACTGCAAAACGGGAAGTAGAGAGAGGATCGTTAGATGGATGGCGGATCCAGAGGTAACAGGTTCTGCTCCAGCCTTAGCCCACATTATTCAGTGCGCCGTGAAAAGGTGCACGTCCCCAGCGGGTGCGAGTCCCGCCCGGCAACTGTCGCAGAGACTACTGAGCGTGTATGGCGCTCCAGTCACGCGGATCTAGGGTGAGGATAACACCGATGCCGGTTAGGGCGCCCACAGGGCGGGGACCGGCACGAGCCAGAGTTTCTCGCCGAATGGGATGACGCGATCACCCAGATAGAGCACGAGCCCGGTGCGGAACCGTTTACCGAGTTGATCGCGTAGCGCTTGTAAGGCGACAAAGTCAGAGGCGGTCACGGTCGCGCTCCCTTTGACTTCGACACCGGCCACTGAGCCGTCGGTTTGTTCCAGCACCACATCCACCTCCGACCCGCCGGCGGTGCGGAAATGGTAGAGCGAGGCGTGTGGAGCAATCCATGACAGCTGTTTGCGCAGTTCACCCACGACGAAGGTTTCCAGCATCCGTCCCAATAACGCACGATCGTCGTGGAGTCGTCGCGCCTGTGCACCGATCAGATGGCAGGCCAGGCCGGTGTCGACCAGATGCAGTTTGGGGGCCTTGACCAGGCGCTTGCCCATGTTTGTTGACCAGGCCGGGAGGCGATGCACGAGAAACACTGTTTCCAGCAGGGCGAGATAGCGGGTCAAGGTTGTGTGCGGGAGTCCGGCATCCCTGCCGATGTCGGCGAGATTCGCCAACCCGGCTGTGCGAGCAGCAAGCAGTTTGAGCAGGTTGGGCAGCTGGTGCAGCGCATCCACCCGGGCCAGATCGCGCACGTCCCGTTGGAGAATGGTGGAAATGTAGGACGCAAACCACGCCGACCGGCGATCGTCGTCGGTACGCTCGACGGCTTCCGGGTATCCGCCTCGCGTTAATCTGGCTGCAAGATCCTGTGTCGTTGCGGTGAACTTGGTTTTGGCGATGGTGCCGTCAAACAGACGGGTCACGAATCGCTCCCGTGTGCCGGCAAGCTCACCCGATGAAAACGGGAAGAGCGGAATGATCTCCATCCGTCCGGCCAGTGATTCGGATAACCGTGGCAAGGTCAACACGTTAGCCGATCCCGTCAGCAGAAAGCGACCGGGTGTGCGGTTCTTGTCCACGGTGACTTTGATCGCCGGGAAGAGATCCGGGGCCTTCTGGATTTCGTCGAGGACGACCGGGCCCTGCAGGTTGCGGATGAACCCCACCGGATCGCTCGCAGCCAAGGCGAGCGTGGCCGCATCATCCAGGGTGAAGTATTCTGCCCCGGCTTTCTCAGCCATCACTCTGGCCAGCGTGGTTTTTCCTGTTTGCCGAGCGCCGTTTAGGAGCACGATCGGCGTATCGGCCATGGCCGAGTGGACCGCGTGCTCAATAGTTCGCTTGATCATGGAGATATATTCACCTGTTTATGGTGAATTTGCAAGCACACCATCGCGAAAACAGGATTCAGCGGTCATCCGCTCCAATTCTATAGTTGGAAGCCGGTGGTGGAGGCCCTGATCAGGTGCAAAAACCGGTGAATGATAGAGCTAGCCGCAGCATCCATCACTCTTATGCTGCAATCGCTGATCCGCTGTTAAGACAATGTGAGTTATTCGTAAAACGTGAAGGGTGAAGCGTTGTTCATGAAGAACCCTGGTTCGTGGCGAGAACGCCTGAAGCAGTTCCAAGTTCCAAGTTTCCGGACAACCTGAAACCTCAAACTTGAAACCGCCGACCGTCATGAATCATGAGCGTTAGAACGTCCGCGCATTGATCCACATGTGCACAAGAATACTCGCGGCATATCCCATCGCGATCGCTGGAGTCCATTTGAGATGACTGAAAAACGTATACTTCCCTTTCGCCTGCCCCATTAGCGCGACACCGGCGGCAGAGCCGATGGAGAGGAGGCTGCCCCCCACTCCTGCGGTCAACGTGACGAGCAGCCATTGGCCTTCAGAAATGTCCGGGTTCATGGTTAACACCGCGAACATGATCGGAATGTTGTCGACAATCGCCGATAAGACCCCGATCGAGACATTGGCGAAGGTCGGACCCCACTGGCTGTAGAGCACGTGGGAGGCCAAGGCCATATAGCCGAGATGGCCAAGCCCGCCGACGCACAGGACGACACCGTAGAAGAACAACAGCGTGTCCCACTCTGCTCGGGCCACCTTTTGAAATACGTCAAACGGGGTGACATCTCCGATCTCCCCTTGGTTGTAGGTCGAAGCATTATGGTGTTTTCGGCTTAGATAATGTCCGAAGAACCCAAGATAGGCAAATCCGGTCATCATCCCAAGGACTGGCGGCAGGTGCAGAAAATTGTGCACGCCGACTGCTGTGCAAATGGTCAGGAGAAACAACCCGAGAATACGCTTGGCGCCGATCTTCGTGAGGACGGTCTCAGAGGACGGTGGTGGAGACATGCGAGGGATGGCATAGTGCATGATTGCAGCAGGTACAAGGAAGTTCACCGCTGAGGGGACAAACAGCTGAAAAAAGTCAAAGAATCCTAGGATTCCCTTTTGCCACACCATCAAGGTCGTGATATCGCCGAAAGGACAGAACGCTCCACCCGCATTCGCTGCCACCACGATATTGATGCAAGAGATGTTGACAAATTTCGGGCTGTGGGCTCCTACTGCCAAGACCACCGCACACATTAAGAGGGCGGTGGTGAGATTGTCGGCCAACGAGGAAATGAAAAACGACAGGATTCCCGTGATCCAGAAGAGTTGTCGGTAGTTGAACCCTTTACGAACCAGCCACGAGCGGATGGCATCGAACACAAGTCGTTCATCCAGGGCGTTGATATAGGTCATGGCGACCAGTAAGAACAGCATCAGTTCCGCGTATTCCATCAGATTGTGACGGAAGGCATTCTCAACCTGTTCGGCTTGACCCTGTGGATACGCAAGGGCGATCGCTCCCCAGATGATGCCAGCTGCAAGAATCACCGGTTTGGACTTGCGCAGGTGGGTAATCTCTTCGGACATGACCAGGGCATACGCCAGAACAAAGACGCATATCGCAAAATACCCTACGGCTGACGTGGTAAAGTCGATCGAGGCGTGGGATTCTGCTTCAGCCAACGTGAGAGAAGGTAAGCCCAATACGATGAACACGGAGGCAAGGCTGACTTGGACCACACGAGGAGTTCTGAACAACAGGCTCAGAAGGAGCATGCCAAAGTGCAAACAACTATTCACGCACGACCATCCTTTCGAGAACCGCTATGGTTGGCTGACAGAAGGGCTGGTTCGTCTTTGCGGTGGACCGGGAACTGTCAAACAGGAATCGTTAGTGTACCGACGAATGGTAGACCAAGAGCTCGCCGACCGGACGATCCAGATACTCCAGAAATCACGACAAAATCAGAAGTTACACAGGCGGATAAGTGAAAAGCAAGGCAAACTTTCCGCGAGGCAGGACTGTCATAACAGAACAACGAACCAGGGTAGGCACGATCTCTGACGATGCGAGCCCTGTCACGAGTACAGGCTCTCTTACAGCAGCTCGTTTCTCTGAGACTGCAGACGGGCAAGACGTTCCGGGCAGGGCTTGTCGCAGCCGGCGTCGCACTCCAGGCCAAGGCGTTCAAGACCGCCACAACTGCCGCCGATCGGACGGCGACCGAGCATGACACCCACCGCCATCGCCAGGATCGCAATCACCATGACAAGAAAGGTCACCAGGAAAATCGTCATGACAGCTCCTGTTTCCGGTACCGTTGGAAGGCACAACAGACGCGCTCCTCAAATTGTCCGTCCCGTTCAACGACAAAGAGAACGGGAAGATTGATCCGTTCCGCGATGGCCATGCCACGTTCAGGCCCCAACACCTGAAATGCGGTGGCCCAGGCGTCGGCTCGCATGCTGGTGTCCGCCAACACCGTGACCGACACCAGATGATTATCGATCGGCCAGCCGGTGGTTGGATCGATGGTATGGGAATAGCGCCGTCCGGCGATTTCAAAAAAGTTTCGATAGTTGCCCGAGGTGGCCAGCGCGATGTCGCTGAGTGCCAGCATTGTGTGCACAGAGCGTTCGCCCGACAGCGGCTTCTCTATCGCGATCCGCCAGGGGGTCTCTCGCTCCTTGAGTCCACGTACCCTGATCTCACCACCGATCTCTACCATATAATGGTCAATGCCGTGTGCGGTCATGCGTTCAGCCACCCGGTCCACCCCGTAGCCCTTGGCGATCCCTGAAAGATCCAGGAAGACATCAGGGCGGCGTTTGCGTATCGCTGACAGGGTATCACTGAGCGTAATTTTATCAAGTCCGCTGCGCGCACGGGCGGCGGCAATATCGCGTTCAGGTGGGACGCGATCCGGATGCACCTCGGGGCCGAATCCCCAGAGATTGACCAGGGGGCCAACCGTGATGTCAAACGCCCCGTCACTCTGGGCGCCGATCTCGAGCGCGGCTTTGAGCACGGCACGGAGCGAAGCCGACGCGGGCACCCAGTCGGTGGTACGCAGACGGTTAAAGCGCGACAGTTCGGATTCCGGGTCATAGGTGGACATGGTGTGATTGATCTCGGCCAGCAGGGCGTCCACTTCGATCTGGAGGTCCTTCACTGTCGGAGTATTCGGGGTGGGGCGGTATTTGACGTTATAGGTGGTCCCCATGGTGCGACCACTCATGTGCAGTTCTGCGGGAGGCGGCTCAGGGCGTAACAGGCTGAAGCCGGTACCGGCCGCCAGCAGAACGATCAAGGCAACCAACGCACGGGGTCGCGCAATGGCGGGAGGCATGGATGGTCATCCTCCGAAGTCATCGAGCATGATGTTGTCCCGCTCGACGCCCAGGTCCAATAGCATCTTGATCACGGCGGCATTCATCATCGGCGGTCCGCAGAGGTAGTACTCACAGTCCTCAGGCGCCGGATGAGTCTTGAGATACTCATTATGGAGCACGTTATGGATAAATCCGGTGTAGCCGGTCCAGGCGTCTTCCGGGAGCGCGTCGGACAGGGCGACATGCCAGGTGAAGTTGTCGTGCTCGGCAGCCAGCTTGTTGAAATCGTCGACATAGAACATCTCGCGCTTCGATCGAGCCCCATACCAAAAGGACATCTTGCGAGTGGTCTTGAGGCGACCCAGCTGATCGAAAATGTGCGACCGCATGGGCGCCATTCCGGCACCACCGCCGATGAACACCATCTCGTTGTCGGTGTCACGCGCAAAGAACTCGCCGAACGGTCCGGAGATGGTGACCTTGTCACCCGGCTTCAGTCCAAACAGGTAGGACGACATTTTACCCGGAGGCAGGTTTTGCGTGCGCGGGGGAGGCGTGGCAATGCGAATATTGAGCATAATGATGCCACGTTCTTCCGGGTAATTGGCCATGGAGTAGGCACGCTCGAGGGGCTCATTGACCTTGGACACAAGGTCCCAGAGATTCAGCCGGTCCCAGTCGCTGCGAAATCGCTCCTCGATATCAAAGTCCTTGAATGAGTGCTTATACGGAGGGCAAAAAATCTGGATGTACCCTCCGGCACGGAAATCGACATATTCATCCTGTGGAAGCTCCAGGACCAGTTCTTTGATGAAGGTGGCCACATTGTGGTTGGAGCGCACGGTACATTCCCATTTCTTGACCCCGAAGACCTCATCCGGAACTTCGATCTTCATGTTCTGCTTGACCGCCACCTGACAGGAGAGACGGTAGCCCTCGCGCGCCTCACGCTTGTTGATATGCGAGGTTTCGGTCGGCAGAATGACCCCACCTCCTTCGAAGACCTTGACCCGGCACACGCCGCACGTCCCGCCGCCACCGCAGGCCGAACTGATAAAAATCTTGGCGTCGCCCAGCGCACCGAGCAGTTTTCCTCCGATCGGCGTCTCGATGGATTTCTTGTCGTTGATCGTGATCGTGACATTGCCGCTGGCCACGAGTTTCGAGCGCGCACTCAGAATGAAGACGGCCAGAAGGAGGACGAACCCGGTGAAGACACCGACTCCTAGGAGGATCTCAATCATACGCGTCCTCTTAGCAGGATGCTGAAAAAGCTCGCCGCCGTCGTTCTCGCATCGCTCAGAGACTCAACATACGGTGCAGAGTATGCTTCGCCTCTTCGCTCACTGCGGCCTTGCCGGCGGCCTTTTTGAGCATCCTGCGTGTGTTCTTGAATCAGGGTAAGACACTCAGTCATCGCGTCGTGCTACCTGGTCAAAAGAGTGCTTCTGCAACCTGCTAGAGTTGAATTCCTGAAAAGGCCATGAACCCAAGGGCCATCAATCCCGCAGTGATGAACGTGACGCCCAGTCCCTGCAACCCTTCGGGGATGTCGGAATACTTGAGCTTCTCTCGTACGCCCGCCATCGCGACGATCGCGAGCGCCCACCCGACACCTGAGGCCACCCCGTAAGTGACGCTCTCGCTGAAGTTATAGTCCCGTTCGACCATAAACAGGCAGCCTCCAAGAATGGCACAGTTGACGGTAATCAGCGGCAAAAAGATCCCCAGCGAGTTGTACAGTGACGGGACATATCGATCGAGAAACATTTCCAGGACCTGGACGACCGCCGCAATGACGCTGATGTAGGTGATGAGTCCAAGGAAATCCAGACTGATCTCAGGGAGCCCCGCCCATGCCAGCGCGCGATCCTTGATCAGGAATTGGTAGATCAGATTATTGATCGGGATGGTCAGGCTTTGGACGACGATCACCGCGATACCGAGTCCGAGCGCGGTGCCGATTTTTTTCGAGACGGCTAGGAACGTGCACATGCCGAGGAAAAACGTCAGCGCCAGATTCTCGACGAAGACTGCTTTGATGAACAGATTGACGAGGTCCATTATGAAGCCACCTCCGGCCGAGGCGCGTGATAGATCTTGTATTCAGGTTGCTCCACTTGCGCCGGTTTCCAGGACCGCACCACCCAAATGATCATGCCGATCAGGAAGAACGCGCTCGGAGGCAGGAGCAACAAGCCGTTTGGCACATACCACCCGCCATCCCGATCAAGCGGGAGAATCGGATATCCGAACAAGGAACCCGAGCCAAAGAGCTCGCGTATGACTCCGACGACCATCAAGAGCGCGCTATAGCCGAGGCCGTTGCCAAGGCCATCGAGGAAGCTGGGGAACGGGGGGTGTTTCATCGCATAGGCTTCCGCGCGCCCCATGACGATACAGTTGGTGATAATCAGCCCGACGAAGACCGACAGGTCCTTGCTGATACTGAACGCATGGGCTTTGATGAACTGATCGGTGACGATGACCAGCGACGAAATGATGGTCATTTGGACGATGATGCGGATGCTGCTCGGAGTATGATTGCGGACCAGACTGATGGCGGCGTTGGAGAAGGCGGTGACGACAGTCAGTGCGATGCACATCGTGATGGTCGTCGAGAGTTTGGATGTCACGGCTAGTGCCGAGCAAATCCCGAGGACCTGGAGGATGACCGGGTTATTGTCGACGATCGGTTCGAAAATGATCTTTTTGTGTTGGTACGACATGAGCGTTAGCTCCTTTCCTGTCGCAAACGGGACAGATACGGCCCGTACCCCTTGTCGCTCAGCCAGAACTTCAGCGTATTCTCCACCCCTCGCGAGGTGATGGTGGCGCCGGCGAGGGCGTCAACCTGATGGTGACCTTCGGGAGAGGAACTGTCAACCGCGACTTTCGTCACCTCAATCTGAACCTTCCAGTTCTCGTCGAAGAGGACTTTACCCGCCCATTGGGCGCGCCACTTGGGATTGTCGATCTCTCCACCAAGTCCTGGGGTTTCGGCATGCTGATAGAAGCGGAGGCCCTGCACCGTTCGCAGATCCTCCTCCAATGCGAGAAATCCGTACATCGTGGACCAGAGCCCGTAGCCGTAGACCGGCAGAATCAGTTTCTTGAACTCACCGTTGGCGCCGACGATTCGATAGATCGGCAGATAGCGTGGTTCTCGCCTGATCCCCGCCACATCCTCTCGGCGGGTGAGTTCGGTGGAGATCTCGGGATCCTTTCCGGCCTTGATGATATTAAAGGTGTCAGGATCGATCCCCTTCACCTCGTCACCGGTCGCCAGTTCAATCATACGGGCGTCAATCCGTTTGAGTGCTTGTTCTTCCGTCAGCCCCTCCTTAAGGAGGCCGGAGACCGCAATCACATTCCGTATGAGGTCGGCCTTCTGATTCGTCTCCTGAATCGGTCGAAGGAGCACCGCCGCACCGGCCACCACCACGGAGCAGACCAGACAGAGGACCAGCGTCACCAGTAGCGTCCTGCGCGCACTCTCAACCGGCGCAGCGGATACAGCGGAATCTGATTCAGGCGCGGACATGGCGGCGGAGCCTCCGTCGGATATTGAGCTGGACGACCGCATAATCGATGAGGGGCGCAAACACGTTGGCGAACAAAATCGTGAGCATCACACCTTCCGGAAACGCGGGATTCGCCACGCGGATCAGCACGCTCATGGCTCCGATCAGAATGCCGAACACCCAGCGCCCCGCACTCGTCATGGCGGCCGACACCGGGTCGGTGGCCATGAAGACCGCGCCGAAGGCAAACCCACCCAGCACCAGGTGCCAGTACCAGGGCATCGCCACCATGGGATTGGTCTCGCTGCCGATCACATTGAACAGGAGCGAGGCCCCGACCATCCCTAGAAAGCATCCAACGATAATGCGCCAGGACCCGACTCCGGTATAGATCAGGAACGCCGCGCCGAGCAGACAGGCGAGGGTGGAGGTTTCTCCCATAGAGCCCGGCATCAGGCCGATAAAGGCATTCCACCAGGTCGTGCCTCCTTTGATGATTTCCTCAACGCCCCCGACTTTTCCCAGGCTGAGTGCGGTCGCGCCGGAATAGCCGTCGACTGCTACCCACACGCGGTCACCGGAAATTTCAGCGGGATAGGCGAAAAACAGAAACGCTCGCGCGGTCAGAGCGGGATTGAGAAAATTCTTGCCGGTCCCGCCGAAGATCTCTTTGCCGAGGACCACGCCGAAGGTAATTCCGATGGCCACCATCCAGAGCGGCATATCGGGTGGCAGCGTCAGCGTGAAGAGCATGGAGGTGACCAGGAAACCTTCATTGATCTCTTTTTGGCGCACCGTGGAGAAGACCGTTTCCCAGATACCGCCGACGATTAAAGTCGTCAGATAGATCGGTAGAAAATACAAGAAGCCATGGACCGTATTGGCCAGAATGCTGCCGGCATCAAACCCGATATGGAGCCCCGCCAGCAGGTCGTACCGCCAGCCTGTCTTGGCCATACCCATTTTTGCGAGGGCCAGATTGGCCTGATAGCCGGTGTTGAACCAGCTCCACAGGATGCAGGGAATCAACGCCACCACCACGTACACCATCAATCGTTTCAGATCGATGCCGTCCCGCACATGCGGTGCGTGGTGTGTGGTTTCGGGAGAGGAATAGAAAAACCCATCGACCATCTCAAACACGGGGTAGTACTTCTCATACCGGCCCTCCTTAGCAAACAAGGGCCTGAGACGATCGAGATAGCGTTTCATACCTGCCATCAGCCTTCTTTCTCAATCTGGCTCAGCACGTTCCGCAGCACCGGGCCGTAGTCGTTCTTGCCGACACACACGAAGGAGCATAGGGCGAGGTCTTCCTCGTCCAGTTCCATGCAGCCCAATTGTTGCGCCATGTCGGTGTCACCCACCATCAAGTAGCGCAGCAACTGCGTCGGGAGGATGTCCAGCGGCATGATCTCTTCGAAGTTGCCGAAGGGCACCATGGCGCGTAAACCTCCGTTGAGGCCGGTGGTCATCTCAAACTCTTCCTTGCGGTGACGGAAGAGACTCGACAGCATGACGTTGCTCTGGGAGAAGGTGTTCCGCCCGGGCGTGAACCAGCCCATGAACGTTCGTTCGACCCCTTCCGGAATCACGGATATCTGAAGGTGATAGCGCCCCAGATAGGACGACCAGCCGGCTGCGTGACGCCCCGACAACACCGAGCCGGAGATGATGCGATTCTCGCCATCTTGCACCTCATCCTCAAGCAACTCCTGGATACAAGCGCCGAGCCTGGTCTGCAACAGACGTGGCTGTTTGACTCGCGGCCCGCCTAGCGCGACGATGCGGCGAGTCGATAGGCGGCCATTGGTAAACAGTTTGCCGATCGCGATTACCTCTTGGTAGTTGAGGTGCCAGACAACTTTATTGGCATCTACGGGTTCGAGAAAATGGATGTGGGTCCCCGGTAGACCGGCTGGGTGCGGGCCTTCGAAACTCGCCTGACGTACGCGGGTGAGACCTTGTGGCAACGGCAGTTCAGCAGCAGGTGACTTGCACACCCACAGAGGCATGCTGCCAAGGCACGACAGCACCGTCAGGCCGTGGCCGAATGCCTCAGTTTCTGCGGTAATAATGGCAATAGGATCGGCGGCCAGCGGGTTGCTGTCCATCGCGGTCACGAAGATGGCCGCCGGACGAGTGGTCGGATCGGCGATCTTGCTGTAGGGACGTGTGCGTAACGCTACCCACAGACCCGATGCCAGGAGATTCTCCACCACCTGCGCTTCGGTCAAGCCGACCAGTTGGTCGACAGGGTAAGATGCAAAGGTCTCTTCGTCTTCGGTGTCGTCAAGCCGGATGACGACCGACTGGAGGAGGCGTTGCGCTCCACGATGGATCGCCCTCACCGTGCCGGCACCAGGGGCCGTGATGCGTACACCGGGTAACTTCTTGTGTTCGAACAGGGCTTGACCGAGCTTGACCTTGTCCCCCTCGGCGACCAACATGGCGGGCTTGAGATCGACATGATCCACGCCGAACACGCCGACATGGCGGACGGGTTTGGCAAGATGGACCAGCTGCTCCGGCTTTCCGCTGATCGGCACATCCAGCCCTTTTTTTATTCTGATCATCATGGTAGATGCGATGACAGTCACGTTGTCCTAATGGGTCAACCCGCGATGGTTAGGAGCTGATGTATTGTGTGCGCTGCAGGATGAGCCTGTCCTTTTCGTCAATCATGAGCCCGGCCATACGTAAAAGGGGCTGTATACAATCAGGGCGAAGGTGCCGTAGTACAACTGTTTGGACATCGTGATGTCAAGCCTTCAATTGGGGTCGTCTGGATCGACGGTTTCGGGTTTGGGGTTTCATGTTTTAGGTTGTCCAGAAACTTGGAACCTGAAACTTGAAACTATCCCCGGCAGTTAGGTGGCGAACCGTCGTGAACGATGAGGGCTAGGACTTCACCTTGATCCTCTGACCTCCCAGTACTACACTGCCTTCCGGACATGGTTCCCCCGCTCGTCAGATTCGGTACCTCGACTTGGACCTACGAGGGGTGGAAAGGCCAGGTCTATTTCAGGGACTACCCCAAGGGGACGTTTACCAAGCACTGTTTGACCGAGTACTGGCAGTTTCTGCGCAACGGCTCACCGCTTTTCCTTACCGTCGGCAATGATTCCACGTTCTACCGGCCACCGACGAGTCAGCAGCTTCGTGCCTACTGCGATCAGATGCCTGAGCACAGGGAGATGTGTTTCAAGGTCTGGGAAGACATCACGGTGCCTGTGTTCGCCCCGCATCCACGGTATGGAGTAAAGGCCGGCAAGCCGAATCCTCGTTTCCTCGATGCACAGCTCTTCAAAGATCTGGTGCTGGCTCCATTTAGAGAAGCCCAGTTCCAGAACCGCGCAGGCCCGTTTTTATTTGAGTTTCAACGTCACGATCTATCTGTGGGAGAGTTTACCTCTCGACTCGACACGTTCTTTAGCCAGCTTCCGACCGAGTTCAAATACGCGGTTGAAATCCGTAACGCCGGCCTCCTTGGACCTGAGTATCGGAAGGTGCTGGAAGCGTACGGCGTGGCGCACGTGTACAACCATTGGTCCTACATGCCTGCATTAGCGGAACAGCACAAACGGATGCAGCAGACGTTCACAGCTCCATTCACCGTGCTCCGCCTGCTCACGCCGCTCAAAATGAGTTATGCGGACGCCAAGAAACGGGCAGCGCCCTATACCAAAATTGTCTCGGAACTCCCGGAGATGCGTAGAGACACTGTGGCGCTTATTCAACAATCGACCAGCCAAGCCAAACCGGCCTATGTCCTAGTGAACAATCGAAGTGAGGGTAACGCGCCCAAAACGATTCAAGCGCTCGTGGAGATGTTGTAAGTTGCAGGGTCAGTCGGGTGTGAGAGGCCTGTTCAGTTGGCGCTGTTTTTTCCATGCGTGGTGTTTCTCCGTCTCATTGCCATCGCACTGACGTTACGTGATCTGTGCTTGTCCGTTCCTGGTGAACTCCAGCTCAAGATTCCCCTGGCCGTGCCGAAATAGACAGAGGATCCGTCCGTGATTCGTATGGCCGGATGGACAATGCGACCAAGGACATGCCTTGGTTGATCATCTATCCGCATCCCTTCTTGATCAAACTAATGACAAAGCCACTCTATGGTCCAATGGTGTTTGGAGCGATTACCTGCTCCCTCTTGGGTCTCGCGGGATGGTTTCACGTCCAGTTCACTGAGGTTGAGCCACCAACACTGGATTCAAAAGACGTGTTTGTCTTCCAAGGTCTCGCGGGACCGACGGAGAAGACGGTTGTCGTCCCCTCCGGTCTCTCATCTCCTCAGGCCTATGCTATCGGGGGTCCAAGTCGATTAGCCCTGTTACTGACAGAGGAGCGATCAAACTGGTTGGGATTGGCGCATGGGCTGAAATCCATCGGTGTGCCGTTTGTCGTGACGCGGGATTATCGGGAGGCCCTCAAACATCGGGTCATTCTGGTCTATCCAACGATTACGGGAACATCATTTTCGCGTGAGGCGATTCGCGCGTTGGCCGCCGTTCCGCGTCATGGCGGCACCTTGATCGCCACCCAGGTATTGGGTGGGGGACTCGAAGAAGTCTTTGGCTATTCGGACGTGGCGGAGGCGTTGCACAATCAAGAGATCCGTTGGAATCGTGCGCATCCTCTTATGGAACGGATGACCGACCCAGCCGAATGGGCGACCAAACTAAACGGCAAGCAGGAAAACTCCGTCGGAACCTACAGCTATAGGCAGGCCAGGGGAGCGCTCGGCAGTTATTCTGACGGGTCGGTGGCTGTGACGTCGAAGGACTATGACAGGGGGCATGCCTATGCCGTCGGCATCGATCTCGGCGCCCTGTTGCTGAAAGGCTATAACAACCGTACTGATGGATTCACAACGAGCTTTGACAATCAATTCGATCCAACATTGGATGTCTGGCTCCGCTTGCTGAAAGGAATGTACCAAACGGGAGAGCCGAATGCGGTGACGATCGGCACGGTGCCGTCCGGGAAATCGCTTTCCGTCATGTTCACGCACGATGTCGATTTTACGCAGTCCATGGCGAATGCGGTGGGCTATGCAGAGTTTGAACGAAGCAAGGGACTGACCGGAACCTACTTTATTCAGGCGAAATACATCCGGGATTATAACGACGACATCTTTTTCGATGAACAAGGGGTACGACATCTTGCCAGATTGGCCGACCTTGGTATGGAGTTAGCCAGCCACACCGTTGCGCACTCTGCCTCATTCAACACGTTTCCCATGGGGACAGGAGAGGAGCAGTACCCCGGTTACCGTCCATTTGTGAAAACCCGCTCGAAGGCATTCGGCGCGACGATTCTTGGTGAACTGCGCGTGAGCAAATTTCTCATCGATCGGTTGGGCGGCGGCCGTGCGATGGTATCATTCCGGCCCGGTGAGCTCTCGAATCCGTTCAGTCTGCCACAAGCTTTGGTGGCAACCGGGTTTCGCTATAGTTCCGCGGCGACGGCGAACAATTCATTGACGCACTTGCCGTACCAGCTGACCTATGACCGTTTGTCAGAGTCAGAAGTCGACATCTTCGAATTTCCCGTCACCATTGAAGACGAGGAATTGCCGCCGATGGGAGAACGTATCCCGCAAGCTCTGGTGTTGGCGAAGCAGATTGCCCGATATGGCGGCACGGTCGTGGTGCTGATTCACCCGAACATACTCGGTCATAAATTGGAGTTCGAGA
>JAHBWO010000089.1 GCA_019636945.1 Nitrospira sp. | reverse complement strand
GTACTCAAGACGGCCAAGGAGAAGGCCGCTCAAACGGAAGTGCTCATGATTACCGCCCACGGGTCTGTGGAAACCGCCGTCGGCGCCATGAAGCTGGGGGCCTTCGATTACATTACGAAACCGTTTCAGATGGATGAATTGCTGCTCATCATTGAGCGGATCGGCGGGGTCATCGCCTTACGGCGAGAAAATCAGGACCTCAAACATCAACTCGAAGACAAGTTTTGCTTTCACGGCATCTTGGGAGCCAACAGCCAGATGCGGGCGGTCTTGGACAAGATCAAGATGGTGGCGGAAACCGATTCCACGGTCCTCATCGTCGGGGAAAGCGGTACGGGGAAAGAATTGGTGGCCAATGCCCTCCATCAGAACAGTCTGCGCAAGGGATCGCCCTTGATTAAGGTCAGCTGCGCGGCCTTGCCCGAGACCTTGCTGGAGGCGGAGCTCTTTGGGCATGAGAAAGGCGCGTTTACCGGGGCCCTACGCCAGCGACGTGGACGGTTTGAAATGGCCAACCGGGGGACGCTCTTTCTGGATGAAATCGGAGAAATCTCTCCTGTCGTACAAGTGAAGCTCTTGCGTGTGTTGCAGGAGCGAGTCTTTGAGCGGGTCGGCAGCAACGAGCCGATTGAGGTTGATGTTCGGCTGGTCTGTGCCACCCAAAAAGACTTGCGCAAAGAAGTCGCACAGGGCCGGTTTCGGGAAGATCTTTTTTACAGGCTCAACGTCGTGCCGATCCTTGTGCCGCCGCTTCGGCAACGGCAAGAAGACATCATGGTGATTGCCCAGCATGTCTTGGAAACCTGTTCGCTGAAACTCAATAAACAGCTACGCCGATTTTCCCAGCCGGCACGAGAGTTGTTGCTGCGGTATTCGTATCCGGGGAACGTGCGAGAATTGCAGAATCTCGTGGAGCGGGCCGTCGCCTTGAGCCGAGACCAGACGACGGTTCAACCGAACGACCTCTGTGGATTTCAGTCCTGCCCCTATTCTGGAGGAAGTACACAGGTGGATTGCGGGTTCTGTCACGAAGGGTTGACCTGCGAGAAAAGAAAGCACACGGGCTCCATGACCTCCTTGGCCACGGCTCGAGAGGGATTTGAGAAAGACTATATCGTCTCTGTGTTGGAGCGAGTCGACGGGAGCCGCACGACCGCCTCGAAGATTCTGGGGTTGTCCCGAAAGGCCTTGTGGGAAAAGTGTAAGCGCTATGGGATTCCCTCGGCGTATAGCGAAGGAGACGATGAGGCCTAGCAGAATGCTGAAAAAGTCCTCCAGCGGCGTTCTCGCATCACTCAGAGGCTCGACGCTGTAGAGACCACTGGAGGCAAAGTACCTATCCGCTCGCATGTGATCAAAGCGAGCGGGTCAAGCGAAGCTTGGTATGTACCTCCTCGCCCCTTCGCTCGCTGCGGCCTTGCTGGACGGCCTTTTTGAGCATTCTGAGGTGTAGAGTGCCACAGTTCTTTCTCTCATGGTGCAACAGTGCGTGATGCAGAAACCGAGTTTTTCAGTAAACTGCTTGCTGCTGGTTTCATATCGGTTGGGTGGAGTCTGACGCAAGGCAGCGGACAAAAAAAGAGTCATTGTGTGAGTCACTCATTCATGAAGGGAGTAGCGTGATGAATGTTCGATCTCAGGCCATTGTGATTGTCTTAGGAGGGCTCCTGTTCTCTGGTATTGCCGTAGCTGCGGAACCGGCGGATGTTGAGAAATTCGTCAACTCCCGCATTGAGATCGGCGAGATGATGACGAACTATTTTCAGGGTGGAGCGGGCTATGGCGGCGGACAGCGGCCCTCTCCCGAGCAGATGAACAAGATGCGTGACGAGATCAATACGAAACTGACTGCGGTACTGGCTAAGCATGATCTGACGCTTGACGAATATCGGAAACGGAGCCCTGAGGTGTTTGCGGATGATGCGGCGGTTAAGCAGTACCTGAGCGAGCATCCAGACCTCAAACAACGCTATGACGCGCTCCCGCTCGATCGGATGGGGCGTGGAGGAAGTACGGGACGCGGGTATTAGGAACGTCGATATGTCTCGGTGAGGCGTTCTGTCGAGGAAAATTTGTCCCATGCAATACGTTCATCTCGGTCGCTCGGGGATCAAAGTCAGTCGGCTCTGTCTGGGGACGATGAATTTCGGACCTCAGACAAGTGAGCAGGACAGCTTCGCCATCATGGATCGAGCGTTAGATCTCGGTATCAACTTTTTTGACACCGCCAACGTGTATGGCTGGAAGCTCGGTGAAGGATGGACAGAGCAGATCATCGGCCGGTGGCTTGCTCAGGGCGGCGGTCGCCGGGACAAGGTGGTGCTGGCCACCAAGGTATTCGGCCGGATGGGGGAGTGGCCGAACCAGTCTCGCCTTTCGGCCCGCCATATCAAACAGGCTTGTGAGGCGAGTCTGCGCCGGCTTCACACAGACTGGATTGATCTGTATCAGATGCATCATGTCGATCGGGAGACACCCTGGGAGGAAGTCTGGCAGGCGATGGAGCAGTTAGTTAGAGAAGGCAAGGTGGTCTATGTGGGCAGCAGCAACTTTGCCGGGTGGCATTTGGCTCAGGCTCAGGAAACGGCGCGCAGCCGACATTTTCTAGGCCTGGTGTCGGAGCAAAGTCTGTACAACCTCACTGAGCGCACGATCGAGCTGGAGGTCATTCCTGCTTGTGAAGCCTACGGGATCGGCCTGATTCCCTGGAGTCCGTTGGGGCGGGGGCTTTTAGCCGGAGTGCTGCAACCTGCCGACAGCGGGCGCCGCGCGGACGAAGAGCTGAAGAAAGAGATCGCGAAGTCGCGGACGAAATTAGAAGCCTATGAAGCCCTGTGCGCACGGATTGGTGAACGCCCGGCGGATGTTGCCCTGGCCTGGTTGCTGCATCAAAAATCCGTCACGGCGCCGATTATTGGGCCACGCACGATGGAACAGCTCGATGGCGCGATGCGAGCTCTGAGTCTCACGCTGAGCAACGAAACCATGAAGCAACTGGACCAGCTCTTTCCAGGACCTGGTGGCACCGCGCCAGAAGCCTACGCCTGGTAGGGCCTCATGTTCGGTGTCAGATAGGGTCGTGAGTTTCGAGTGAGAAACGGCAAGATTGACCATCCGCAAGGACCGCTATCGGCCATGTGCGGAAGTTCGGCATCGCGGTTGGACTGCCATAAGCGGTCTTTAATCCTTTGCATTAACGGATTATTACTCAGCCACTGGCTTAACCGGTCGGCTGCATCGCTGTATTGGCGTTCTATCAGTCATATCGCTGACACGCTACGCTCAAGGTCGTCGAGGTAGCCGAGAACTTCAGACCAGCCCTCAAACCACCGGTCATCTAGCGGCTCGCTTGGTTGACTTAACGAACGTGACCGATCCAGAAGATGATTAGTGATCTCGCATACTCTCCTTAGATGGTCCGGAACCACCTCAGGCAGCTCGTACCTTCCGGGAAACAGCGGTTCCGGTAATCCAGTCTCACTGGCCACAAGGCGAGTGCAGGCCAAGATCGCGCGATGCAGTCTGGTGCGCGCTGGGTAGGCAAGCTCAGGATCGCGCGCGATCTCTCTGACTTGCTGAATCCTCTTTTTACAAAGGGCGCTCTGCATTGATCTGTATCTCCAATGCGCTCAGCATTAAACTTGTCCGTCCAATCCATAGGGCAAGCAGGCTTGCATGGGGTGTCGCTTTTATGCCCTCAGCACCGTCTGCAAGTAGGCGGTGCTGATACAGCTCGCTGAATTCCTGAGACAAGCAACTGGGGAGTCCCCAAGCGTCCACAACCTCAGCTACTGGCCCGATACGATCGAACCGAGGCCTGCCCAACAGGTACGATCCGAGTATGCCAATACGACGGATCAAAGCCGCTAACGTCGCAAGTTCGAAACGAAGATCTGACGGATCTGGCAACTCCGCTGAAATATCCAGCAGACTCTGTCCAAATGCGCGCAAATCTCGGCGTGCCCGCTGATAGCGCGGCAGATTAGTAAGAAGGTTCCGTAGTCTCCCTTCAGCTCCGGGCGATTCGAACAGTGGCCGTGCTTCTACTTTCATGTGATGCAGAAACAGAGAGCCGTAGGACGCCATACTAATCAACTCGTCCCAACTGTAGCGGCTAAGAGACAGCCGTCGGTCGCAGTAGCGTTCGGACACTTCACTGGGAAGATCGCCTCCACCGACTACCAGAATATCGACATCGCTCGATGTATGCGCGTCGCCGCGCGACACCGAGCCATAGAGCCACACTGCCTCTTGGGTATTCAACGCTGAAGACTCCATCTGAACAGATAACTCGCGACCAAGCTCGCCCAGATCGCTGTCAGAACGGTCTGAACGGCTGCAGCTGTACTTACCGCGAACGTTACCGCGTCGATCTGCGATGCGAGAGCGCCGATGACCGCATTCTTTACGCTAAACTCGAAAGCGGCCCACACGGTAGACTGCTGAACGGGCGTCCCGGTCAACGTTGATCCCGACAGACCTCCGATGCTGAGGAAGTAGAAGCTGGGGAATATCAAAAAAGTCGCAAGAACAAAATTCCGCACCAGCACCCAAAGGCGCTCACTATATCCGAACAGCACTCGGTTCAGTATGCTACCAACCAGACGAAGCAAGGTGGCGAGTCGGGCGCGGACATCATAGTGGTCCCTGTACCACTTCGTTTTGCCGATGACGGCTGCCCAACCGTTCTTCTCGCGAGCGCTCACCTCCAGAAGTCGGAACCTGCGAGCGGCATGTGGGTCGCCCAGCAAGGCCGCTTCACGCGCAAGATTTCGCGAGAGATGCTCGCGGAGGTTCGGCTCTGGTGGAAGGTTGTGTTCAATGTCGTCAACTGGGATGTAGCAACCGACGAAACGGGTGTAGCGGAAATCACACCCCGAGAATGAGGCACCGGGAAACTCACAGTCTATGAATCGACAGCTGGAGAAGTTGCAGCTGCGAATGTCTGTCTTGCGGAAGAAGCATGCCACAAACACACAGTTGACGAAGCGACCGCTCTCTAGCCTTGCCTCCTTGAAACTGACGTTTGCGAACGTGCAGTGCTCGTAAGCTGCGGAAGTGATGATTTGCCCGTCGAGGCGCTGGCCCGCAAACAGTTGGTTGGATCCCTTGAAAGGGGATTCGACTGCTCCGGTAGCCCGCCCATGGAAGTAGGCTTCGGCCGTCACCAGGCTCTCCTGTTCCGTCGTTGAGATGCTCGAGCTGTTCTGCCAGGACCACCCAACTGCTCTTCGTCACGACCCATACGCCCGAACAATGTTTAGACCGATCCGCATAAGAGCCGGATCTACCATTTCCTGTCTGCACGCACAAGACGCCGCTATAATTCGCGAACAATACGCCATAACCATTATCGTTTCAATAAGTTGCGACGGTGGGGCCATGTATAACGGATTCTTATGTGGATCGGTGCAAGCCCATCCTTCTGATAGCGGTCAGTCGTGTAGGTCCACTTGGGGTCGGGTGTCGACGGCCGCAGAAACGGCCACGAGCGGAAGTTCAGTGCCAAGATCGAACCGTCTGAAAGCGGTTATCAGTCGGAAGTGTGGGTGTAGACAGCTTGTTAAGATCGCAACGCTCGATCCCTTTTCTACTTCGCCATCAGAAAATCCTTCACCGTCTTTCCCTTGGAGGCTGCTGCCACTTTGACCTTGCGCTCAGTCAAGATTCCCGTCCCCGAGGTTGCTTCCTGAGCGACCAGACCAACGCGCCCACCCAGCCTATTACGGTCCATCCGAGCGAGAGATTCACGATCGCAAGTAGGAAGGAGTTGGGGTGGCCTCGTGCGAGGGCGAGAAAGGTTGGAAGGAAATACAGGAACGTCGCACCCAGGGCATAGAGGGCAGAGGGGGGATCATTATCCATGGGATGCCTCCTTCATGCGGGCGCAAGGTGTTACTCTTCTACTTCCCCCGCAGCTTGGTGCGCAATGACCCACTGGTTATTGTGAGATGAAATCAGCGTCAGATCTTGTTTCTTGTCTCAACCCATTACCCTACAGTTCCAATGCACTTGGTGGTCAAATTATGATGCTCCATGGCCGAACCCATTTCGGCACAAGGTGAAACAAGAGACCGTTTTTACCTTGCACTGTTTCGCCACATGACCAAGCCTCAAGCAACAGCTGGACTCTCCTTTTTTACGGCGTAATCTGTGCGCAGCGTTACGCCGCTCGGCGCTTCTTGCCGCGTCTGCTGGCGCGCGTCGTGAGGCGCGATGGCTTTTCTGCAAAGCGGCCTGCCACAAACTTATGCAAGACGCTCGCAATCAGCGTTTGATAGGGAATGCCTTCTTCCGCAGCACGCGCTTGGATTTCAGAAAGGTCAGGGGTGGAGAGTCGAATATTGGCCCGCTTGTTTTTGCTGAGGGTCGCACGAGCATACTCGCGATATCGACGCAATGCCGCCTCGGACGTCACCGTGGATTTTAGCTTACCGGCCTCGAACGCCGACAGAACTTGTTTCTCATAGCGATCACGAGTTTTCATAGCTTTCCCCTCATTCCATACTCTCGCGTGGCTTTGCGGCTCGGAATTATCGTCTTCAGAAACACGTAGTCCACTTCCTCAATATTTGGCACGAGATACACAGAGGAACTCACGGCCACGACAAAGAGGCCTTGGTTCGGATACCGAGTGGGATTGGGATGTCCTACAACATCCAGCAACCCACCAGTTTCGATGGCCAATACCACATCCTCAAAGGAAACGCCCCGACCTGCTTTCAGCAGTTCGTTCTTCTGGGAATTCCCTCGAAATCTTTTCACCCGAAAAGTATAGGCAAGGCGGTGCCTTTTGTCATCATGCCTCAGGAGCGTGGGACGACAGCTTGCCGATACGGTTGCAGAGGAGCTATGCTGCATCACTGGCATGACACGATCCGGCGTCCTATTTTATCCGTTCCATCTGTGCCACGAGCGTACCTTGCAGTGGCTGCTGGAGCGGTATCAGCAGGTGCATTTCCGGGACTATATGGCCATACAAGTCAGTCCGTTCTGCGGGACCACGGCCTTTCCCGAACGGATGGGCGATGCCTTCCCCGACCTTCTGGCCGGCAAGCGACTGGTGCAGGGGTACAACGTCAGTGGACCGCTCACGCCGGACACCTGCATCGCCGTGGATCGTGATCTCACCGATTCAACGTGGCGTGGGCTCTTTCATCGCGCGCTGGTGGAGAATCGCCGATTCCAACGCGGTCTGTTCGACGGCACGGACATCACTGGGCGTCACCACGATGGCCATGCCGAGCAGCCCTTGATGGGTCGCTTGAAAGATATCTCATTCGAGACGACTCCCTTTACGGTGGCCGGGATCCGTCAACTCAGCCGGCGACGGCTCATCGGCCGAGAAGCGGATCTCTTCGACTATGGCCTGGCCCTCCTGAAAACCTCCGCCTCACTGGTATATACAATACAACTGGCGACGGCTGAACAGCTGGCCGTTGCGACTGACTCGCGTGCCCATTTCACCTTACTCACTCGGCTGATAGAACGAATGGGCGTCACGATCGAGAATAAGTTGGTCGAACAAGGCACATCGTAACCGTTACGCTCAGGCTCGAACCTCCGCCCATACCTACCCCATCACCGCCCCAAACAATTCCGGATGTCACTGAAGACAGTGAGACCGGCAGCAGCAGCGGATTGGGGAGAAGCCGGGATAGCGGAATATTCGATCAGATCAGGTCAAATGACACCGTGTACTTCTGCGTTGGGTCGGAGACCGATGGTCGAAGACGGCCACGAGCGGCAGTTCGGCACCGAGATCGCCCCGTCAGAAACCGGCCCTCAGCTCTGTTTCATTAACGCTCAGCATGCGGCGGCGGCGCGTAGCGCCATCCGCTGCATGCTGTTGTTAATCATCAAGTCTTGTGGTTACGCACTGACGTCCTGTTGGGTTCCATCAAACTTGGTGAACCGGAATGCTAAGGTGCCAGGGGACAGTTCTGCATAGCTGCGCGCATAGGCTTCGAGCAGCTTGATGGCCACCTGCTCGCCGAGCTGCAGCGAGTAGGTCCCGTCGGATCGCCAGTGCACGCCAGCGATGTTGCGTCCGATTGCGATATTCGAGGCGAGTTTATTCAATTCGCCTTCGATCGTCAGCGGCCCCCCGGTATAGGCCATGAGGGTCTCGTGACCAGTCTGATCCACCGTCATGTCCACCGGGTTCGGGAATGCACCGCTCACATCGAAGAGCGCCTTCAAAATGGTTACGCAAGCGCCAGCCACGGTAGCGTGTCCCGCGCCGTAGGCGGGATGCATCGGCGAACCCTCTGGAAATGCCATAGGCAGCAGGGCCGAGCCATAACGCAACAAGTTGCCTTGCACAGCGATCGAGTTCATCAGGCTAGCGGGCAGACCAAAAGTGCCGGGCATACGGCGCTCCAGGTCGATGCGTCCGGCGTAAACCTCGGGGCGCAGACGCAGATGCACGTACCATTTCTGGAACCATACGGCCTTGAGTGCCAGCGCCGCTACTTCGCACATCATGCCGATGTGGCCCGGGGCGCCGAGCGTACCGAACCCCTCCTGCTTCAACCCAGCTGAAGAATATGGGCTTACCATAGACGGCTTTGTGCCGATGGCACCACCCACGGAGGAGGCAGCACCGCCACCCTGAAGCAACATTAGGCACGCATTGAAGTAGCCTTGGAACAGCACATCGATGTGTACCCATTGCGACAAATCGCGGCCATTACGTATATAGTGCAATTCATCGTCGAAATGGCTGGGCACGAAATCGCGCTGCGCGCCGTTCTGAACGGCGAGCCACTCGTTCCAGAGGGTCATGAAGTCCTGACCGGCTCGTAGAGTCTTGTTGCGCTGGTGGAATCCCTGCACGCCGAAGGGCACTGGATGAAGCAAGAATTGCGATAGGTACGGGCCAACACGATCGCCAGGTGTCAATCCTCGAAACAGCAGTTCTGGTGTGATGGCGCCAGCTGCAGTCGGTGCCAGCTCTTCATTTCGTTGAGCAGGGGTCAGGTCTGGACGTCGTGCGATGTCCATGCGCTCGGCGACTGCGTCATTCCGTAGCTGGGTAAGTTCGAGCGCGGCTTGTTGTGCAATTGGGTTTGACGCGTATTCGGAGAAAGGCACGTCGCGTAGTGTGGCCATCCAGTAGTTCTCGGCCATCTCGAACGTCAGCTCATCGCTACCAAAACTTGGCGCGGCCGGCATGGCAAACTGCTGTGGATCACCGCCGACCACCGCAAATGCGCGGCCCGCGACCGGATTGACCCATTTGCGCGTATTGGCGCCGAAGCCGAGATGCACATTATTGATGCCCTCGATGGCGGCAAATACCGCCAGGCGATTGCTGGAGAGAGCATTTGCGAACTCCGTGAACGCGGCCGGATCGACCAACCCTGTAGTTGGGTCGTGCTTCAAGCCCTTGCTGAAGCTGCCCCGCTTGTCTACCTGCGCGAAATCTCCGTTGTCTGGTTGTGGCGGCCGAACATTTGCCACCACGTGATTTGCCACTGACCGCCTATGTTTCTCAGCGTTCTCCTGGACGTTGCCTGCCGCCTGAAAACGATTCTGATCGACTGTGAATACTGCCATGATGTACTCCTATTTGCATTGATGGCCAAACTCCAACCTGCGTTGTTCCCTACGTCTTTCTGCTCGTGCAACACGAAGCCACAACTGCCACTACCCTGGGGCTTTCCATTCTCATATTTGATGGCTAACAATGTTTAGGCCGATCCGGATACGAGCTGGATCTGCCACTTTCTGCCCATATAACACGTTGTCGGCTCTCCAGAAACATGCACGACAAACCCAGCCACTTTAGCCCATTGCAGTGCTTGGATTGTCCTTACTATCTCACAAGCAGATCGTCCTCCCAGAACCTCCTTTCCATGACCATGAGACCGACACGAGTCGTTCATCTGCTAGACCTGCTCTTGTGCGATGCTGTATTGGTCCACAGCAAGCTAGATGCCAGCATGCAATGGGATTGTTGAGGCATCGGATGTCAGCCTCAATCTCCTGCAATTTCAGCGTTGGACGTGTTGCCGAGCAAGCATGTATCTAGCAGTCCATCTCCTGATCACAGTCGCCTGTATCGAAAGCGATACGTAGGGTGAATCAAATCTGATTCACCAGAAGGCTCAGCAGATGTGTGGTCTGGTTGCTGACTTCATTTGGAATGATCAGTTCAGAAGGTGGCCCACCGGTAATCCGAGGGGGGATAGCCAGATCACCACTGTTGCCACCAATTTCAAACCACTATCGTCGTGTCTGATCTCAGGCGATGGGATTTAGAAGGAAGGATGCGATGAATATATTCCAGTTACCCCGGGCAGATGCTCGAGGACGAGCGGTGGCCAGCGAGCAATCGACAACAGATGTATGGTTCGGTTTCGATGGGAGTGTCGCGTTGGTTTCGGTACCGTCTTCGAGTGGACCATACTGTAGCGGTCGGTCAGGTGCTTCTGCTTTAGGTCGATAGCTGCCGGTGCCTCCGGCAGCATCTGCCTGAACACATCTCAGTTTCTACTCAATATATAGCGCTTGACTCCTGCCCTCATTGCGCCCAGGGTGAAGGTGTCAGGTGTGAAGCCTCGCTGGCTGTCCTATCTCTCGCGCTTCCTGACCCTTCCCAGCGTGACCGATTTCCCAGTCTCCGCCGTTGTTACACCAGAGTGACCGTCGCTGCCCTCTCACCTGAAAACGCGGGGTTCGTTGTGTCGTCGAGAGGGGCGGGAGGCTCTGCAGGAGACCGATCGATGTGCGTATTGGCCTGCGCCAGCCACAGCGCGGGAACCGAGTCTGAATCAGTGCGGGAAGCTCATTCCACGAGACGAGGACAAGCTGGTTCGTGTGCGTGAAGAGTTTCGGGAAACAGCCAATGGGCATGCGGCCGAACTCAAGATCGTCTCAATCCCTGACGACGTGCAGTGGGTGATGACCAAGACAGACGGCCACGAGCAGCTACGCGAAGTGCACCGCACGTGGGAAGGAAGAGGCGATGACGGTCAACGCGAAACAGGATCGGGAGGACGGGCTCGTTTGAGATGGTGAGACGACTGATGCGCAGTTGTATCTTCCCATACGCATTCTTGGCTCGATCGAAAGGCATAGACATGGTTAGCATCCTCATAACGTTCGCGTTCATGGCACTCATGTTCCTGGTCGTGGGTTTCATCTCTTACGCGAATAGCGAGTGACCGGCTCCGCACAGTGGATCGGGAAATTCCCGTTTCGTGCCTCAGCCCGGGCTCTCGTGAAGTATCGACACCTGCAGATGCGATGTGCGTCCTGACTCCCTGGTAGCGGTCGGTCATGTACTTCTGCTTTGGGTCGACCACCGACGGTCGTAGAACGGCCAGGAGCGGAAATTTGGCGTCGAGATCGCACCGCCGTAAAGCAGTCGTCATCTCTGTCGCATTAACGTTTGATACGGTTAGACCTCTTCATATCGAGAGAGGTGCGCCTTTTCGAAATGGGCGGAATACCAAGACTCTATCTTCTTGGGTGGGACGTACAAGGACTGACATTACGCCATCATGAGAAACGACCAATGCAAGTGCGCCGGGATTCATGTAACAGAAAACTAGAGCAGAGCGATGCCGAGCGCCCCCGCTGAAGGAGGAAAGGGCAATCTGAGTGTGGGGGACAGAGGGCGCAGCAGGATCTATGAGAGCTATCGCAAAGTCTGGGGTCTGCTCAGTGCGAATCATCGTTCCAGCACCAAGCAACATACCAAACTCATCGACAACGAGCGCCCCGTCTATGAATGCAAGTTGAGCTACCGACCGAACAAGATCAATTTGATTGCTGTCTGCGAGTGCCGCTGCCAAAGTTTCGCGAGTAGATTCATGCACACCGTACTTTGCTTGATCTAATGCTTTTGGCGTCATGCCTTTTGGAACGACAAGAACCGTTGCGCCAACACCGCCATTGAGTGCGACGCAGGCCATGTCAATGATCTTGGCCGCGCTAGTGTACCGATCCGGAAATGATCGGTCTTCGTGGAACGCCTTTCCCACCAGTTGACGGAGCCCTAAGGAATCGAAGGTGGCGTGAGTCTCCGTGAAAGTGAGTTGCCCATGACTAAAGGTAAGTAGGTCTTGTAACCCGTCGCGGACTGTTACTACACCGACTTGGTGCGAGACGAAGCTAAGGCCGGGCGGAAAGCTTCGTTGGCCTGGCTGAGAGCGGCGAAGATAGACTGTTCCCCAGATTGCGAGTTCACCGTTCGATGGGTAGACGCCAATGTCGATCGCTTGTGGATCAGTTGCAGGCGAAAGCTTTCGAATTTGTTCAACTGAAAATGGAAGATCAGACGCGAAACGAACGACGGGCCACTTCGACTCGACCGCCAAAGTAGGGTCGCAATATAGGAGAGAAAAGACAACGGACTTTCTCTCCTCCTGGGTCAGGCTGGAAAAAAACGCAACGTCAAGTAAGGCCTCCAGATCCGCAAGGCTAGGAATGGGTTCGACGCGTGATTTGTGTCGGCGAAACTCTTCAACCTCTGCTTCACTAGCCACAATCGTATTCAGGAAGGTGGCGCGTTGCTCAAGAAGCTGGGCGTGGAGCCTTGATGCTGCATGGCGCGGATAGTCGATCTTCATATGTACAGTAGAGGTCTAACAGTGTTTAGGCGGATCCGCATAACAGCCGGATCTGCCATGTTCTGTTCGTATAAGAAGCCGCTATCATTCGCGAACAATACGCCAAAACCGTTATTGCTTCAATGAGTTGAGACCACTTGACCATCTATCACGGGTTCTTATGCAGATCGGCATAAGCCCCCTTTCTGGTAGCGGTCGGTCATGGACGTCCGCTTGGGGTCGCGACCTGCCGGTCGCTTCAAAAAACATCTGTCCGAACACGTCTCGGTTTCTCCACAATATATATCGCTTGACTCCTATCTCCATTGCGCCCAGGGTGAAGGTGTCAGGTGTGAAGCCCCGCTGGCTGTCCCATCTCTCGCGCTTCCTGACCCTTCTCAGCGTGACCGATTCCCCAGTCTCCGCCGCGTTTACATCACCGTCTCTCTGACTCGTTGCTGGTTCGGTGTGATGGCCTGCTGATGGAGGCGGCCAGGACGCCGGCCGTGCTGCAGGGGACTACTCGACTCACATCCGCATTCCATCAAAAGGGGAGTAACCATGCTCTACTATGCATTACTCAGAAGACAGTAACTTGAACAACAAATTGATGCGAAAAGACCTTGTTTTATAGCGCTGCGCACTGACAGGCGTTGTCTTAATTGCTGACTTCTGAGTAATGTTTCTGGTGGTTGGCTTGATCGCCGGCGCGCTGAATCTCGTCGGGATCTCGACGGTCGTGGTTCAGGTTTCGTGGATTCTGGTCTTAGCCGGGCTGCTAGCGGTGCTAGCGATTCACTTGTTCGTGGGGCGCACCAGTCGAACGGTTTGACTGAGGGGTGATGGGTCGTCTGAGGGGTTTCACCATGACGATCGGCCCCTGCCTCAAGTTCGATCATCAACAAGGAGGACAAAGCGATGAATGCTGAACAACTCAAAGGGAGATGGATGCAGTTCAAAGGCGAACTGAAAGAAAAGTGGGGCAAGTTTACGGACAATGATCTGCAGGCGATTGGAGGGAACTACGACCGATTTGTCGCCAAAGCACAAGAACGGTATGGCGATAAAAAGCGTGAGCTGATGAAGTGGGCGGATCAGTGGTACCACAAGGCTTCATCGGCCAAGGTGGGGAAAAAGATTCAGTGACCGGAATCGACCAATCAGAGATGTCGAATGTTGTGATGACAACAAAGGAGATGAGGCCATGAATACCATCTTACGCTGGGATCCTATGAGCAGAACTCGGTGGAATCCGTTCAAGGATCGGGATGAACTGGAAAGCCGTTTGGCGACGCTGTTTGCCGGTCGGGAGGCGACGGGCGACGGAGGAAAGGAAGCCCTGACGGTGACTCAATGGTCGCCGCTGGTGGATATTATTGAAGATGAGAAGGAATACCTGATCAAAGCCGAATTGCCTGATATGAAGAAAGAGGACGTGCGTCTCACGGTCGAGAACGATGTCCTGGCGATTTCCGGCGAGCGGAAATTCGAGAAGGAAGAAAAGAGCAAGAAGTATCACCGGGTCGAACGCGCCTACGGGAGCTTCGTGCGCAGCTTCTCGCTTCCTGAGGATGCGGATGGCGGCAAGGTGACGGCCGACTTTAATGACGGCATGCTTCAGGTGCATCTCCCGAAAGCGGTGAAGGCGAAGCCGAAAGCCATTGAGATCCAGGTTGGCTAGTGTTCCGTTGATCGGCGAGGCGTCAGGGAGGCATTCTTACGAATAGCGGTTCGGGAGGCTCCCTGACATTCCGTGCACTCCTTGTCCTTCGAGGGAGTGCATGGGTCGGAACATTGTAAAGGCTGCTCAATTGTCGATGCCGTTTCTCAAGTGGCGGGGGAATGGACAGGGCCACGAAAAACATTGAGATAGTTAGGGGAGGCACGGTGTGGATGGGTACAGTGGATCGTAGATGACGATTCCAAATCGAGGATCGCGTCAGCCATTCGGCTCTGGTTTGAGGAATTGGTCCCTAGATCTCTTTTTTTACTCGCTGGAACCATCTTTTTGTCTTCCCGCCCCTTGACAGAAATGAAACCTCGCTCCTGCTGCTGAGAGCCGTCATCCCCAGAAATGTGTTGAACCTGTGGATAACCATGGGATTGGTGACATGAACGCCAGGATTGGCGTAGATCGTCTAAATTGTGTCAAGCTTTATTTCTAGGAATATGTAATAACGCAATGAACTCAGGATGTTGCCACTATTACTTGTGGTGATGCCAAGATGAAGCGGATGCCTAAAAAATAGGCGATTTGATAAATCCACACGCCATTTGCACCGTCTTTTATGGAATTCTGCACTTTGTGCACAGGGCTATCCACAGAAGGTGTGGAATGTGAATTCTCGTGCCACTTCTCATTTCGACGACAGGATTTTTGGCAACCGGTTGGAATTCTTTAGGTTCCATAGCGGCTGAGATACCAGAGGTCTTTGCGTGACCGTTTTCATGTCAGGTGGACAGATGGATCCTCGGCGGGGTTGGGCCTTGCGAGCGGAACAGGCTTCCAGAATTTGCAGGCGATGTTGAGGGGCTCTTTTTTAATCGCCTCTCAAGCATAAGGCGGAGCATGACCCGGCTTCCACTTGATGCTGCAACCGATGCTGGGTTTCTGATTACTATCGACGGGCTTTCCGGTCAGCACGGCTTGGATGGCTGCGCGGAGATCATGACCTGTGACCGGCTTGTTGTTGCCGGGGCGGCTGTCATCGAGTTGTCCATGGTAGGCCAGACGGCGATCTCGATCAAAAAGATAGAATTCTGGAGTACAGGCGGCGCGATAAGCTTTCGCGACATCCTGGGTCTCGTCGTGACAGAATGGAAAGGTAAAACCCAGACGTACGGCCATTTCCTTGAGTCTCGGTGGTGCATCATCGGGATAGTTGATGGGATCATTGCTACTGATGGCGATGATTCCCAAATTCGTCTCCTGATAGTCATATCCGAGTCTGGCCAGCTCATGTTCGACATGTACCACATAGGGACAGTGCCGGCAGATGAACATCACGAGTAGCCCTGTCTTTGCAGTGAACGAGTTAAGCGAGTAGCGTTGTCCGGTTACGACGTCCTGTAAACCGAACGGCGGTGCTGTGGTTCCAAATGGGAGCATGGTTGAAGTCATGGCCATGAGAGAGCTTCTGCTGCGTGATTGAGTGAGAGGATGCCGTATGTGTTCAGCTGGGTCAAGTGGCGATGAGGGAGCATTTCTTGCGTCACTGTTGTAGCGGGACTATGCTGTGTCTGCTGGTGTGGAGCTATGGGAAGGGCGAGGTGGTTATTGATGATAAGGAGGCGGGCCATGCGGAGTCTTTGGCTGTTGATCCTCTTGGCGGTTCCGGTCGTGACGCTGGCTCATGATGAGACAGGGCCTGCGACATCAACCCTTACCGTCAGCGAAACCGGGATTGTCCCGCATGCGCCGGATACGGCCTTTGTCATGTTCGGTTTGGAGACTGCCAGTAAGTCCCTCGCCGACGCACAAAAGCGGAACAGTATGGTTATGAGCAAAGTCATGGACCGGCTGCGGGATCTACAGATTGAGAAGGAGCGAGTCCAGACGTCCTCTTTTACCGTGTCGCCGCAATATCGACCGCCATCGAACCGTCCTACGGATGTCTCACCTGCATCCCCGGAAGTCATCGGCTATGTGGTAAGTAACATGGTGACTGTGGAAATCCGTGCTCTGGACAAGGTCGGCACGGTGATCGAAGAAGTCTTAAAGGCCGGGGCGAACAGCTTTCAGGGGCTGCACTGGGGGTTACGTGAAGAACAATCGGTACGGCTCAGTGCCTTGAAACAGGCGGCGGCCAAGGCCCGTGAGAAGGCATCGGTGCTGAGTGAAGTACTTCATGTAAAGCTTGTGCGGGTTCTCTCGGTCACGGAAGGAGGCCAGATGATCCGACCTCCTCTGCCGATGGCACGTATGGCCATGGAAGCCAGCGCCGGCGATGTGCCGATTTCATCCGGCGAACTGAAGATCGAAGCGACGGTGACGCTCGTCTACGAAATCGCGCCGAAGTGATGCGGTCAGTTACTCGGTTGGTTTTGCTCCCCCTTCCCATAGCTTCACCGTTCGATCCCAGGACGCGCTGGCGAGGCGCGTGCCGTCGGGAGAGAAGGCCAACCCGCGAACCGGTCCACTGTGGCCTTTGAGGGTTCGGAAGTTTCGGCCGGTGGACAGATCCCAAAACTTGATGGTTTGGTCGTCGCTTGCGCTGACCAAAACTTTTCCGTCTGGGGAGACGACAAGATTACGGACCCAGCCCTTGTGACCGGTCAACGTTTTCTTCTC
>JAHBWO010000088.1 GCA_019636945.1 Nitrospira sp. | reverse complement strand
GGCCTTAACCTTGGCCATTCCCGCCACCGTCTCTTTCAGTAAACGCACATCTACCACAGTCGCTCCAGCAGCACCGAACCCCGTCGAGGTCTTCACATACTCTGCTCCAGCCTCCACGGCGAGATGACAAGCGGCTCGCTTTTCATCCTGAGTCAGATAGCAGGTTTCAAGAATGACCTTGTGTTCGACCCCGGGTGTCGCCTTCACGACTTCAGCAATATCCGTCCGTACAGCGTCATGGTCACCGGATTTCAGTCGGCTGACGTTCAGCACCATATCCAACACCCGGGCTCCACGGGAAACCGCCTCGACCGCTTCAGCGACTTTGGTGTTCGTCGTGTGGCCACCCAGTGGAAATCCGATCGGGATCCCAAGCTGAATGTGTGTACCCGCGATTGCCGCGGCTGCTTCATCGACGTAACAAGGCGGGACAAATATGACGGTAAACCCATGAGTCTTCGCCTCTTCGCACAGCCGAAGCACATCGTGCTTCGTCGCCTCCGGCCTCAAGACGGTATGATCAATCAGTGTAGGAAGATTCCAACGGGACATACGCTACGAGACTCCTTCTTCGTGATGGATCGCATGGCTCTTCGGAACCATGAATGTCTGCGAATGCCGTTCTTTTCGGAACGGACGTTTTTGGTACCGTTCCACCGCCTTGTTGTGTTCGACCAAGGTGGAGGAAAATTGATGGGTCCCATCGTTTCGAGATACGAAATACAGGTACGCGGATGGGACAGGATACAGGGCCGCACGGATCGCGTCCGCCCCAGGACTGGCAATCGGACCAGGCGGCAATCCCGCCCACCGATAGGTATTGTAGGGACTGGGATGGGAAAGGTCCTTCTTATGCAGATTCCCGTCGAAATTCGGCAGTCCATAAATGACCGTCGGATCACTCTGGAGCGGAATATTTTTCTTCAATCGATTGTGAAACACAGCTGAAATCTGTGGGCGTTCATTGCCTGCCCCAGTTTCTTTTTCAATCACCGAAGCGAGAGTCAAGACTTGATGGACCGTGAGGTTGATCTCTTTGGCTCGCACTTTCAACTCTTGCGTCATGATATGATCGAACTGTTCCACCATCGCCCTGATCACGTCTTTCGCCGCCGTCGGCTTCGCAAACCGGTAGGTGTCGGGGTAGAGGTAGCCCTCTACCGAGCCTGCCTCAATGCCCAACGTCTTCATAAATGACTTGTCCGATGCCAGTCTGAGAAACTCCTCGCGAGCGGTGATGTGCTGCTCCTCAAGGACATCCGCAATCTGACTCATGGCATAGCCTTCAGGAATTGTGATGGGATGCAAGACCACGCGACCGGCCAGAAACCTCGACAGAATCTCTGCCGGCGGCATCGCGGCATGGAGCGCATATTCTCCAGGATGAATCTTACGGTCCGCCTCCTGGAATTTCCCCAACAGGAGAAACGCCAGTCGACTCCTGATCAATTGCTCCCGTTCAAGGAGGGTCGCAGCTTGGTTGAATGTGGCCCCATCAGGGATGACCACAATCTTCTCAGGAGGATGATCGGCCTCGGACAGGACGGGCGCTTCAGCCCATCGGATCATTAGATAGCCGACCACCCCGACGAGCACGACGAGAGTGACGGCGGTGATGAAGATCCCACGAACCATCATGCGATTGGTCGATCAACGACGACTCTACCCACGCTTCCTCTGTCTCGTGTGCCGAGCGATGTTCCTCGCCAGAGCTCGTGGAAGCCGTGTTGGCTTCGAGATAGCTCTGCAAAAGAATTGCCGCGGCGACACGATCGACGACTCCCTTTCGCTTTTTTCGACTGACATCGGCGGCGATCAAGAGCTCTTCCGCCGATCGAGTCGTCATCCGCTCGTCCCACATGACGATGGGAACCGACAACACCTCACCGAGCCGGTCGACGAACAGATGAACGGCCTGAACCGCCGGTCCTTCTTCACCATTGAGTCGTAACGGAAGTCCGATCACAACTTCTCGGACATCGTGCGCGTTCACCAGCTGTTGAATATGTGCGAAATCTCGATCCAGCGTCCTCCGTTCGAGCGTTTCAAGCGGTTGAGCCGTCCACCCAAGCTCATCGCTGAGCGCTACTCCGATCCGCTTGGTCCCGTAATCGAGGGCTAGGATCCTGGTTGCCATGACAGTTTACCGCTGGAGCACAGTTTCGACCAGGCTAAAAACCTTTTCAAGCGCCGCATCAAGACGTGAGGCATCTTTTCCTCCCGCTTGAGCCATCTCCGGACGGCCACCGCCCGTCCCGCCGACCTCGACCGCCATCGGCTTAATAAGGTCACCCGCCTTGAGGCGACCGATCAGATCTTTGGTCACGACCACGAGCAATGAGACTTTCCCGGCTTCGACTTCCGCACCAAGCGCGATCACACCGCTCTTCATCTTATCCCGCAACTGGTCGGCCAGTGTCCGCATCGCCGTCCCGTCCAATCCATCAGTCCGTTGCACATGAACCGACACACCGGCAATGGTCTTGAGCGTAGAGGCAGCAGCTGCACCCCCGGCCATCTTGAGCTTCACGTCTTCCAGTTCACGCTCCTTGTCTTTGAGCTGTGTCAGCAGCTTCCTCGTTCGTACGACAATCTCCGACTGCCCCACTTTCAGAAGATCAGATAACTGTCGAACCTCAGACTCCAATGTCTTGATCTGGTTGTACGCGCCGCTCCCGGTTTGGGCCTCAAGTCGTCGCACACCGGCCGCCACGCCGGTCTCGGAGAGAATCCGAAAGAGTCCGATCTCACCGGTCTGCCGGCAATGCGTCCCGCCACAGAGCTCTTTACTGAAGGACTCAACCGATACCACACGAACCTGCTCGCCATACTTGTCACCGAAGAATGCCAATGCGCCTTTGGCCACGGCATCCTGAATACTCATCACCTCGGTAGACACCGCCTCGTTCTTTCTGATTTCCTCGTTCACCGTCGATTCAATCTCATCGATATCACGAGAGGACAAGGGCCGGAAATGGGCGAAATCAAACCGAAGCCGATTCGGCCCGACTAATGACCCGTACTGTTTCACATGGAGGCCGAGCAGATCGCGAAGGGCTGCATGGACCAGATGTGTCGCTGTGTGATTGCGCGCCGCATCCTGGCGCGTGGAGGCATTCACCGTCAGATGCAGACGCTCGCCTTCACGGATGCGCCCTTGGCGAACGGTCCCTTTGTGAAGGATCAGCATCGGCGCAGGCCTCGTGGTCTCCGTGATGTCCATCAACCCTTCCGGCCCAGACAAAGTTCCCCGGTCTCCGACTTGCCCTCCGCCTTCGGGATAAAATGGTGTGGCATCAAGCGCCACCTCAACCTCGTCCCCTTCCCTCGCTTCCTTCACCAACTGCTCGCCCTTGAGAATCGCGCGGAGCAGTGCATCACTTTCCAGTCGATCATAGCCGATAAATTGTGTGGCACCGATCCGCTGCGCTAACTCCGCAACGGCCGGACGAGCCGTATCTTGCTCAAACCCGCCGGTTTTCCGCGCGCGAGTCCGCTGTTCCTCTATCGCCGCATCAAACCCCGGCTCATCGATGGTCATGCCCTGTTCGCGACAGGCCTCGGCCATGAGATCCATCGGGAACCCGTAGGTATCGTAGAGTTTGAAGACATCCCCACCAGTCAAAACCGATTGCCCTGCGGCTTGCGTCTTCTCGATCATTTCATTCAAGATCGGCAACCCCTGGTCCAGCGTCGCAATAAACCGCTCCTCTTCCCCGCGGGTGGCTTCGGTAATCGTGTCGGCCGCACGGGTAATTTCCGTATAGGCACCGCCCATCTGGCTCACCACCGATGCGGTCAACTCATGGAGAAACGGTTCCACGATCCCGAGCAGCCGGCCATGCCTGGCCGCCCGACGCAGGATTCTTCGCAACACATACCCACGCCCCTCATTCGACGGCAACACCCCATCGGTCATCAAAAATGTCACGGCGCGCAAATGATCGGCGATCACTCGCATGGAACGATCTGAAACGTCTTTCTTGCCGTACTCCATGCCGGCCCGTTCGGCAATCGCCGTCAGCAACGGGGTAAAGAGATCGCTGTCATAATTGCTATGGACTCCCTGAGCCACCGCGGCCAGCCGTTCCAGCCCCATCCCGGTATCGATACTTGGCTTAGGGAGCGGATGGAGGGCGCCTGACACATCACGGTTGTACTGCATGAAGACCAGATTCCAGATCTCAATGACTCGGTCGCCCTCGCCGTTCGGCCGATCATCGCCTGGAACAACCGCGCCTTGATCGAAATGGATCTCGGAACAGGGGCCGCAGGGGCCGGTGTCCGCCATCTGCCAGAAATTGTCTTGTTCGCCACACCGAACGATGCGGGAGGCTGGCACGCCGATCTTTCTCCACAGCCGATCCGCTGCATCGTCTTCTCGAAAAATCGTCACCCAAAGCCGATCTTTGGTGAGTCCGACTGTGTGCGTCAGAAACTCCCACCCAAACACAATCGCGTCTTCTTTGAAATAATCTCCGAACGAGAAGTTCCCCAACATCTCAAAGAAGGTGTGATGGCGCCTGGTATACCCGACATTCTCAAGATCGTTATGCTTCCCCCCCGCACGCAAACACTTCTGCACCGACACCGCCCGCGTATAGACGCGTGTGTCTTCCCCAAGGAACACCCGCTTGAACTGATTCATCCCGGCATTGGTAAACAGCAAGGTCGGATCGGCTTGCGGCAAAAGCGAGGCGCTCGGCACCGCCTGATGTCCGTGCTCTTCAAAATACCGGATAAAGGCCCGCCGCAGCTCGGTTGCACTATTCGTCTTCATGGAGAACATCCTCACTTCTCTTGAACTCCGTCATCATACGATCGATCACCTCATCACTGAAACCCCGCTGATGGAGGAATCGCGCCATGTGCCCTGAGGCCAACCGCTTCCCCTGGTGGGACATGGCCTGTAAGGCCCGGCGCGCCACGGCCTCCTCGCCGTTCTGCTGAAAGACTTCGGTGAGAACCCGCTCAGCTAAGCCATCCGAAATTCCCTTGGCCTGTAATTCCGCCTTGAGGCGTTCTTGGCCCATCGGCTTGGTAGCCAGGCGCTTCTCCACCCATCGCTGGGCATAGGCAAGGTCGTCAAGGTACCGGAGGTCCGCCAGGCGGCAAATGGCCTGTTCAATGTGGGGAGAGGTCACCCCTCGTGACAGGAGAAACCGTTCGACTTGAGCAGCAGTCCGATCTCGCTGCGCCAAAAAACGAACTGCGAGCCGGACCCCCTCATCCTGGCTTGTGGGTGAAGCACGAAGGCGAGCCGGCGCCTTTCGCCCGTCACCGATGCGCCCGCTTTTCCTCACTTCGCGCAACCGGTTTGTCCTCTTTAGTCTCAGCTTTGGTCTCGGCCTTCTTCTCACCTCGTGCGGGAACGCCAGCCACCTCCCGCAGTTTTTGTTCCACCTCGCGAGCGGCGGCGACATTGGTCTTGAGAAACTCTCGAGCCGCGTCGCGTCCCTGACCGATTCGTTCGCCGTTATAGGAGTACCAGGCACCGGACTTATCAATGATCTTTTTGTCGACCCCCATATCCACGAGCTCGCCGGTTTTGGAAATCCCCTCGGCAAACATGATGTCGAACTCCGCCTGACGAAACGGCGGTGCCATTTTGTTCTTGACCACCTTCACGCGGACCCGGCTCCCCATCACCTCCTGCCCTTCCTTGATGGATTCAACCCGTCGAATATCCAAGCGGACGGAGGAGTAAAACTTGAGCGCGTTCCCGCCGGTCGTCGTCTCGGGATTGCCGAACATCACACCGAGCTTCATGCGAATTTGATTGATGAAGATGACCGTCGTCAGCGATTTCGAGATCGCCCCCGTGAGCTTTCTCAGGGCCTGCGACATCAGCCGTGCCTGAAGCCCCATATGGGCGTCACCCATCTCCCCCTCGATCTCGGCACGTGGTGTCAGTGCCGCCACCGAGTCGATGACGATCAGATCGATCGCCCCGCTTCTGACCAACGTTTCGGCGATCTCCAGTGCCTGCTCCCCTGTATCGGGCTGTGACACCAGGAGATCATCGGCCTGCACTCCCAACTTCTTGGCATAGGTCAAGTCCAACGCGTGTTCGGCATCAATAAATGCGGCAACTCCGCCAATCTTCTGCACCTCGGCGATACAATGCAGCGTCATCGTTGTCTTTCCCGACGCCTCCGGGCCGAAGATTTCAATCACCCGTCCGCGCGGAAGCCCGCCGACCCCAAGGGCAATGTCGAGACCAAGCGAACCGGTGGAAATGGCCGGGACATCGACCTTCTCCTCGGCGCCCAGCTTCATGATGGCTCCCTTCCCATATTGCTTCTCGATCTGGGACAGGGCCAAGTCCAGTGCGCGCTTCTTGTCGTCTTTTTCGGACATTCGAATCTCCTCCCAGGGTGAACAGGATATGTCGGGCGATTATACCGAAGCAGGCAGGGGAAACCTAGCCCGATCTCGTCGACGAGAGAGTGATGGGCCAGCCCACGCCGATGCGCAAGAAAGGCGAAATCAATAGCGGGAAACCGCTTGAGGTGATTCATTTATGCGGAGGTATGTGCTGCAGGGACGGCTCATGCACGGCGATGACCAAACCGACAAAAGAGAGTTACGGACCTCCCCTCGCATTCCATTGGACTGCCGTCTCTTCTTTTCACATCATGAAGTGGGAGAGGCGGAGGCAACACTCCTGGATCTTTCCAAAATAGGATGTGCCGCCGAGTCTGAAACCACTGTCCGGACCGACATGAGTCTCGAACTGTGGATCTTCCCGCCAAGCTATAGCTGGCGCATCCACATTGACCATGCTGTCGTTCGGTGGGTCCGTGGGCAGGTCTTCGGAGTGGAATTCCTGAATCTGCGGCCGGTCCAGCGGAAACGACTGCGCCAGCTGGTTGAGAAAGTCAGAATCCGGTAACCCCTCTTTCCTCTCTCCCGCGTCAGGAGAAGTCGCTCACCGGGAAACTCCACAGCCACAGCTCTTTGGGGTTCTGATCAACAAAGCACCTGGCCTGAGTCCATCCCGTGACACCACCTCTCGGCCTTGAATGGAATACCTCTATTCGGTAGGATGTCTTTGCCCATGCACGCTCCACTGGACGGTCTTACATCAGCCTGTCCCACTGCTCAAGGCAGACCAAAGGAATTGCCTGCATGCCATATCCAATAGACCAGCCTCCTGTCCCCGTTCCTCACTGGAAACCTTCGTTCTGGGCGCTGCTCGGACTCGGTATCCTGCTCTTCCTAAGCCTGATCGCCCTTTCGAACGTGCTGGACATCGGAGAACGCCTCAGCCGCCTCCATTGGAGTCTGGAGTACTCGTTCTATACACTGGTCCTCTGTGCCATCTATGGTCTGCTTATCAAACCCGTGCTGTCCGTCATCGGGACACACTCGCACCCGCTTCAGCGCGTGCTGGTGTCCGATGCCAGCGTGACCCAGAAGGAATACAAAACCGTTGCCAAACGCTTTCTCCTCAGTGGCGGCCTATCCGCAGAAGTCACGAGGCGATTACAGGAGTCGATGTGGTCCGGTGTTGGGTTGCAGCAGGAAGTCAAAGCCGCACTTCACGAGAAACGTGCCTGTTCAGGCCAGATCGTAAAAAATCATGCGCGGTTGGCGTTCCTGAGCACCGCCGTCATCCAAAACGGGAGTCTTGATGCGCTGATGCTGGCCTATGCCAATCTCAAACTGGTACGTGCGCTCGTCCTCCATTACGGCTTTCGTCCGTCGTTTCCTGCTTTGATCACGATGTACGGACAAATCCTCGCCGCAGCTCTGATCGCCGAACGTGTCGAGGACATGCAACTCGAGGATGTGTTCCCACCGTTAAGTGCATCGGTCGGCGGCGGGGTCATGTCGGCCATTCCCGGCATGCATCTGATCGTCCATGCGCTGTTGCAGGGAATGGGCAGCGCGTTCTTGACTTTACGAACCGGCTATCTCACGGAAGAGTATATTCTCCGCAGAGCAGAGGCCTTTGATCGTCGACGCGAACGCCAATCCGCCAATCGCCGTGCGGCAAAAGACCTCCTCGGCGTCGTCCTGGCCACGGCCGCGCAGCTCCCCGCCTCCATGCGCACATTCCTGAAAGCCGCCAACTTCTTCCGCGAACCGGTCCATCAGGCCTAATAGGCGACTGCCCCCCGCTAACGATACATCTTGATAGGGAGCACCTCGCATTTCTCGCAAAGTGAGCACTCTCACGGATGGCAATTCCTGAACCGCGTCACATTCAAGCCCGTAGGAACAGCTGCCTGACCCTATTGTGTTACATCTCAGGTGGGACCGGCCTGTACTTCAACTGCACCCCGAACATACGCTCGTTGATATTGCCTCCGGCACCGTGAAACCAGATCCGTCGAGCCACGGCCCCAATGGACCAGAAGAGACTCGACCAGATAGAATATCGCCGTAACGCTTCCGTGAAAGGATTTGATGGACTTCATCTCTCATGGCCTCTGGGGTTCGATTACGTTTGGCCGCAAGAGCCGATGGAGTTTCGGGCTGGCATTCGCCATCGGCATGGCGCCCGATCTTTTTTCATTCGGAGTCCTGTACATCGCAGCCGCGTTCGGCTTCTCGCTGAAGCCCGACTTTAGTCACGGCACTCCTCCGGAATCGACGATTCCGCACTATGTCCATCAACTCTACAATTGCACCCATAGTTTCGTCGTCTTTCTCATCGTCTTTGTCTTCGTGTGGCTCTTCTTGAAACGACCGGTCTGGGAACTCGGAGCATGGGGACTGCACATCCTGGCCGACATCCCCTTGCATTCGTACGCCTTTTTCCCGACTCCGGTGCTGTGGCCCTTCTCCAACTGGAAATTCGACGGGTGGCAATGGACGACACCTGCCGTCCTCATTCCCAACTTTGTGCTGCTGTTGTTGCTCTACGCCTGGTATATCCGGCATCTCTACTTGGCCAACAAGAAAGAACAGACCCGGCAGAAAGCCATTTCCAACTACCAGCTAAAGGAAAGCCAATAGCGACGCCCTGATCGTCCCTGCCGTCACGATGCAATGAACACATATGAAGAGACCAGGAGTCTTTTCTGATTACGGCTGGACACCCAACAACAAGAAGGATTAGAGTGAGTCATACGCCTACAAGAGGAAGCCCATGCCTGGAATGTTTGGCAAAGATCCGCCGCTCATGCTGATCGCCATTGGAATCGTCATTGTCGCCATTGTGGTGTTCGCTCTAATGACGGCAGGTTATTAGGCCGGTCGCGGACGATGTGCGATTCTTTTGGATTTCCGCCTGAAGGCAGTTAGTCATCAGTTGACTCCTTCCCCCTCTCACTCATACATTCTCAAACTCACGATTTACCCATTACGTAAAGGACCACCCATGCCGACATTGTTCACCCCGCTCCAAGTTGGAGAGCTCCTCCTACCCAATCGCATCGTCATGGCTCCCCTCACCCGTGCACGAGCTGGCGCGACCCACGTCCCCAACGACATGATGGTGGACTACTACTCCCAGCGCGCGTCCAGCGGCCTGATGATGACGGAGTGCACCATGGTGGATGCCCATGCCTGTGCCTTCATGGGAGAAGGCGGGATTTACAGCCCCACACACGTGGCCGGCTGGAAACGCGTGACGGACGCGGTTCATACCAAAGGCGGCCGCATCTTCATGCAGATCTGGCATCCTGGGCGTGCCGCGCATTCGTTGTTGAACGAGGGTGAGCTGCCGGTTTCGAGCAGCGCCAAAGCCATCCGCAATGAGATGACCCACACCCCTCAGGGTGACAAGCCCTACGAAATCCCTCGCGCTCTCCGCACCGAGGAAATCCCACGCTATGTGGCGATGTTCACACTTGCTGCACAGCACGCCAAACAGGCGGGCTTTGATGGGGTACAGATCCATGGTGCCCACGGGTATTTGATCGATAACTTTCTCCGCGATGGCGTCAACGCCCGCACGGATGCCTATGGCGGTTCGGTGCCCAACCGGGCTCGGTTTCTATTGGAGATAACCGACAGTGCGATCAGTGTCTGGGGTACAGGACGTGTTGCGGTGCGGATTTCACCTCTCGTCCCGTTTAATGACATGGTCGACAGCCAACCCGAAGCTCTCGTGACCTATGTGGCACAGGAATTGAGCCGAAGAAAGATCGCCTTCCTTGAAATCCGACACGAGAATCATGCACTGCCTGCGGAACAAGCCATCTTAGAAATCGCCCGACGACAGTTCCAGGGCGTCCTCATGAGCAACGGGAGCTACACTCGTGAGACCGGAGAATCAACGATTGCACGAGAGGCCGCTGACGCCATTGTCTACGGCCGACCGTATATTGCCAATCCTGATCTCGTCGAGCGCTTTGCACAACAGGCTCCACTCAATGCGGTAAACTACGATCGCCTGTATGGAGGTGGACCAGACGGCTACAGCGATTATCCCCCGTTGGCCTCCTGACATCCAGCCAATCCCATGGAGCCTGATTTGTGCATCGACGGGCCTGACGCTCCGCGATGGCAGAGAGGGACTGGAAGGAAGCAATCGAGTTAGTTCATAATCCCCTTCCTCTACCGCTCACCAATTTGGAGACTGACATGATCTCGCGACGGATCACACTCTGCACCCTCTGTGCCCTGCTGCCGCTGCTCCTGGCCATGCGACCAGTGGATGAAACCCTCCTGACAGCCGCCATGGATGGGCAGCTTCCCCAGATCAAGAAACTCGTCGAGGACGGAGCAGATGTCAGCGCGGCCAATGCGCAGGGGACGACCGCCCTCCATGCGGCAGCCTGGAACGGCCATCGCGACGTGGTGACATACTTGCTGCGCAAAGCCGCGCCGGTCAATCATCTGACCAGCGACGGAGCCACCCCACTTTACATTGCGGCGCAGAATGGCCATCCGGAGGTAGCCGCCCTGTTACTCAATAACGGAGCCACCGCGAATCTTGCTACCACCACAGGTGTAACCCCGCTTTTCATCGCCGCGCAGAACGGCTATCGAGACATCGTGGCGCTCTTGCTCCGCCATAAGGCCGACGCAAATCAAGCCGCGGAAGACGGTGTGACGCCACTCTTCATCGCGGCACAACGAGGCCAGCACACGGTCGTGGAGCTGCTGCTTCAACATGGAACCAGCGCGAATCTGACCTTAGCTGACGGATCAACGCCTCTGTTCGTCGCCGCCCAGAATGGCCATCTCCCAACCGTGTCACTGCTCCTCGAACAAGGCGCAGCCGTGAACCAAGCCATGACGGATGGCGCGACCCCGCTGCTGGTCGCGGCACAAAACGGACATCGCGCCATCGTGGAACTTTTGCTCGAACGTGGGGCACTTGTGAATCAATCGGTCCAGAACGGTGTGACCCCACTCCACGTTGCCGCGCAAAACGGCCATCGGGAAGTGGTGATGCTGCTGCTGAAAAAGAAAGCCGCCATCAATCAACAGGCACGAAACCGAGCGACGCCGCTCTTCCTTGCCGTGCAAAACAACCACCGGGACGTCGCGACACTCCTCTTAGAAAAAGGCGCCTTGGTCAACCAATCCACGCCTGACGGCGCAACCCCCCTCCACATCGCAACCGCAGCAGGCTATCGCGAGATGGCCGCCCTCCTCTTGAAAAAAGGCGCGGCGATCAACGCACAGACCGCGGACGGGAAAACCCCCTTGCATCTGGGTGCCTATCATGGCAATCGAGAGCTCGTGACGCTCCTGCTCAAGCATGGAGGAAACAAACGTGCGAAGACACAATCGGGTGAACACCCGCTCGATCTTGCTCGTCAACAAGGCCACCGCACACTCTATGCGCTCCTGAAACTGTAGCCCACAGTATTCATGAATGCATCGACTGCAATCCCCAGCATGCAGCTGCCATACGCTGAAACCGCGTGAAGAGACTCTAAACTCTCTGTAATCGCACCTCTGGAAAACAAGGGCGCATGAAATGACGTCGGATACACTGAATTGGAAACGAGTCCTCTGGTCTCTTGCACTGCTGTTGATCAGTGGCTGCACCACATCACCGGAAGAACAACTCCGCCGAGCCGCGGCGGATGGGAATCTGCTGCGAGTGGAGACCTTTCTTGGACAGGGCATCAATACGGAATCAGCTGATGCGCGCGGGATCACCCCGCTCCACCTCGCCGCCAAGTATGGACGGAGACCCGTGGTGGCGCTGCTGCTCGAACGGGGTGCAGCGGCGAATCCCAGAAGCCAGGACGGTATCACGCCGCTTTCCATTGCGGTCCAAGAGGGACAGCGAGAGATGGTGGCGTTACTCTTGGCAAAGGGTGCTCAGGTGAATGAGCAGGTGCAGATCGGTGGCGCAACACTCTTGCACGTCGCAGCCTATCGAGGCGATCAGGAGATCGTCAGCCTTCTCCTTCAACATGGTGCAGATAAGCAGGCCAGGATGACATCTGGAGAACGCCCCGTGGACTTGGCTCAGGGGCAAGGTCACCAGGCGCTGGTTCCACTCCTTGAGCCTTAACGTGCACCTGTGGCTTCCAAATTAGACAAGCAGAAGGTTCAGCTCCCTCACTCCACCTCCCACAGCTTCGTATACACCGGTCCGGTCGGACGGAGTTTGCTCTTCATCAAGACCAGCGGCCCGACGGTGATGACACCGACAGAGAGTGCACGATCACAGGCACCGCTTTGAGCAAGCCTCTGCCCGACCTCTCGATCGCCGGTCTTGATCCGTGCCACGGTGAGGTGTGGGGTAAAGGGTTTGTCCTCCGTCACAAAACCGAGAGACCGGCAACAGGATTCGATCTCCCGATGCAATGCCGTCAACTGTTTGGCTACATCACCCTTCAGCCATGGCTCAGATGGGCCGCCCCACAGCACCCGTGGCTGCCGAAGATTGGGGAAGGCCTGGAGCCGATCGATGGGAATCTGAATGGTCGGATGGGATCTCCGGATGGTCGCCATGGCTTCTCGCATCGGATCAAGCACCTGTTCATCCGTATCGCCGAGAAACCTCAAGGTGAGATGAATGGACGATGGCTGTACCCAGGCGATCCGGACTGATTTTGACGACTCGCCGCCGAGCCGTACTTGCAAATCTTGTTGCACCAATGCGATCTGCTTGCGAAGGTCCTCACTGAGTTCAACGGCGAGAAAAGTGCGAATCATGTTTACCCTCATTATTCATAACGGTTCGTAGTGAAATTGCCTCGGGGAGTTTCAAGTTCCAAGTTTCAGGCTCCACGTTTCCGGACAACCTGAAACATGAAACCTCAAACTTGAAACCCTTGACCGAGACGCTTCACGAACGACGAGCGACGAATGTTGTTATAGCAGGAGCGTTTATGAATAATGCGGGCTACCCTCTCTGGATCAACCACCGACGCAGCATATCCAGTGCCGCTTGCGCAGCGCGTTGTTTAATGACCGAACGATCGCCATGGAACCGGAATTCTTTCGTGAGCGGCTCGCCCGCTCCCCCGTCGAGCCCCACATACACCAAGCCGACCGGCTTGGTCTCCGTGGCTCCTCCTGGTCCGGCAATGCCGGTGACACTCAAGCCAACTGACGTACCGGCACGTTCACGCATCCCCGTCGCCATGGCTTGCGCGACTTCACGGCTGACGGCCCCGTATTTCTCAATGAGGTTCGCCGGTACCCCAAGCATCTCCGTTTTGGCTTGGTTGCTATAACAAATCGCGCCCCGATCGACATAGACAGAGGATCCCGGCACCATGGTGAGCCGATGGCCGATCAACCCGCCGGTGCAGGACTCGGCAACCGCGATCGTGCGGTGCTGTTCAACCAATAATCTCCCGACGACCTCTTCCATCGTGTCCTGTCCTACAGCATAGATCCACTCCGCCAAGCGCCGACGCACCTCTTCGATTTTCGAGGTGAGCACGTGCGCCTTGACCGAACGCCGGGCGCTCGTCGTCAACGACACGAGTACCCCATTTGGCGAAGCCAGCAGCCCCAATGCGATCGGTTCCCGCTTGGAAACCACTCCCTGTAATTTGGTATCCACTTCAGCCTCCGGCAATCCCCAGGTCTGAAAGATCACCCGGCTGATAGGGTGAGGCCGTGCGTGCTTCGATTGTTTCAGTCGGTCCACGATCAAGGGGATGACCGTCTCCTGCATCATGGCTCGCATTTCACTCGGTACACCCGGCAGTGTCACGATGTACGTCCCCTTCCAGGGAAGGGCGAAGCCCGGCGCAGACCCGATGGGATTGGGCAGGACCATGGCGTTGGCGGGAATCAGCGCTTGTCGCAACTGCCCCCGATTTGGCACTCTTCCCCACTGTGCCAATCGCGCCTTCATGCCCTCAAGCGCTTCTTTGCGGCGAGCCAGACGGGAGCCCGTCACCGCTGCAACGGCCTCTCGAGTACAATCATCAACCGTAGGGCCAAGCCCTCCCGTCATGATCACAATGCCGGCCCGTTGCCGGGCGATCGTGAGTGCATGCCCAATATCACCCTCATCATCACCGACAATGGATTTAAACCGGACTTCCACACCGATCGCGGCAAGAACCTCCGCGATGAATAATGAGTTACTATCGGCCCGCCCCCCGACCAGCAACTCCGAACCAATGGCAATGGTTTCGGCTATACACGTACGAGCGGATGAAGTAACCGTGGGCATAGGCCGTTAGGAGTCCCTATTCAATGTGAGCAAAATCAACCACGACACGGACCTCTCCTCCACCGGCCGGAAAGATCGTGATCGTCGTCCTGGCGTTTGGGTCGAAATCATTGTAGCGGAATGTCGCTACAATTTTGGCGAGAAATTTCTGCGACTCAGGCCACGTTGCCCGGCGCTCGGCTTGGCTGTCGGCTCGCACCGTGAACGGCTTGATCGTTCTCCCCTCTTGATCGAGCACCATGTAACTGTTCACGGCAAAATCCGGACGCTCTCCGACGATCGTCGCGCTGACAAGCATGGTGGAGGCCTCGATTACGTGGGCGACATCGGCCGTGCTCGGTTCAAGTCCTCGTAACGCCATATGAGCGGCCAACACCGACAACCCTCCGAGCTTCGTCAGGAGAAAGCCTTCAGGCTGTGCGGAATCGGCATTCCCGAAGCGAGCATACAAGGTTTCGGGCGAGCGTTGCTGCGCCGCGGCTTGTTTTCCCCGATCCAATGCGAGTTGAATGTGGGTCGGCGTCGGACTCACCTCGATCGCAGCCGCAAGGCCGATGAAACTCAGCAGGCCTGTGACAGTCTGTCCAAGCACCGCAGAAGCCAAAACCCCCATCTGCCAGCGGGGCACAGAACGACTTGGCCTTGTCAATCGATGCCTCTTCGCCTGGTCATCCGGTTGACAACACGGAAGGGGAAATGCTAAACGAAAGAAAACTACAAAGAGTACTGCCTCTCAATTTACTAAAGGAGCTTTGTAATGTCGACTCCGGAGACCCCCCCTTCTACGCCAACACCACCTCGGCGTCAGTTCGTCAATTTTGCGTTCTACAAAGTGGACCCGGCATGGCGACGGCTCCCAGAGGATGTGCGCACCCAGGGCAAACAGGAGTTCTTGCGTGCGGTCGAAGATTTTAATGGCAAAGTGTTGGTCGTCCCTTATTCCACCGTCGGAATCCGAGGGGATTGTGACTTTATGCTGTGGCGCATCAGCTACGATCTCGATCTGTTTCAGGATATGAGCGCCAAGATGCTGGCCTCTGGCCTTGGGCAGTATCTCTCGACTCCCTACTCGTATTTGGCCATGACCAAGCGATCCATCTATGTCGACAATCATTCACATGCGGGACAGGAAGGGAAGCGGCTCACGGTCGTACCAGGGAAGAGCAAATACATCTTTGTGTATCCCTTTCTTAAAACACGTGAATGGTTCCTCCTGACCAAAGCGGCTCGCCAAGGCATGATGGATGAGCATATCGAAGTGGGTCATCGGTTTCCCTCGGTGAAGCTGAATACCACCTACTCGTTTGGTTTGGATGATCAGGAGTGGGTCGTCGCGTTTGAAAGCGACAAGCCGGAAGATTTTCTTGACTTGGTGATGGCCCTACGGGAGACAGAAGGATCACGCTATACCTTGCGGGATACCCCCATCTTTACCTGCGTCCGAAGAAGTCTGAAAGAAACGCTCGATACGCTCGGCGGCTAAGTGCCAGAAATATCGGTATGGACGAGGGCCTTCGGTCATCCGACCGAAGGCCCTTTGTTTTTTGGCTCCGATCTCATCGGAGTGCAGCAAGTGCTCTCCAGGCGGCACACTCACACGGCGTGAAGAGACGTCAGCCCGTGGTTTTGACAGTTCGACAAACCCTATGGTACCTGTACAGACAGCACGCTCAAGAAAGTGAGTCGCCATGGCTGACACGACTTCCCTCTATGCTCTGCGTTTTCCTGATGGCTCGGTCAGTCTATATATCGATGAGCAGTATGCCCGGGACAAGGGGATCGATCCTTCCCGCCTTGTCCAGGTGGAAATTCCACGTGAGATGTTCATCAGCGGGACGATCCAGGATGTTCGGGAATATGTCGCACGTCAGCTGGAGCAGGCTTCTCAACAGAAAGCCGGTACGGCATAGCGACATCGCTGCCGGATCAACGGACCACAACAGGACACCGCACTAAAAGGTCATCATCTTTTTTCTGTACCAGCCAACCGGAACACCATGACACCAACACTCGCATCTTCTCCCCTTACGGTTGATATCATTGAGGAGGCGATCGCCAACCTACCGATTCAGGGACGGATTATCCTCCGACTGCTGCTGTTACAATATCTCGATGTTACGCAGGACGAAATCCTGTTTATGGTGGCGGATCGACCGGACCCCCGCTGTGTCTCCGGCAAGAAACCCGTCACGACCATGACCCAAGAATCCATCATGGCCATGGTCGACCGCCGGAACGAATACCGCCGACGAGCCAGACTCCGACGAGAGCGAACCTGGTTGCAATGTGTCGCCCTCGAACATCTCATCAAGACGGCCACCGCATTCGCCGCCCGT
>JAHBWO010000087.1 GCA_019636945.1 Nitrospira sp. | reverse complement strand
TGTCACTGGATCTTCGCACCTGCAGTATGCTCGATTGAACTCCATTCACATGGCATCTCATTTGGCTCACCCAGGCATCTGGATCCTGGCAGACCATATCGGGTGTCACAGGCGTGAAAGAGAACAAGGCGCTTCCCTCTTAGGTTCGCTCAAAAACAGAGACTTGGTTCCATCATGCAAGTCATCTGGTTATGAGGACAGCGCCTCACCAGACAGATCGTCTTTTGCACCCACAACACATCTTGACTTATTAGGGACCTGGACTTTGAGTCGTCTTGGCAGTGGGAGCGAAACCATTGTTTTCCGAGCCATCGATAACCCATTCAGACAGCCATCTTCGAAAAATGTACTAGGCCTGAAAGGCCTCACTCAAGATACGGGCACTACTCCTCGCTCAACGTGGGAATATCGGATCTGTCACCTTATATCGTCAGTACAATTACGACATTCGGCTCTATCTTATAGCACAACTACGCATGATGGCTCCAGTCACGAAATGTGTATGGCGTGCGTTGTCCTGAACGTGCGAAGCTCATTCAGAATGACGATGGTGCATGTCAACAGAGACTACCAGGGTGTCTCTCAGTTTTGTGATATTGAAAAGTGGGGCCTAATGGACCTATGCCAGATCGAAGGTTGTTTCATGTCGCTCTCGTTCGGCACATCACCGTGAGTTGCTGAGGGACTGTTGGGTGGGTCGATATCGATGGGCAGGCATGACTCCCCATTCTACGCAGGTGAGTGACAAACGTCTTCACCCTGGAGCGAACAGACGCGACAGCGACGACACAACCAACTATGCTAATCTCATATGTTCTCGATCGGTCATGGCCTCAGTACGATCGGTGAGTGCTCGTTTCCACACTGCTCTATCAAGATCTGGAGGATGAGATGTTCGGCTGGCTGACGAATCCTGAAATGTGGATCGCATTGGGAACCCTTGCGGCACTTGAGATTGTGCTTGGCATCGACAACATCATTTTCATCTCGGTCCTCGTCGCTCGGCTCCCCAAACACCAGCGTGACTTGGCCCGCCGGCTGGGGTTAGGGCTGGCCATGTTTGCACGGTTGGGACTTTTATTCTCGATTTCGCTCGTGATGGGCCTGACGGCGCCGGTATTCACCCTGCTGCATCAGGCGATCTCCGGCCGCGACATGATTCTGATCGTCGGCGGCCTCTTTCTCCTCGCAAAGGCCACACATGAGATCCACAATAGTCTGGAAGGAGAGACCGAACAAGCCGACACATCCGTCCCAGTCGGGCTGGGCATGATGCTCCTCCAGATCGCCATCTTAGACCTCGTGTTCTCTTTGGACTCCGTCATCACTGCCGTTGGACTGGTGAACGAAGTATCGGTCATGGCCACGGCCATCATTCTGGCCGTCCTCGTCATGATGTTCGCTGCTCGTCCCATCGGCGATTTCGTCGATGCCCATCCGACGATTAAAATCCTGGCTCTGTCGTTCCTTATCTTGGTCGGAGTGACCTTGATGGTTGAGGGCTTCGACGTGCACGTCCCCAAGGGCTACATCTACTTTGCGATGGCATTTTCAGTCACGGTGGAGATGATCAACATCCGAATCCGTGCACGCCATACGCCACCGGTGAAGCTCCACCATCGATACTCAGATGAAGTTTTGAAAGAAGACGGCTGATATCGACGTCTGTCTCCTACCCCTTCATACGGACTCCGGAGTCCTCGCCGAGAGTGGCGGCGCGAGCTTTTCGAGCGGTTGCCGCTCTGCTTTCACACCAAGCCACAACTCGAGCACCGCCCCGAGCAACATCATGCCACCCCCAAGCAGATAACCGTAAAAGACACTGGCAGCGGATGTTTCAATCATCATTCCATAAATCCACGGTGCTGCAATGCCGGCTCCTTGTGCCACGATGAAGAAAAAGGCGATCGCCATCGCACGGATTTCCATCGGAAAGATTTCGCTGACTGTCAGATAGGCCGCACTCGCCCCGGCCGAGGCAAAGAAGAACATCAACGACCAGAGCAGCATCTGCGTCGACAGCGTCAATGTGTTCAGCCAAAACAGATAGCCTGTCACCGACAAAAGGACACCGGCAATTCCATACGTGAAGCTGATCATCACTTTGCGGCCTACCGTATCAAACAATCGTCCCAACAACAGCGGGCCAAGAAAGTTGCCTACCGCGAACGGCAAGAGGTACAACCCAACATCGCTGCTGCTCACCGCATAGTATTTGGTGAGCAGCAGCGGATAGGTAAATGAGATCGCGTTATACATGAACGATTGTGTCACCATCAGTCCAATGCCCAATACCGTCCGTCGAGGATACGATTGGAAGAGTTCTCGAGCCACAGTCATGATCGTGGCATGAGGCCGCGGATGAACCGTCATGGTGCCGTGAGGTTCCCTCAGTGCTGTTCCTCGAACTTGTACCACCTGTTGTTCAATCTGCGACACAATGACTTCTGCCTCACGCACACGCCCGTGCGTCATCAGCCACCGTGGGCTTTCAGGAATCACACGCCGAACGATGATGATCGCCACGCCCAGGACTGCACCGAATACAAAGCACAGCCGCCAGCCGGTCGATTCAGGAAAGATTGCGGGATTCAGCAACAGTAACGTCAACAGTGCGCCGGCAGCCGAGCCAAGCCACCACGTCCCGTTGATCGCCAGATCGGTATGCCCTCGGTTTCGGGCGGGAATCAATTCATCGATGGCCGAATTGATTGCAACATATTCACCGCCGATGCCGGCACCGGTCAAAAATCTGAAGAACATGAAGCTCATGATGTCCCACGATAACGCCGTCAATACCGTCGCCGTGAGATACAACCCCAAAGTGATCATGAACCATTTCTTTCGACCTTGCCGATCCGTGAGATACGAGAAGAGGAGTGCTCCAACGACCGATCCTGCCAAATACGCAGAGGCTGTGAGCCCGACTTCTGAGTGTGTGAGATGTAATGTGTCCGGGTGGGTCAACATCGGGCCGAGTGCAGCCACGATGGATACTTCCAGTCCATCAAGCAACCAGGTCACTCCGAGCGCCCCGACGATTCGCCAGTGCCAGCGAGACCAGGGCAATCGATCTAGACGCTGTGGAACCGCCGTCGTAATAGGAATGCCCTCATCGGAAGTCATGCGACCATCCTAGCACGATGGCGGACACACCGAGGGGCAGAGACAGAGAGAAAGGTAAGGATCTACAGCCAGTCTTGAAACACTATTCGTCTGGCTCTCGGATGGGACCGGCCCATTCGCCACGAGCCAGCGAAACTTCTTGGAATCCTCCATCCGGCCATTGGAATTGTCCGGCCTCATCGACAAGGACGATGAAGGCATCCGATTCATGGGCCTTCCCGCGGAACCAATACCAGCCTGGCTGGGTTGGTTTGTCCGTACTCCAACGATACGTCGACATCAGTGGTTCCTCAGACGAGTTGAGATTCGCCATTCCTCAGCCTCATTCCGTTCTGGTACAGTGTTCGAGTGAATGGATGACCGTATCACGTCATGCCGAGACTTCCAATAGAAGAAATCCTCCCCGAGATTCATCGAGCACTGGCTACAGGTCAGAATGCGCTCATCAGCGCCCCGCCAGGATCCGGGAAAACGACGTGCATCCCGTTGGCACTGCTGAACGCCCCCTGGCTCGACGGGAAAAAACTACTACTGCTTGAGCCACGGCGCCTTGCGGCACGAGCTGCCGCTCGCTACATGGCAAAGCAGCGTCAGGAGCACCTTGGAGAAACCGTCGGCTATCGCATGCGGCTTGACACCAAAGTGGGGCCGAACACGAGACTCGAGGTCGTGACCGAGGGGGTGCTGACCAGGCTGCTGCAACAGGATCCGTCGCTTGAGACCTATGGAATCGTCATGTTCGATGAATTCCATGAGCGCAGCGTCCAGGCCGACCTGGGACTGACTCTCTGTCGTGAAACGCAACGGCTCTTCCGACCCGACCTTCGCCTGCTGGTCATGTCCGCAACACTCGACTGTGGCCAAGTCGGCACACTGCTCAATGAGGCGCCGTTCCTGACGTGTCACGGCCATATGTTTCCAGTCGAAACTCGTTATCTGGATCAGCCCCTCACCGGACGACTCGATGTGGCAATCACACAACTGATCAGACACTCACTCTCAAAGGATCAGGGGAGTCTGTTGGTCTTTCTCCCTGGAATGGCAGAGATCCGCCGAGTTGAACGGATGCTCCTGGACGCCAACCTCGGTCCCTCCGTACTCATCGCCCCGCTGCATGGTGACCTGCCGCAGGAACAGCAGGATGCGGCCATTCGCCCGTCGGCTCTCGGAACACGAAAGATCGTGCTCGCTACATCCATCGCAGAAACAAGTTTGACGATCGAGGGTGTGCGGGTGGTCATCGACGCTGGTCGACTTCGACAACCTCGCTTCGATCCACGTTCGGGTTTAACACGATTAGAAACGATTCGTGTCACACAAGATTCAGCCGAACAACGCCGCGGCCGGGCCGGACGATTGGAACCAGGGCTGTGTTATCGACTCTGGACGGAACGAGAGCAGGCCACCCTGACGCCCCACCGTCCGCCGGAAATACTCGAGGCCGATCTGGCCCCGCTGTTGCTCGATTTGGCTCAGTGGGGCACTCAGAATCCCATGGACTTGTCATGGCTGACGCCTCCGCCGGCTGCGGCCATCGCACAGGCCAACGATCTCCTGATCCGACTTGAGGCGTTCACGACGGATGGTCATCTCACAAATCATGGCCGGAACATGACCGAACTGCCGATACATCCTCGCCTGGCGCATATGTTGCTCAAATCCGTTCCATGCGGACTTGCTGGCCAAGCGTGTGAATTGGCGGCGCTATTGAGCGAACGCGAGATTCTGCATGGTTCACGAGAACTACACACGATCGATCTGCGGGTCCGGCTCGATGCCTTGCGCGGACACTATGATTCGACATCCGGCCTGACTGTGGATCGGGCTTCCGTTCATCGAGTGAAACAAACCGCTGAACTTTGGAGACGGCAACTTGCCGGCCTCTTCGGGCGGTTACAACAGACTGACGATTTTGACCTGTCTCGGAACGCTGGACTACTACTTGCGCTGGCCTACCCAGATCGAATCGCGAAACGACAGGCCGGTGATGAACCTCGCTACCTACTCGCCAATGGGCGCGGTGCCCGATTCCTACGGCCAGACCTCTTAAGCAAGGAGCCATTTCTCGTCATCGCTGACCTGGATGGAGCCACGCAGTGGGCAGGGATCACCCTTGCGGCTCCCGTTGCCGCCGAAGATATTGCATCATTGTACCGTGACCAACTTGTCGAAGAGCAATCAGTCATGTGGGACGAACGGCTCGGGGCGGTTCGAGCATTGCGTCGCCGTCGACTCGGAGCGGTTGTGCTTACAGAAGAAGGGATTTCAAATCCTGAGCAGCAGCTCGTCACGAATGCCCTGCTGCAAGGGATTTGTCAAGCAGGACTGAAGACACTCCATTTTACCCCGGAACTCACACAATGGCTCACTCGCATCGCCTGGCTGAAACAGCTCGAAGGATCCGATTCGGAATGGCCGGATCTTTCAGAAGAAACACTGTTACAGACATTGGGGACATGGCTCGGTCCATTTGTGTCAGGCATGACCACCCTCAACGCCGTGACCAGGATGGACATGAGTACTCCCTTGCACGCCATGCTCACATACGAACAACATGCACGTCTTGATCGGCTGGCTCCGACGCATATCACGGTGCCGAGTGGTTCCCGCCTCCGCCTCGACTACAGCCTGTCCGGTCCTCCAGTGCTTGCAGTCCGGTTACAAGAGATGTTCGGCTGTCAGGAAACACCTCGAGTTGCCGGCGGACACGTACCTGTGATGTTGCATCTGCTCTCCCCAGCCAAGCGACCGATGCAAGTCACACAAGATCTGGGAGGATTTTGGAAGCGCGCATACCAAGACGTTCGAAAGGAGCTACGAGGCCGATATCCCAAACACCATTGGCCAGAGGATCCCTTGAATTACGCGCCGACCGCAAAAGCTAAACGGCGTGGTCAATGAGGATCATCAACTCCTGCGATTCTGCTCCCATTCACGAAACGCCGCCAAGTCTTGCGCGAGACTATGGAGCAGCAACGCCAGGATTGCGGCATCATCGATCAGGCCGATTCCCGGAATGAAGTCCGGTATCGCATCTACAGGACTCAGGATATAGAGGATCCCCACGGCAACTGATGCGAGGGTACGCACGGACAGACCCCGGTAGCTACCTCGCTTCCACGCGTTGAGCAATCGAATCAATAACGGAAGGTCGGCCCACAGATGGCCGATCGTGCGGAGCATCTCAAAGAACCGATTGGAAATCTTCATCCTGTCCTCCACATTCACACTGCGTCAGTCCCTTTCACCACTTGTGGCACCGATGAAGGACAGCATACCAAAGCCACGCGCATTTTAGGAAGTGCGGTTCACCCCGACGGCAACTTTCACTCCCGTATCGTACGATGCAACCTCCTTAACGCTGCTGGAATTCCTTCAGGGTCTTTCTGAATACGACTTCCGACAATAAAGGCCACATCAGAACCTAACGTCGCCCACAGCTCTGACAGTCGTTCTGACCCGATTCGTCCACCGACGGCCGGCATCGTCGGCTGGATTGGCCCCCACGATGCTCGACAACTCTGTGCGACGGAGAGACAGTCTTGTTGTGACATGGGATAGTCAGAGCCGAACGCTGGGTAAAGAGAGAGATCGGCTCCGGCCAGGCGAGGCAGCAGTCCATACAGAACACCTGGTGCAACCCCGCCCCTCTCAGAACAGGCCGATGCCCCCAGAAAAGCTGGATGACTCAGGATCGGCAGATTGAGATTCTCATCCGAACTGAGCGACCTCATAGCATCAAATCCGGTCAGGCCCGGCGCGATCAAGAGACCAGTGGCACCGAGTGCCTTGGCTCGTGCCGCTCGCTTCCGCATGGTTTCAGAGGCACCACTGACATGTGCAAAATAGAGACAGGGGCGGCCTCGCTGCCGACTCCGGTCACCGATGGCCTCTGCACATCGGGAGACTCGCTCCTCGAATGGACTCCAGCGTTGATTCACCAGGCTCTGATCGTCTTTGATCAGATCCACCTCACCCTCGACAAGCTGAGCAGCCAACTCAGCAAGTTCCGTCGCGGTCCGACCCAGCGGCTTCAACACACCACAACGGAGCGGACGGGTTCGAACAGCGAGGATTTCCCTGATGCGTTCAAGACCAAATCGAGGACCTTGCCAAGACGACAGCAGTCCATCTGTCATCGTAAAGGACAGCAATCTGACATCTCCACGAAGGCTGCTGGTCCCAAATAGCACATTCAGGAGATCCGCACAGTCACCACTTAGAAGTTCGCCTCGAAACCGAATGGTGGCTTCATACCGTCCCCCAGCGGTTTGTTGCAAGTTCTGAACTTGCCCCACGATCTCTGATTGGAGTACGTGCGGAAGCAGATCGGCCTCTGCTTCGATAGTTTGGTCGAAACAGATACGCTCGGCCATCATCTGAGCAGTGGATGCGGGCCCATCAATCTCGTACACTGCAGTCAGAAATTCTGCTCCGTCAGGAACTCTCGCATTCATCATAGATGCTCAGAGGCTCATCGTTTTCGAGAGGCGGAGTGATGAACAGTATGTAAATATCTGGAAGGAACAACCGCAACGCGATACAGCCCCTCCCTAACTAGAAGCTTCATCGCCAGACCGGGCCAGCCACCAACGGGTCGCGTGGCAAAGATCAGCAATAAGGTAAGGTCCAAACCAGCGTGACCGTGCACGCTGGTTTTCAGGCTCTCACACAGGTTTGAAACCTTCTTGCTCCGCAGCTCGGTTAGTCGCGAAAGATTCGTACCGATACTTTTCTCCCCTTGATCCGTGCACGGCTGAGCTGTTGAATCACACGGGGAGCCAGGGATTCCGGAACATCAACCAGAGAAAATCGCTCTTCGACTTCGATCGCCCCGATGACGCTGGAGTTGACGTTCACCTCGTTGGCGATTGCACCTACGAGATCGCCCGGTCTGATACCCGCCTCGCGTCCAGCGCCGATGTATACCCGTGCCATGCCGGTCTCCCGCCCGCCACCATGCCGTGGCGGCCCTGTCGGCCGACGATCGGGTCGGGAGGGCATACTCCGGGACCGATCGTCATAGCGACCGGCCTGCCGGACCGGTCGGCCGAATTCAGCCTGCCGGGGAGGCAACGCTGGAATCTCTTGTTCAGGACGCTCCCCACCTTGGGTCCGCACAAGCAGTTTGATCGCAGCCGCCGCAACATCGGTTGGCGAATGGGAGGCGGTCAGCCGATCGACAAGGGGAGTGAACCCATCCAGCTTACCATCGCGCAAAACCTCTGCCATAGTGGCGTGGATCCGTTCCAATTGTTTGGCGCGAAGATCAGCGACGCTGGGTACCGGCAACACACTGACCTGAGCTTTCGTGTGTTGCTCAATCGTTCGCAGCAACCGTTGTTCACGAGGGTCAAGGATCGTGATGGCCACGCCTTCCCGACCGGCTCGTCCGGTCCGGCCGATCCGATGCACGTATACCTCAGCTGAGGACGGGAGATCGTAATTGATCACATGTGAGACCTGTGGAATATCCAAACCGCGCGCCGCAACATCGGTCGCGACTAATAATTCGGTTTGCCCAGCCTTGAACGCCTGCATGACACGATCACGCTGTCCCTGGTTCATGCCGCCGTGGATTGCCTCGGCACGATGACCACGCCCCGTGAGCATCGCCGTCACTTCATCAACTTCCAGCCTGGTTCGGCAGAAGACTAATGCTGATTTTGCGCCGGCTACCTCAATCACGCGGGCGAGTGCGGCGCCTCGATGCGGTCTCGTGACGATATAAGCCGCTTGCTGGACGCGCGGAGCCGTGCCGGACTTGATAGGTTCCTTTGCAATCGTAATCTCAACGGGATTGTGGAGATGCCGGTGGGCAATTGAGCGAATCCGTGGGGGCATCGTCGCTGAGAACAAAGCGGTCTGCTTGGTCTTGGGCGTGCCTGTCAGAATCGCGTCCAGGTCATCCGCAAACCCCATGTCGAGCATTTCATCGGCTTCGTCCAAAACGACGATCTTCACCGCTTGCAGCTTCAGCGTGCCTCGGCGGATATGATCCAGGGCGCGTCCAGGTGTGGCCACGACCACATCGACACCCCGCTTGAGTGCGTGCAACTGCGGACCGATAGCCTGTCCACCATACACCGCCAACACACTCATCCGTAATTCCTTGCCGTACCGCTGCATCGCTTCCCCGACTTGAATCGCCAATTCGCGGGTCGGCACGAGCACAAGTGCCGAGGGACGAGCTTTTTCCGCATGCGCGATTCGCTGCAGCATTGGTAATGCGAAGGCTGCGGTCTTACCGGTCCCTGTGGCCGCCTGTCCGAGAAGGTCTCGACCTGCCAGCAGCGGTGGAATGGCCTCCCGTTGGATCGGAGTCGGTTCTTCATAGCCCAAGGTTTCCAGAGTCGTGAGAAGCGGCGCTTCAAGCCCGAGTGAGGCAAACCCTGGTGAGAAGCCCGTGGCATTCGGGCCGGTGGATGCTGACGATTGGTTCTGTTTCATACAGCGGCTGACACCTTTCATGCTGAAAATGGACCGAGAGTCGTCCAGAGGAAACCGGAATCATACTATGGAGGCAGATGGTACGTGGAAGAGGATGGTCAGCGCAAGACACGTTGACAGAAGATACGATCTGATCTCAATACAGAACTGTGCGGGCGATCAATACGTCGCCCTCTCACCACCAAACGTTGCAGACAAACACATCACAGGCCGTGCGATGTCCCTATCACAAGTAAACCGGATGGGCATGGGAATCATCCAAGATACCGACGATCCCCATCTCCCATGGAGGAGATGGATTCCCCGGGTGGAACAGATCAGCAGTTCCACCCGGGGAATGTCATGAAGGGTTCAATCCCAAGAAAACAGGCCATGCCGGCTTCTGTGCCATGACGAGAGAGGATTCATCTATGTTCGATGCATAGCGATCGCATGCACCGGAACCAAACGTTCATCCGCCGGGATGAGAAATATCAGCTGAGCCAAGGCTCGGTACCTCGCTTCCAATGCACGACATCGACTCACAAATCGACTGGCGGACAAGCGTGGGAAATAGTCGCGATGTGTCTCATAAAAGCGCGCCCGGCGTCCCCAGCGCTCGGCTTTGAACAGACACAAGCGAGTCACCAATTCCAACAGATGGTTCGGTGACAACCGCGGATGCTCCTGGTTAAACGGAGTGGCAAGAACAGATGGAGAGATGGTCAGTCCCTTCGTCACATCTTTCATCACGTATCCTCCTTATGCGATATGCCGACACCAACATCTCAAGCTCACGACCTTGAGCGCTCCAGGCCCCCGCAAGCTTGGCTCATCTTGTTGATCTCTTATAAACCCGGAACATGAAGGGAACATTAGGACAAGATGAAAACTTGTTCATCAAAGGCAGGAAGGATAATGCGGCGGAGTCATAAAACGGCAACCGGCAACAAGGATGAGGTCACGAATCGGCACAGGCACAGCCCGGTAGCGGTTCGGTGGCAATGTAGGTGAGGTTGTTTGTGTACGAGACAAACCCCTTGCGTCGCCCATACAGGATCAGCACACAATCCGTCCCTTTACGGTCGACAAAAAACCGGTAATCCGTACCGGACGGCGCCGCGATGGCGAACGGACGGGGCCCGAGATCATAGGTGGTGAGCGTAAAGACAGTCTTGTGTGCAAGCGCATCGGAAGTCGCTGACGGTTCACCCTGGTGAACCAACATCGTCGATAGTCGATGAATAAACGTGGCTCGACAGGATTCATCCACCAGATTTGTTACTGTAGCCATAGTCGTACAACCGGTCAGGGTCAGGACAATGATCCAGAGAATGCGACGGGACAAAGAACGCGGCTCTATCAGGCTGGCTTGTATCGCAGGAAACCTCACGACCAAGGGAACCACCCATACACTCTTATCCGAGACGATCCGGCATCGGGACAGCTAGCCCGTAAAACCTGCAGCGGCTTCTTCTTCCGTGTTACAGAGTTCAATCGTGCTTCCGTACACACGGTTCAGGAGATGAAATCCACTGGCTTCAAGCGCTTCCTTGACCATCCCCTTTGCCGCAGCGATCTTCATCTGCCCTTGAACGGCGCTCAGCTCTTTTGAGGCCAAGATGAGGACTCGAATCCCTCCGCTGCTGATATAATCGACGTCGGCCAAGTTCAGGACGATCTTTTTCGCGCCTTGGTCCAGAATCTTCTTGATCTCCTTGTTCCCCTGTTCGGCGGTGGTGGCAGACAAGCTACCCTGTACCTTCACGAATGTAACCCCTGCACTTTCGCGGGACGTCACGGTCAATGTGTGTCGGGTTCCTTGGTCCATCATCCCCTCCTTACTTATTAAACATTGGGCACACGATCCGAACTGGGTATCGAGTCGTCTATGATAGCAGCGATGCGTCGTTGGTTCCACCGGTACGATACCAACCGACCGAGCAACACACACCTCGCAAACGCATTTACCCTGCCTCTTGGACCTTAGAGTGGGCCTCTTCCAAGGTAGAGGCATGAAGGTTCATCATCAACGCTCCACTCAGTTGCAATACCGTGCGAACCTGCTCGTTCCCCCCTGAAAGCACGAGTCTCCCGGCTGCTTCGGTCATGACCATGACAGCTTTCAAGATCACCCGCAACCCAATCGAGGAAATGTACGAAATGTTCGAGAGATCCAACACGATCCTCCGTTCGCCACGCTGGATGTGACCCAGCACAATCCGTTCGACCTCCGGTGCGCTGTTCGTATCAAACCGGTCCTGCGGCGTCACGATCATCACGGCACCGCGTCGAACCGAGTTCACATCGGTTCCCACGTCCATCGGTTCGTGAGGCAGGAGTGGTGGCTGCTTCTCGACAATGCTTGCGCCGCTCTTCTTGTCATCATCGCGGTGACCGAGAACGGACGACGTGGAGACCAGTTTCTTCTTCACCGTCAGCACATTGCGTCCCACGTTGCGGTGGTAGGTGACCTCGTCAAACATGGAGCGGACCAGATGGATCCCCAACCCACCGATTTCTCGTTCATGCAGCAAGAGAGAGAGGTCCGGAGGAGCAGCGCTTAAGGGGTTGAAGGGAATGCCGTCATCCGCAATGGTCAGAATGACATACCCATCCTGTATGTCACCTTCCACGTCGATGTGATGCTCCGTCGGGTCGTTGGGAAAGGCGTATTGCACCACATTGTTCAGCAAGTCATCCAGCGCCATATTGAGCGTGGGAATCAGCGGCTTGGCATCTTCCCATTGTGCCACATACTCCTCAAAGGCGATCTGTAGGACTGGAATGGCCTCCAATTGGTTGGGCATCGTCTGTCGAAAGACCCGAGTTGCGACATCAGACGGAGTCATGCCGTGATAGCGCAGCCCCAGCATCGTGATGTCGTCCGCCTGTGGAGCGTCACCCGCAAACGCTTTCACGGCCAACATCACTTCCCCCAAACGGTCCACCACCGAAAGAGCCTGTGATTTCCTCAGCACCATTTTCAGCCGATCCTTGCCGAACAGTTCACGCCTTTTGTTGTCCGCTTCGGTCACTCCATCGGTGTAGAGAAAGAGCTCATCCCCAGGTTCCAATTGGATGGTGCTTTCTTTGAAGGCGATGCCTGCCATGGGACCGACCAACGGCCCGTCTTGAGCTGTCAGCCATTCGAACGCGCCGTTCCTTCGCTTCAACAAGGGCGGATTATGGCCGGCATTGGTCGTCACAAGCGTGCCGTCTCGGAGATTCAAGATGCCGAGATAGAGCGTGACGAACATGCAGCTGTCGTTCTCAGCACTGAGCGCATCGTTCACATGCGTCACGATACTGGCGGGCGAGGGATCAGAGGCTGCTCTGGTCTTCACCATGATTTTGGTCATGGCCATAAACAGCGCGGCGGGGACTCCGTTGCCCGAGACATCACCGATCACAAAACACAGACGATGCTGATCGACCAGAAAAAAATCGTAGAGATCACCGCCGATCTCCAAGGCCGGTTCCAGCACGGCATAGAGCTCCAATTCTTTTCGATCCGGGAAGGCGGGAAAGACGCGCGGGAGCATACTCCGTTGAATATCGCGGCCGACATTCAACTCCTCTTGCATACGGGTTTTCGCGGCCTCGACCAAGGCCAACGAATCCGCCAACCGCGCCTTGGCATCCTCAGCCGCCTGTTCGGCGTTCTTCAAGGCCGTAATGTCGGTGGCAATAAAGACGATCCCACCATCATCAGTCTTCCGCTCATTGATTTGCAACCACTCGCCACTGGACCGATATTGAATGTACGGTGAAACCGGATCGCGATGCATTTCAAGACGCCAGCGCATCCAGGGTTCGACATTTCCCATCGCAGCCGGAATATCGCCGCGTTCGGCAGTTCGTCGGACGATCGACTCGAACAAGTCGCCTGATTGGACCTGGGCTCCATTCCCGGACATCACCTCACGATACTTGCGATTGCAGATGACCAGACGGTCGTCCGCGTCGAACAAGGCAAACCATTGTGGAACACTTTCGATCGCCTCGATCAGCCGAGCATGACTCGCACGAGCCAGCGTGGACGCCTTCGTCACTTGCCGGTCGATAACGGCCAGGAGGGTGGAAAGCGACACGGCGACGACAGCAAGAAGATCGACGTCGATGGCCGGTGGGTGCATACGGTTTACGACATCCCCTACCCCGTACATCGGAATCATCCCGATGAGATGCGTCCCGGCAAGAGCAAACCCCATGGCGGTCGCCTTCTCCGTCACCCGCCAACCACCGTAGCTGATATTCCATCCTGCAATCACGGTGACGACAACACTAAGGACAACGATTCCGATGACCGAGTAGACAAACGGAAGCAGGATCGCTTGGGCATCGATCGGGTGGTGCACGGCCATGGTGCTGGTCACATGGGTGAGACTCATGCAGGCCCCCATCAGCATGCCCCCGGAGACCAGCCGCATCTCTCCCTCGACGTGACTGCTGATCACATAGACGGCAATGGCTCCGGTTGCCCCTGCGGACAGCAGGGAGAGTAGGGCCAGGCCTGCGTCTTCGGTGGCCGAGACGCTGGGACAAAAGGCCAGGTTCCCGATGAAATGCATGGCCCAGATCTCAAGCCCGGCCGCGACGGCTCCGATGAACAACCATCGGATCGTGGTGTGCCCTTGATCTGGGGCACGCATCCGTTCGGCAATGCTCAAGATGACGTAAGAGGCTGCGCCTCCAAGTAACATCGAGCAGACCGCGAGCAGCGGATCACAGATTCCCAACACAAACACACCCCGCTAAGGATTGAGGCCTACGAACCGATCATGACATCATGACACGCGCCTCCAGATCTGGAGCCACGACGGTAAGGCGGCGCCGGAACTACCTAAACCGAGACTTGTAGCAACCCCATACCATGTTGAATCGCAGCTGGCAAGCCGGCGAGCGGAGGGGTCTCTACAGCGCGGTAGATAAGGACGTTCTCACTGCATTCGCTGATCGAGACGCGTTCAGCGCGGAGCTCTCATCTTTGGGCCACCAACCGACAGATCAATCGGACCTATCGAAGAATATCCTCCGTCGCGCTCGCTCTAAAGAAGCGGCTATCCAGACTCTCCTCCCGATTATCCTCCTCCCTGCCCAACCATGCGGCAGACCTTCTCTACATCACGTTCAGAAAATAGAATATTGCTAGCCAAGAAGCTGTAGTCGGTATGTAATTGTAGCCAAGCAGATTAACTCACCGGAGGGAGTAAGGTCATGGCCAATCGAATGAGTATTATCGTGCTGAGTCTTGTGCTATGGATGGGACTTCTCATCTCTCCAAAAGAAGGATCAGCTGAATGGTACGCCGATGCCTACGCGGGAGCGGTTTTTACCTCAAATACCGACCTGACAGTGACCAGTTCATTGGGGACGACGACAACCTATCAGGGCCTCGACATACACAACAGTTGGACGGCCGGAGGCCGGGGAGGCTATTGGCTGGACAAGCAGAAAATGGATTGGCTTGGATTCGGACTGGACGTCTTTTTCTTCCATGTTAAGACGCCTCCAGGACAACAGGTGGGAGTGGTCAGTGGTGGAGGAACTAGCACGCAATTCGCTCATTGGAGCTTACCGGCGTGGGGAATCGGCTTTGATGTCCTGCGCCTGCGACTCCCGCTGCTTCGGGATGACCAATTCACTCACGGACGTGTGCAGCCATATCTTGCCGCCGGACCGGCGGTATTCATTACCTACGCAGGGCAAAATACATTTGTTCAGCCTACGGGACAAAGCTCCACCGACGCGTCAGTCGGTGCCAAAGTGGACGCCGGTGTGACCGTCATGGTCACGAAACGGATTGGGGCATTCGCGCAATATCGCTTCACCCACTTCACCACGGAATTGGAGTATCAGAACACGACACCTGCCCTGGCAACAGAAATATTCAAAACTACGTACGACACGCATCACGCAATAGCAGGCCTGTCTGTACACTTCTGATTCCACTAGCCAACTTCCCGTGCCTGCTCAGTCTGATCAAGGCTGAGCAGGCCACAGCCTCTCCATTTTCAACTTCTTCGGCATGTGCAACCGTGGCAGGACGATCAGCGTGAGCCTCACACTTCGCGGTCAGCGCACCAGCTGATTGAGCCGTTCCCATCGTGGATCGTGTGTGTCGGGATCGACCGACCAGTAGATAAAGAGCACCCGTCCCAGCAGATGTTCCTTGCTGATCGGTCCCAAGAAACGGCTATCTAAACTTTCCTCACGGTTGTCACCCATGAGGAAATACGTCTCTAGCGGAACGGTAATCGGTGGGAGATGATCGCGGACATGCCCGGCCATACTCGAGCGGTCGGAATGGCGCGTATAGGGTTCCGACAAGGCGTCACCATTCACATATACAACCTGGTCGCGAATCGCAATCTGATCACCGGGGAGCCCGATCACACGATGGAGAAACCGCTTTCCATTCTCATCCGGATAGCGGTAGACGACGACATCCCCCTGCTGGGGCTCAGCCGCCTGATAGGCCACCTGGTGGACAATCACATGGTCACCCGGCAACAGCGTCGGTTCCATTGATTGACTTGGAATCTGGTAAATCTGGGACCGCGCACGAACGAGTGGTAACAGCTCCGGTAGACGGTCTCTGACGAAAGACTCGCGAAGATCTTGTAACCTGGACGAGGGTGACAGGCTTTCATCGTCATACCCTGCGAGCAGCCCCTGCGCCTCTGCGCCGGGCAGTCTGGCGCCATAATATTCCGCGAGATGATCCTCCCAGAAGTTGGTCGGAGCGAGATCGACGAGCATGACTTTGAGCGAGTGCACAAAGGATTGTTCGATTCGATCAGTTTGTGTGAAGGTCAATGGTGTAGACAGACCCGACTGGGCCTCAAGCAGACGGCTGTACCCCGCCACATCCGACTGAGCGGCGATCACGTGGAACAAGCGATCAGAGGTGACTTCTAGGCGAGCAAGTTGCTGATAAACCGTGAACGGCTCCGGATCAACATGGGACACCGTCAACGAGGTTTCGCTGCATCCGGCCCAGGTACCAAGGCCAACACCCGCCAAGATGAGGACGACAAGCCTGAAACAGTTTCTGCCACGGTCAGATACAGAACAGCACGACATGCGCGTCATCTCTCCTCCCGTATGTGATACCGCGGAAGAATACCGCACTCTGTGTCAAGGCGAAAGGCCTCCCCTACCCGTATCCAGGCTGACCGTCGTTCCCTCAGGCGGATCGGTCTCCTGCCTTCCTGATCCATGGAGGAGTCAGAAGGCTGATCAGGGTCTGCGGTTTCAATGTCAAATCGCAATAGGTTCTGGTCCCCGCCATCACATCCGTCACCGCTTCACAGAGCCGCTGTCCTTGTCGTAGAAACGCCCATGAACGGAGGCGAGGAAAGTCATACAGCAATCGGGCAAACAGACGCCCGGCCCGCAGTTCAGGCATGAGGGACTCGGCAAGCGAGCGAGTATACTTGGCGTGAACGGCCTGTTCGTCCAGATTGCCCTCAATCAAGGACTGCGCAGCCGATTGGCCGCTGCGAAGGGCGAATGAAATGCCTTCTCCTGTGACGGGATCAGCAAATCCAGCG
>JAHBWO010000086.1 GCA_019636945.1 Nitrospira sp. | reverse complement strand
CGGATAGTCGCCAGTGAGGCATAAAATGTTCCTGATCCCAAGCATATGGGCGCCCATCAAATCCGATTGCATCGCAATCCGATTGCGATCACGACAGGTCAGTTGCATGACAGGATCATGCCCCAGCTCGTAGAGCAGGCGGCAGACCGGAAGCGATCCTGCCCGAACTACTGCGGCGGTGTTGTCGGTGATATTCACGCCATGGACACGCCCCACCAGCTGTTTGGCATTCTCCAGCACTGCGGAGATATTCGTCCCCTTGGGGGGGTTATATTCGACGGTCACGGCGAATGTTCCGCGATTCAGAACATCGAGCAAACGCTGCGGCTCTCGGCTCATTCCCGGCCTCTCATTTCATTCCTGCTGCCCGTTTCGCGGACTCGACCGTATTCTCCAGCAACATGGCAATCGTCATGGGACCCACACCGCCAGGCACCGGGCTGATCCAGCCCGCCTTCTGCTTCACCGGCTCAAAATCCACATCGCCGCATAACTTCCCCTCCGGTGTCTTATTCGTGCCCACATCGATCACGACTGCCCCTTCGCGTACCATGTCCGCGGTGACGAACTTTGCTTTCCCGATCGCAACGAGGAGCAGATCGGCCTCACGGCAGACCGCAGGAAGATCCTTGGTTTTTGAATGGCAAATTGTGACGGTCGCGTTCCGCTGCAGCAACATCAGCGCCAGCGGCTTCCCCACAATGTTGCTTCGTCCAACGACGACAGCCCGTTTACCCTCAATAGTTACCCCGGCAGATTCAATCATCTTAATCACGCCCTTGGGTGTACAGGCTTCAAACACGGGGTGCCCCTCCACCAGTCGGCCGAAGTTGTAGGGATGAAACCCGTCTGCATCCTTCAGCGGAGACACCGCTTCGAGAATCACCTTACTATCGATATGCTTGGGTAAGGGTAGTTGAACCAGGATGCCATGAATCTTGGGATCCGTATTCTTTTTTTCGATAAGCGCCAACAAGTCGGCCTGACTCGTACTGGCTGGGAGCTTGTGGTCGTCAACATAGATACCGGCCATTTCGCAGGCCTTTTGTTTGTTCTTCACATAGACATGCGAGGCGGGATCATCGCCGACCAGGATGGTCGCCAGGCCAGGGACTATCCCCTTTTTCGCCAATAATTCTGCCGATTCTTGTGCCAGCCGATCACGAACCTGTTGCGCCAATGCTTTGCCATCAATCAATTGTGCGGCCACGATCTTCCTCCCTCTCGCGAGTCAGTCAGTAAATTTTCTGGCAACTTAGCAGGGGAATTTTATGCAAGTCAACGCTGGACGATGATGCGTGAGCAGGCAGGGACAATTTTCAAACGATGATACTCCCGCATCGTCGTTTCTTGACAGTCAAGTTACCCCTTGGATACGATGACTACAAGACTAATTCTGGGATACCCTTCCGTTGCCTCTATCTTCCTATCAGCACCCCTTCCTTTTTGCAGTCCTGATTCTTGGTCTTTCCTTACCCTGCGAGGCAGCGCAAATTACCGGGCTGGAGACGCCCAATAGCTTTATCGGCGATGCCTCAGGGAAAGAATATTTCATCTCCAACGTCAATGGAGAGCCTGAGGCTCGTGATAATAACGGGTTCATCACGAAATTGAATACCGAGGGAAAAATTATCAACCTCAAGTTCATCCAAGGCGGGGTGTCAGAGGTCTCGCTGCACGCGCCCAAGGGAATGGCCTTAGTTGGGGCCATGCTCTACGTCGCCGACCTTGATCAACTGAAGGGCTTCGACAAGACAACCGGAAAATTGCTGATCACGGTCTCCTTCTCTCCGCCGTCACGGTCGCAGGTCTCCTTGACCGATGTTGCAGCCTCGCAAACCGGTCTCCTCTACGTATCTGATCAGAGCGCCAATTCCATCTATCGCGTCAATCCATCGGATCATTATCGGGTTGACCTCTTGATCCACGACGAGCGACTGGCAGGCCCTGCGGGGCTCGCCGTCCACCCCACGACTGACCACCTCATTGCCGTGAGCTGGGACAAAGGGAAAATCCTGGAAGTCACTCCTGACGGACAATTGACCGAACTGGAGGCGAATGGATTTTTCACCAGCCGTTTCCAGAACCTCAGCGGAGTCGATTTCGATCAGTGGGGGAACATGTATGTCTCTGACCTTACAAAAGGGAAGATTTGGCGAATGACCAGAGACCATCGTTTCCAGGTCATCGCCGAGTATCTCCTCGCTCCAGCCGACATCGGTATCGACCGCACGAACAATCTTATTTTAGTTCCCTACTACTATGTCCATGCGGCTGAAATGAACGGCTTGGAAACCCCATCATCGGCCAAATCCAAAGGCGAGAAACGCACACTTGCCGACTACGGGTTCATCCCTCCCCCCCCGAAGCTAACCCCGGAAGGACCAAAGAAATGAATGCCTGTGCGTATTGTCATGACCGCAAAGGGAAACGCCCATGTCCCGCGCTAGGCGGATCCATCTGCAGCCTCTGCTGCGGCGAACATCGAATCACTCGTATCTCCTGCCCAGCGGATTGCCTCTATCTTGACGCCGGAAGCGATTACCAACAAAAGCGGCTCAGTGAGCAGTTCTTACCACTTCGCCGAGACTTCTATCGAGAGTTAGACGAGTCTGGGGGACAGAAGGCCGTTGCCCTCTTTAATCTGATTGAAGTCATTACGTTTAGTTATTTTGAAGGTCGCCGGGACGGACAGGATGCCGAGGTAATCACGGCGCTTCAAGCCCTCCGGCGCACACTCAGCCCGCTCCATATACCGGCCGCTCCTATGCCGGTATTTGCTGAACATCTCCGCAAGGAGTATGAGAGCTTCAAAAAGCAGAACCCTGCGCAGATCGCAGATCTAACGGATGCGCCTGCCGTCCTGGACAAAATCGACAAGTTCGTGTCGACGTTTTCAGGAAAGGATTTTCAGTCCAGCCGGTTTCTGGGAGGACTGATCGGCTATGTGAAGACACACCATCCGGAAATCGCCGATCATCTCAAGAGGAAGCACGAACCAGGACACATCTTTCTTCCCGGACAATCCTTACTGCCTTCACCGCCGCCGTCAGAAGGACACACGCACGGTCCTGATTGCCGGCACCATCACTAAGAGGCTGTCGGTAACGTCCGCCAGCGGCGTTCTCCGCCCTGCCGAAGCGGGGTCAAAAGCTCAAGGTTCGCCAGAGAGTACGATTCGCCTCCTCGCTTACGGCGGCCTTGGCACAATGGGGCGAGTGGGTACAAACAACCGCCTTTCGGAACAGCCTCGGGGTACACTCCTGGTATCGTTGTCGGCACGCTGAGAGTCGCGTTCGCGACCGTCCACCTGACTTGGCCTTGGCTCACTCGTGAACGCACCGGACCAACAAACTCCTCCTTCATCACCTTCCCCTCTGAGGAAGACCTCGAAGCATAATGGACACAATCCTATTCCACGATGGTCACGGTCATTTCTATACGATCCCGCGGATTATCACGCTCGTCACGTGGCACATTCACGATTTTATCAGCTACGCCAATGCCTTTGGTCACTTCTCCAAACACCGAGTACTTACGATCCAGGAATCGAGAATCCTCGACCACGATGAAAAACTGAGACCCCGCAGAGTCCGGATCTGCTGCCCGAGCCATCGAGAGGATGCCGCGCTTGTGTGGGAGGTCACTGAACTCGGCCTTCACCGTATGACCAGGACCACCCTGCCCGTAGGTGTCCTTTTTGAGCGAATCCTTCGTATTCGGATCTCCGCCCTGGATCATGAACCCAGGAATCACACGATGGAAAATTGTTCCGTTGTAGAAACCCGCCTTGGCCAACTTGACGAAGTTCTCGACGTGCTTGGGCGCCACATCCGGATAGAATTTGATTTCGATATCACCGAATTTTGTTTTGATGACGGCCCGCGCACTCTTCGGAGCGTCCGTCTTTGAATTGGGCGTGTTGTCGGCTGCGGGAAGCAACCCGATTCCTGAGACCAGCAACATCAACCCGATCAGCCCCCCTGCCAGTATCCGCCATCCTGATTGCTTGAACATCACCGACCTCCCCCATTCTTCTGATCACAGTAATCCAATATCGTAGCACCTCCCCGGCTCCAACGGGATGCTACCTCAATGCTCCATCTGCTCCAGCGCTTGCTGCGCTGCCTCCTGTTCCGCTTCTTTCTTGCTGTTTCCTCGGCCAACCCCGACCACTCTCTGATTCACTTGCACTTCCACCTCAAAGAGCTTCTGATGGTCCGGTCCGGTTTCGCCCACTACCAGGTACTGCGGCAACATCTCATACCGCTTTTGACACCATTCCTGAAAGCGCGTTTTGTAGTCGTCACCTCCGGGTTGTTCATGAGCGACATCAAGTTGGTGCAGCTCCTCAGCTAGAATATCGACCGTGAAATCACGGCTGACCCCAAAACCTCCGTCCAGATAAACCGCAGCAATGACGGCTTCCAGCGCGTCAGCCAATAGTGACGCCTTATCCCTTCCTTTAGATCGTTCCTCCCCTCGACCAAGCCTCAGATAGCGCCCAAGATCCAGCCGCCGTGCGGCATTCGCCAACGGCGTCTCGCTCACCAGCTTTGCCTTGAGCTTGGAGAGAGCTCCTTCACTCAGTTCGGGATAGTGTCTGGCCAGATAATCACTGATAATCAGCGATAAAACGGCGTCTCCCAAAAACTCAAGGCGTTCATTGTGTGTCCGCCCAGGCTCCCGACGCTCATTCACGTACGACTTGTGCGTGAGCGCCTCTTCTAATAGGCTGTCATCCCTGAATCGATATTTCAAGAAAGCATGTGAGGAGTCAGCAGAAAAGGCAGGCATCATTGGGGCATGCGTGTTACGTGTCCAGTCGCTTGAAAATCAAACAAGCATTCACTCCACCGAATCCGAACGAGTTCGACAAGGCCATCTGAATCGCGACTGGCCGAGCCTTGTTGGGAATATAATCTAAGTCACAGGCTGGGTCGGGGGCATCCAGATTGATCGTGGGCGGGAGCATCCCATGAAACAATGCCAGGATACTGAAGACCGCTTCGATTCCACCTGCCGCACCGAGTAAATGCCCCGTCATGGACTTGGTTGAGCTGACGGGAATACGATAGGCCTGCTCACCGAATACTTGCTTGATTGCTCTGGTCTCAATTGCATCGGCCATCGTCGATGTCCCATGCGCATTGATATAGCCGATCTGCTCACGGGAGATTCCCGCATCTTTCAGTGCGAGCTCCATACACCGCACAGCTCCTTCGCCTTCTTCCGGTGGAGCCGTAATGTGATATGCATCGCTGTTCATCCCGTACCCAATGATCTCCCCATATATTCTAACCCCACGCCGGATGGCGTGTTCACGTTCCTCGATCACGATGACCCCTGCCCCTTCGCCCAACACGAATCCATCACGATCCTTATCGAACGGACGGCTCGCCTTGGTCGGCTCATCATTCCTGAACGACAAGGCCTTCGCGGCTGCGAATCCCGCGACACCCAGCGGAGTGACCGCCGCTTCAGCACCACCGGCCACCATGACATCGGCCTCACCTCGTTGAATCAGGCGGTACGCATCCCCGATGCAATGATTGCCCGTGGCGCAAGCCGTCACGGCACAGGAATTGGGCCCTTTGGCTCCGATCCGAATCGCCACTTGCCCAGAAGCGAGATTAATAATGGTCATCGGGATAAAAAATGGCGAGACGCGGCCCGGCCCTTTGGCTCTGAGCACATCATGATAATGTTCGATCGACCCGAGACCGCCGATTCCGGAACCGATATACACCCCGACCCGTGTGGCTTCTTCCGGCGCAACCTTTAATCCGGCATCGTCCACGGCCAACTGCGCCGCACCAACGGCGTAGTGGATGAACGTATCCATTTTTTTGATCTCTTTTTTTTCGATGAACCGGGCCGGATCGAAGTCCTTCACTTCGCCTGCAATTTGAGCGTCATAGCCGGACGGATCAAATCTTGTGATCCGCCCGATACCGGACTCACCGGCACAAATGGCATTCCACGTCTTCTCGACTCCGGTACCCAACGGAGTCACCAGCCCAAGACCGGTGACAACGACGCGCCGAGTCGGCCGATCTGATTCGCCTGCGCCCATGTTCAAGACTTTTCTTTAATGTAGTCCAACGCTTTCCCGACGGTCAGAATCTTCTCGGCATCCTCATCAGGGATTTCGATCGAAAATTCTTCTTCGAGTGCCATCACCAGCTCGACCGTATCGAGCGAATCCGCTCCCAGGTCTTCAACGAAAGAGGCCTCCGGTGTGACCTCGTCTTCTTCCACGCCCAGCTGTTCGGCAATAATTTTCTTGACTCGTTCTTCTACAGTGGCCATCGATCTGACTACCTCCTTCCCCGGTATACTCTCACTTGCACCGCCACACGGGGATCCGTGACGGCCATTCACCCAAGAAACTTGCTGTCTTTATACCATCAACATACCACCGTTTACGTGCAAAACATGACCCGTGATGTAAGCGGCTTCTTCGGATACCAAGAAACGCACGGCTGCGGCAATATCGGCCGGCGTTCCCAAACGACCCAGCGGAATCTGCTTGAGTAATGTATCCTTGACATCGGCGGAAAGACCATGGGTCATCGCCGTATCGATGAAACCCGGCGCCACCGCATTCACCGTCACATTACGGCTGGCATATTCCCGCCCAACGGTCTTCGTAAACCCGATGACGGCTGCTTTCGAAGCCGAGTAATTCGCCTGCCCTGCGTTCCCAATCACCCCAACAATCGAGGCGATGTTGACGATACGACCATACCGCTGCTTGGTCATCGGCTGCAAGACCGCCTTTGTACAATTAAAGGTGCCGTTCAAATTGATCTGAAGAACCAGGTTCCAATCCTCTTCTTTCATCCGTAACAATAAGCCGTCACGAGTGATCCCGGCATTGTTGACCAGGATGTCCACCTTTCCCCAAGCCTTGAGCACTTGTTCGACCATCGACTTGGTTTCACCGGTATCGGCCACGTTGACTTTGATGTTCAACGCCTTTCTCCCGATGTGTTCCACCGCAGCCACAGTTTCCGCGGAACGGCTGGGATCGAGATCAGCGACGGCGATATCCGCCCCCGCTTGAGCCAACGCTTCGGCAATCGCACGACCAATACCCTGAGCGGCACCGGTTACAATAGCGGTTCTCCCCTGTAGTGACATCGCAGACCTTTCGGATAAGGCGTTAACAGACGACAAAGCGGTTCGTAACTTAGTGTTCCCCCGGGACAATCTCCTGTCAGCTCACCGCCTTGAGTGTCGCATCCAAGGATTTTGGGTCGTTGAGATTCAGTAACGTCGCACCAGGCAAAATTCGTTTGATCAACCCGGTCAACACGGTACCAGGGCCGACTTCAACAAAGGTAGTCACACCCATGTTCCCCATCGCCTGCACCGTATCTTCCCACAAGACGGAAGACGGCAGCTGGCGAATCAATGATGCCTGGATCTCCCCTGCCCGGCTGATGGCCTTTGCCTCTGCGTTATTCACCAGCGGCGCACTGAGATCCGACCATCGGACAGCACCCAGGTCCTTGGCTAACCGATCAGCGGCTTGCTGCATCAATGGCGTATGAACCGGTACACTGACGGGCAACGGAATAGCTTTTTTACAGCCTTGCTCCTTCGCCAATGTGATCGCTCGCTCCACCGCTGCCTTCTCACCGGCAATCACGACCTGCCCGGGTGAGTTGAAATTCGCGGCCGCTACCACTCCGCCTGATGAGGCAGCGTGACAGACTTCTTTGACTACGTCAGCGGTCAATCCTAAAAGAGCCGCCACAAGGCCGGTTCCAGGGGCAACGGCCTCGGACATGTATCGTCCACGTTTCTGAACCAAGCCAACGGCATCACGAAAGGCAACCCCACCGACCGCAACCAATGCAGAGTATTCGCCCAAACTATGGCCTGCCACTGCCATGGGCTTGATCCCAGCCGGCTCAAGGAGTCTCCAGGCCGCGATGCTGCTGACAAGCAAGGCCGGTTGAGTAAACTCGGTCAGATTAAGCCGTTCAGCCGGTCCGGCGAAGCACAACTCCGCCACGTCATACCCCAGAACAGAGGAGGCCTCATCGTACACAGCTTTCAACGAGGGATGGGCATCATAGAGTGCCTTCCCCATCCCGACCGATTGAGACCCCTGTCCAGGGAATACCACACCAATTTTTTGCATCATGGGGCGTTAGATATCTTAGAAATCCCGTGCAAAGTCAACGGGAAAAGTTTTCACAAACCGCTCGCTTGCATCCAGAAGGAATCAACACAACGCTCCTCTTGACTCCCGACAGAACCGACCTACCACCGGATCACGGCTGACGCCCACGTGAGGCCTGCGCCAAAGGCACCCAGCATCACCAACGAACCAGCCTTCACACGCCCCTCACGAGCCGCTTCATCCAGCGCAATGGGGATGGAAGCCGCCGACGTATTTCCATATCGATCCACGTTCAGGAGCACCTTCTCGACCGGAAGGCCCAACCGTTCGATCACCGCCTTGAGAATTCGTATATTGGCTTGATGCGGCACATAGAGATCGACGTCCTCCACTCGAAGATTATTGGCAGACAACGTCGTCCGAGCAATCTCTTCCAGCGTTCTGACCGCAACTTTGAACGTTTCGTTCCCTTTCATCTTGATGTACTGGAGGCGCTCCTCAACCACCTTTTCAGAAAGGGGCATACGTGAACCACCCCCTGGCACCATGATCAGCTCGCACAGTGTGCCGTCAGACCGAAGCTGTGTGGAGAGGATTCCTCGCTCCCCATCACTCGCGCTGACGACAACCGCCCCGGCTCCGTCGCCGAACAGCACACAGGTGTTACGGTCGGTCCAGTCCGTGATCGCGGACATGACTTCAGCCCCGATCACCAGAACGTGCCGCATCCCACTTTTCACATAGGCATCCGCAATAGAGAGCGCATAGACAAACCCGCAGCAGGCAGCCGAAAGATCGCACGCCGCGGCCTTCGTCGCCCCGAGTTGATGCTGGACGAGACATGCCGTGGCCGGAAGCGGGTAATCACCCGTACACGTGGCCACCAAAATCATGTCGAGATCGGTTGCCATCAGTCCTGCCGACGCCAGAGCGCGCTTCCCGGCCTGAACGGCAAGGTCAGAACAGGCCTCTCCCGTCGCTGCAAGCCGTCGCTCACGGATGCCGGTCCGCTCACGAATCCATTCGTCGGACGTGGCAACCATCTGCTCAAGATCCGCATTCGTCAAAATCTTGACCGGCGCATACGAGCCAGTTCCAGAAATGCAGGCCTTCATTGCTCTGATTCCATCGCCGAATGGGAATGACTTTCCTCAATATCTCGCTGAATGAGCTCTCTCACACCGCCCTCGGCCATTCCCTTGGCTCGCCGGATCGCATTCTTGATGGCTTTCGCCGACGACCGGCCGTGACAAATCATCGTCACCCCATTGACTCCCAGCAGGGGCGCTCCGCCGAATTCGGCATAGTCGATTTTTCGTTTGAGATTGGCCAGCGGGCCAGCAATCAGGGGATACGCGAGCCGACCAAGGAAGTGTCCTGAGATTTCCTTCAGGAGCAGCCGCTTGATCATCTCGGCGACCCCTTCGGAAATCTTCAACGCAACGTTCCCGATAAACCCATCGCAGACGACAATGTCCGCGATCCCGCTATAGACATCGCGCCCTTCGACATTCCCTACGAAATTCATTGAGCTTGCCTTGAGCAGCTTAAATGCTTCCTTCGTGACCTCATTCCCCTTACTGTCCTCTTCACCGATACTCAAGAGCCCCACACGAGGATTTGGCTTACCGAGCAGATGCTTGCCATATTCGTTCCCCATCAAGGCGAATTGCTCGAGATGGTTGGCGGTACAGTCCACATTGGCTCCGACATCAAGCATAATCGCCTCGCCGGTCAATGTCGGAAGGCTCGTGGCGATCGCCGGTCGTTCAACCCCCTTAATCAGCCCTAACACGAAGAACGAAGCCACCATGCTCGCCCCCGTGTTCCCAGGGCTTACTACTGCCCCAGCTTCACCGCTCTTGACTAGCTCCGTCGCAACCCAAATCGACGAGTCCCGCTTCTTTCGAGCCACGGCAGCAGGCGACTCATGCATCTCAACGACTTGAGACGCGTGCTTGATGGACAGGCGAGGGTCATGACAGGATTGACGTTCACACTCTTGTTTCAGGATGGCTTCGTCGCCGACAAGAATAACCTCGACGTCACACTCCTTCACAGCCTGGAGTGCACCCTCCACACAAGGTGCCGGGCCATGATCCCCCCCCACGGCGTCGAGCGCGATCTTCGTGCGGCTTGCTGTACTCACGGATGGTGTTGGAAAGACAGGCTAACCACGTGTCGCCCCCTGGGATCAGATCTGACGCACTAAACCCTTCTCGCCACAGACCAGCTTAAACATGTGACAGCCCTCCACGTATAACGACGGATACAGTTTGAAACGCTGCACCATCAGATACGAAGAAAGGCCTGAACAGCTGCCGCTGTGGGGCGTCAACCATCGATTGACAGTCGGCTTAGGCTTCTTCGACTTGAATGACAGCTTTGCCCTTATAGGTTCCGCAATTCAAACAGGTGTAATGCGGAAGCTTCAACTCATGGCACTGTGGGCACACAGCCATCCCCGGCGGGGTCATTCGCAGTTTTTGGGTGCGACGCTTATCGCGTCTTGCCCGTGAATGTTTATGTTTCGGATTCGGCATGGTAACTCCTTCTTCCGCCTCGATTCGGACCGCGATTCAGTGCTGTCCGACGTCCTTCAGCTTCTCTTTCATCGTGCGAAGCACATCAAATGGGCCTCCCGACGGTTCCCCAGCGCAACGACAGGGTCCTGCATTCAAATCGTGTCCACAATGGGCACAGAGACCAAGACAGTCGTCGGCACACAACGGGTGCATCGGGGATACGAGGATCATCTGTTCGCGTAACATCGGCGCGAGCTCCAGGTGATCACCCGTAAAGTAATAGATATCGTCGTTCTGCTCTTCCTCCTCAACTGCCGGAGGCGTCGCCGTTTTTTTCTTTCGTACTCCGTCCCGTTTTCCGGTAGGCCCCGTGGATTTGACTTCCCGCTCATAGACGACGCGCAGGGAAAATGCCACTGGCTCGTCAAAGTCTTTCAGGCAACGGACACATTGCCGACCCGCTGTCCCTTCCACCACACCGGTCACATAGATGGTCCGTTCAATCGTACGAAGCTCCAAGCCGACCGACATTGTTCCGCGAATAGACACATCCGCGTCCGTCAGTCCTAGCTCATCGCCCGTCAGGTCTCCGGACAGCGAAAGGCCCTCGTCCGTGATATCCGCGATTTTCGGCGTTAAGATACCCATAAGTTCCCTCGGCGATATCCCACCACCCCATTTCGAGGCACCAACCGCACCGATCACGTTCGTTATCGCTCCTCAGCGAAGCTGATGATGGCGATATGCCGAGCCCGCTTGACGGCCACCGTCAGTTCACGTTGATGCCGCATGCAGTTGCCGGAAATCCGACGTGGAACGATACGTCCGCGCTCCGTTAAAAAGTTCCGAAGAAGTCCGGCATCCTTAAAGTCAATCGGTGCTTTTTCCAGACAAAACCGGCAGGGACGTCTCCGTTGGAACAGCCGTCCTCCCCCACCACCCCCACGTTCATTTTCGCCTCGATCCATCACTGCCTCCTCATACTCCTGTCATTAACCTTCATCGCCTGTCTCATAGCCTGGGTCATCGTGCATCGGAGGTTCGGCGCCTGCGCCACCATCTTGGCGCTTGGGCATAAACGTCACGGTCTGGGCGACTACTTCGTGCTTGCTGCGCTTTTGCCCATCCTCGGTCTCCCATCGGCGCTGCTGCAACCGACCCTCAACGATCACGCCGTTCCCCTTGCTGAGATATTGCCCGCAATGTTCCGCTTGTTTGCCAAAAACCACAATATCGACAAAACACACTTCTTCCTTCAAATCGTCGCCTTGCTTAAACCGGCGACTGACCGCCAAACCAAAACTGGCCACCGGCGTCCCGCTCGGCGTATACCGGAGCTCGGGATTCCGAGTGAGATTTCCCATTAAGATGACTTTATTAAATCCGGCCACCGTCTGACTCCTGCGACGCAGCTTCCACCGGACGACGCTCCACTAACGGCTTCTCATGATGAACCGTCAGAAACTTGATGATATCGTCTTCCAAGCGATAGGCCCGTTCCAGCTCACCGACGGTGTTGTTCGGTGCCTTGAAGTAAAAATAGCCGTAGGTGCCCTTTCGCTCACGACGCACTTCGTAGGCAAGTTTTTTCTTCCCTAAGTTTTCGGCTTTGATGAATTGCGCACCGGTCTTATCGGCGACCGCTTTCATCTTGTCGATGAGCGTTTTGGTGTCCTCATCGGACAGGGACGGACGAATAATAAACAGAGACTCGTAGAGCTCCATGCAGCAATCCTCCTGGACAAAGGCCCCCGAATCAGTCGGGAGCGAGGTGTAGGGTGCCTATTTGGCACAATGAACGGAGGACGGTACCATAGGCATTCTTACACTGTCAACGAATCACAGAAGCCATCTCCACTCCTCCATCAAGGAACCCTCGAATGAGAACAGGGACGTGATCACACAATCTGATTACCGATTTCATACGGGCTTCTCCTCATTGACAGAAAAACCTCGAGGTGTAACCATTGGCTACCACCAAAACTCATCATGGACCGCCACATCGTCTGTCTTCACATTCCTTCTTTTCAGATCGCGTTGGCCCGATCTGCTGACAGCGCACTGCGGAATAGACCAGTCGCTGTTGCACCAACCCATACACCAAGGGCGTTGATTCGAGAACTTTCGATAGAAGCTCTCCACGAAGGCCTTCAACCAGGAATCCCTCTAGATATTGGACGGCTGATCTGCCCTGGACTACGAGTAATCCCTCCGGATTCATCCCTCTTACACGCGGCCCATCGTGAACTCCAACATCGAATCTCAGGTATTGCACCAACATGGGAATCCATCAGGCCTGGCTCACTCTTCCTAGACCTCACCGGTACAACCAGACTCTTCGGCCCTCCTATCGATACCGCAACCCGCATCAGTCAAGAACTGATCGAGCAACAGAGATGGCTCAGCCTCATCGGATTGGCGGGCAATAAATTAGTCTCACAACTCGCAGCCACCACGCTGGCGAAACCACCTCAAGTCTTATCAATTCCTCCAGGAGCTGAAGCCTCATTCCTCGCGCCACTACCGACCCTCTTCCTTCCCGGCCTTCATCGATCCGACATCTCTCGACTCTCACAGCGATTGGAAGACCTCAACCTGCGTACACTTGGCGCCATCGCCTCTGTCTCATTTGCACATCTGCATGCCGCTTTGGGCGATCCCGCCAATTTACTGCACGAGTGGGCCTTAGGAATCGATTCGTCTCCGGTCCACCCGCCGATCACTCAGCCGGTCATCGAACGATCCGCGCATCTCGATCCAGACGAAGTGGATGATCACCGCGTACAGGGAAGGCTGTACCGATTATTGGAACAAATTTGCACCACGCTTCGGCAGCAACAGCGTGTGTGCCGACTTATCATGTTGACCATTCGACACAGCGATCATGTCGAGCAGACGGCCCAACAGATCTTGCCGCAGGGCACGTACTGGGAAGTCGATCTCCAGCCGGCGTTGACGGATCTGTTCTACCGCTGTTTCCGTCGGCGGGTGCGGCTCACACGGTTGATACTGCAAGTGAGTCGGCTGGAACCGCCGGCTCAGCAACTACTGCTCTTTGACGAATCGGTATCCGCCGTGCTCCCACGCGCGCACCGGCTCTCGCTTGCCCTGGATCAGATTCGTGCAAAGTTCGGCGAGCGGGCTTTGGCCTGGGGGCGGACATTACGATGACGGCCGCTCAATTCGTCCATCTCCATATCCATTCCACCTATTCACCGATGAGCGGCGTGTCATCACTGGAAGAACTCTGCACAGTGACACGGCAGCAAGGGGCATCAGCCTTAGCCTTGACTGATACGAATGGATTGTACGGAGCGATTCGATTCATTGAGCAGGCCAGACAACATGGCCTCCGACCGATTCTCGGCGCTGAACTGACGACTGGCAACCACCACGCCGTCTTGCTGGCGAAAACACCGGATGGCTACGCCAATCTCTGTCGCCTCCTATCGGAGCGACACGGTACCCCTTCATTCAATTTCCTCCTGTCAGTCTCCCGTTATCGTGACGGCCTGATTGTGATCACGGACGACGAAGTCGCACTCACCGTATGGGCGAAGGAATCACGGCACGATCTCTATATCGAGCTGACGCCAGGGCCATCAATGCACGAGACCCTCTGCTTCAGTCGCCACACTGGCCTCCCACCAGTCGCGACTAACCGCGTGCACTTTGCCCATGCGAACGACTTCGCCACGCACCGCTTGTTACGGGCCATTGCCCTCAATACAACCTTGTCACGACTGACAGACGACGCCTGTTGCACACGAACACAATGGTTGATGCCACCGACACGCATGACCGCTCAGTTTCCTCACGTGCCGGAAGCGGTCGAGAACACCCTTCGCATCGCCGAAGCCTGCTACAGCGACTGGCGATTCGGCGAAACCATCTTCCCAGCGTTTCGCCAACTGAGCAATGAAGAAGCCTTCCTGACGCTCAAGAGACAAACCTATGCCGGTGCGCAGCATCGATACGGGACCATCACCCTGGCCATTCGCGATCGGATTGAAAAAGAGCTGGCGATCATCCGACACAAGCGCTTTGCCCATTACTTCCTGGTCGTGGAGGAAATCGTCCGTCAGGCACCTCGCACCTGTGGGCGCGGGTCGGTCGCTGCGTCAATCGTCTCCTATTGCCTCAACATCACCCATGTGGATCCGATCAAACACAACCTCTTCTTCGAGCGATTTCTCAATCCTGGCCGCAAAGACCCGCCGGATATCGACCTCGATTTTCCCTGGGACGAGCGCGACAATATTTTGAAGTGGGTGTTCGAGCAGTATGGTGAGCGCCAGGCCGCGATGGTGGCGAACCAAAATAGTCTTGGTTTCCGAGCCGCTATCCGTGAAGTCGCAAAAGTCTACGGCTTGCCTGCTGAGGACATCGGGAGGGTCTCTTCACAAGTCGTGCGCCAAAAAGATCTACTCGGCTTTTCTACTCCGCCGACCAACGAGCAGTGGCTTGGTCGGCTCTCCCAAGTACTGGAATTGAAAGCCCCATGGCCCGAGATCTTGGCTCAAGCGTTGAAGGCGCAGAATCACTTCCGCCATCTCTCCATGCACTGCGGCGGTGTCGTCATCGTACCAGATGAGATCCGGCGCTACGTACCGGTTGAATACACGCTCAAACGCTTACCAGTCATTCAGTGGGAGAAGGATCAGACCGAAGACGCAGGGCTCGTCAAAATCGACATCCTGGGCAACCGATCGCTGGCTGTGATCCGAGATGCCCTGGCAGCCATCGCCACCCATACGGGTCGCATGATCGATTACGGGACCTGGGACCCGCTAACCGATGCCGACACGCAAGAAGCAATCCGACACGGTAACACGATCGGCTGTTTCTACATCGAGTCACCTGCCACGCGCCTGTTGCTGAGAAAGTTGTGGACCGGCATGCCCCCACATCGCCTCGCTAAGGCTGATGTCTTCGAGTATCTCGTCATGGTCTCGTCTCTGGTGAGACCTGCGACCAACCTGTTTGTCGACGAGTTTGTCCGTCGAGCGCAGGAAGGGTCCTGTGCTTTCTGGCATGACAGGTTGAGAGGAGTGTTGGACGAAACGCACGGCATCATGACCTATCAGGAAGACGTCTCGAAGGTGGCCATGGCCCTGGCAGACTTTTCCGTGGAAGATGCCGATCAGCTGCGCAAGATCATCAGCAAGAAACACAAAGAACGGCAACTGCACGATTACTACCAGCAGTTTTGTCGCGGAGCTGAACGGAATGGCGCATCGCCGGAGACCATCGACAGAATCTGGAAAATGATCATGAGCTTCGCCGGCTATAGCTTTTGCAAACCGCATTCGGCCAGCTACGCCCAGGTGTCGTTCAAGTCCGCTTATCTCCGGACGCACTACCCGGCTGAGTTCATGGCCGCCGTCATCAGTAACCAAGGGGGATTTTATTCGACCTTCGCCTATCTCTCGGAAGCTCGCCGCATGGGACTGGCGATTCTGTTACCGGATATGAATGAGAGTGACTGGACCTATCGTGGTGAAGGCGAGCGGCTGCGAATGGGGTTGATGCAGATAAAGACCATCTCGAGAGAACTGGTTGAACGGATCGTGAACGAACGCACGCAGAACGGCCCCTATCGATCCTTCCAGGACTTTCTCCAGCGTGTGAAGCCGGAATTAGCCCAGGCCAGAGCCTTGGTCCGTGCCGGCTGCTGTGATTCCATCGCCGGCGAACTGACCAGACCAGCCTTGCTGTGGCGGCTCTTTGTGGGAAATACGTTTCGGTCAGAGCCCTTACCGATACCTGACGACTATTCTGCGGCTCAGAAGCGAGTCCATGAAATCGAATCGTTCGGCTTTCTCGCCAGCCGCCATCCCCTGACCCTCTATGGCAAACTGATTGAGCGGCTGAGACCGGTACCAGCCTCTCAGATGCACCGCTTCGTCGGCCAGCGCATTACGATGGTCGGCATACTGATCACTGAGAAAGCAGCTGACACCAAGTATGGTCAGGTCATGGAATTCATCACATTAGAAGATGTCACGGCCCTGTATGATGCCACCCTGTTTCCAGAGGTCTACCGCCGCTGCTGCCATCTGCTTTTGCCAAACCGGCCCTACATCGTCTATGGACTGGTGGAAGAAAGCTTCGGCGTCGCGACACTCACGGTCCACGATCTTCAACCACTGGAACCAACAAGAAGTGATAAGGCTAACCAACCCACCATGAGCGCGCCAACAACCGATTGTGTCCATGAGTTATAGAAAACACTCCTATCGGCGGTCAACGACTCCTGGATCAAATCCGGCTCATCTTGACATATTGATGTCGTGCTCATATGCTCTGACATATGAGAACAACGATTCGCCTTGATGACCAACTTCTGAAATCGGCCAAGCGCTTCGCCCATGAGACCGGCCAGTCACTGACGAGACTGATCGAAGATGCGCTGCGCCAGAGACTTGCTCATCGAGCAACCACACCAACACGCAAACCACTCAAACTCACGACCGTACCGGGGCACGGTCTCCGCTCGGGCGTAGACATCGACGATTCCGCCGCCCTCCTTGCCTTCATGGAGCGGCCTCATGGTTCTTCTTGACGTCAATGTCCTGATCTATGCGCACCGCGAAGATGCGCCACGCCACCAGGAGCATCTCACCTGGCTGAAAGCGCTGATTCAATCAGAGCATCCGTATGGACTGTCTGATCTCGTTCTAAGCGGATTTCTTCGCATCGTGACGCATCCCAGTGTCTTCAATCCTCCCAGCAGTATGGACAAGGCTCTGGCCTTTACCCAGGAACTCCGCGATCAGCCGAACTGCACGATCATCAATCCGGGACCTCGTCATTGGGAAATCTTCAGCCGCTTTTGCCGAACCAGCAGCATCAAGGGCAATCTGGTTCCCGATGCGTTTCTCGCTGCACTCGCCATTGAAAGTGGAAGTGAATGGGTCACGACAGATCGCGATTACCATC
>JAHBWO010000085.1 GCA_019636945.1 Nitrospira sp. | reverse complement strand
TTGGGTTAATGGCAAGCCACGAGCTTTCTGCAACGATCCTCAGTCCGTCCTTGGGCAATCCATTGCCGATGCCTTGCCGACGGGCGACGGCGCAGATATTCTCCGAAAGCTGATGGAGGCGGCGCATGTGATTATGCGCGATCATCCGGTCAATGATGAGCGTATGGCGGAAGGGAAGAAACCGGCGAATTGTGTGTGGCTGTGGGGTGAAGGACGAGCGGTCATGTGGCCGAACCTGACGGAAAAATACGACATCACCGGGGCTGTCGTGGCAACCAGCGATGTCTATCGTGGCGTCGGGATCTGCGCCGGTCTTGAGGCGGTTGATCCAGAACGTCTTGCCGACGGCGACCTTCGCACCAGAGCTTCCGTAGCACTCGCCGAATTCGCCAAGAAAGATTTCGTGTATGTCCATGCTAGGCTGACGGACGAGATCATCCATGGCGCCGATATCAAGGCCAAAGTACGTGCGATCGAAGAGGTGGATCAGCACTTGGTTGGTCCGCTTGTCGAGGGACTGGCCAAACAGGGGCCCTATCGGTTCCTGGTCGTGTGCGAACATGGCCGAGGGGCGAACGGCCAGCCATTCTATGCGTTCGGTGAGGGAACTAAGAAGGCTGAATCAGCCAGTCGTCGTTTCACTGAGGTTGATGCTCAGGCCGCTGATATGCCCGCTCGCGACGCCACGAAATTCGTCAATAAATTCTTCTCCAAAAGCTGACCATTGTGGCTCTGATCGTTCAGAAATACGGCGGCACATCGGTGGGTACGATCGAGCGCATCCAACGGGTGGCCGATCGTGTCGAGAAAACTCACCGGGACGGTAATCATGTCGTCGTCGTGCTGTCCGCGATGAGCGGGGAAACGGACCGTCTCATCAAACTTGCCCACGAAGTGACGCCGAGTCCCGATGATCGGGAGATGGACATGCTGCTCTCAACCGGTGAGCGCGTGACCATTGCCTTGTTAGCGATGGAATTACGCGGCCGGGGCATTAATGCCCGTTCCTTTACGGGACGGCAGGTGGGCATCATGACCGACAGTGCCCATACTAAAGCTCGGATCGCGCGGGTGACGTCCGGACGGCTCCGCGAGGCGCTGGATCAAGGGGTCGTGCCGGTGGTGGCGGGCTTTCAAGGGATCAATGAACGGTCGGATGTGACGACGCTGGGCCGAGGTGGGTCTGACCTGTCCGCCGTTGCGGTGGCGGCGGCACTCAAAGCTGATCGCTGCATTATCTTCACCGATGTCGACGGGGTCTATACGGCTGATCCCAACATCGTTCCGGCAGCCAAACGCATCGATAAAATTTCCTATGAAGAGATGCTCGAAATGGCCAGTCTTGGTGCCAAAGTGCTGCAGACTAGATCGGTGGAATTCGCGGCCAAGTTCAACGTGCCGGTCGAAGTGAATTCCAGCTTCAAAGAAGGAAAGGGAACGCTCGTGACGAAGGAAGATACGGATATGGAAGCGGCTGCGGTTGCCGGAGTCACGGGAGACCGGAACCAAGCAAAGATCACCATCATTGGTGTGCCGGACAAGCCCGGTATTGCCGCCAGGATCTTTGGGCCTGTGGCGGAAGCGAACATCAATGTCGACATGATCATTCAGAACATCAGCCAGGCAGCCCTCACAGACCTCTCCTTTACCGTCCCGCGAGCGGATCTGAAGAAAGCCGTGCCGCTCATTCAGGGAGTCGCGAAGGACATTGAGGCCAAGTCGGTTTCCGTCACGGAAGCCATTGCGAAAGTCTCCCTCATCGGAGTCGGCATGCGGTCGCACTCCGGTGTGGCAGCCAAGATGTTCAACGTGTTGTCGAGCGAAGGGGTCAACATCATGATGATCAGCACGTCGGAGATCAAAATCTCCTGTGTGATCGATGAGAAGTACCTCGAACTGGCCATGCGCTCTCTTCATTCGGCGTTCGGGTTGGATCAAGTTCAGTCCTGAGACGCTTCGGCAATGATCTTGTTCTCAATAAACAGCACTCTCCTCCTAGTTCTTTGATCTGAACCTCATACATTGCCGAGCCGATCCTTCGCATCCGCCACGTGACAGACTGGCAGTTTTCTCCTATAAATCACGAACTCGCGTGATTTCTTACAGGGAACCGGGTAAGCTTCCGCGCAATCAATTTAGCCTAACCCATGACAAAACTCACCCTCGGCCAGCTGTCCAGCCTCCTGTTCCGCGCGTGCGACGACCTGCGCGGGAACATGGATGCGTCAGAGTACAAAGAATACATTTTCGGCATGCTCTTCCTGAAACGAATGAGCGACCTCTTCGATCAGGAGCGCGAGCAGCTGGCCAAGGGTCTCAAGTCGCGAGGGATGTCGGAAAAGCAGATTGCTGCGCAACTCGTCAATCCGGACAAGTACACCTTCTTTGTCCCGGAGAAGGCGCATTGGTCGAAGATTCGCCATCTGAAGACCAATGTCGGAAGTGGACTCAACAAAGCCCTCGAAGCACTGGAAGACGCCAACGTTGAGGCGCTGCAAGATGTGCTGAAGCACATCAACTTCAACCGCAAGATCGGCCAGCGGACGCTGGACGACGACACCCTCGCCAACTTTGTGCAGAATTTCGAGAAGATCCCGCTCCGTGACGAGAATTTCGAGTTCCCCGATCTCCTCGGCGCGGCCTACGAATATTTGATCAAGTTCTTTGCCGATTCGGCAGGCAAGAAGGCTGGCGAGTTCTATACTCCTGCTGATGTGGTGCGGACCCTCGTCGAGATCGTCGATCCCCAGCCCGGCATGAGTGTCTATGATCCGACCTGCGGCTCCGGCGGTATGCTCATTCAGACCCGCGACTACATTCGGGAATGCGGCGGCGACCCACGGGACCTCTCGCTGTTCGGGCAGGAAAGCATCGGTACGACCTGGTCTATCTGCAAAATGAACATGCTCCTCCACGGCATCGCCCATGCCGACATTCGCCAGGAAGACACCATCCGGCGTCCGCAACACAAGGCCGAAAACAACGAACTCAAGCGGTATGACCGCGTTCTTGCGAATCCACCCTTCAGCCAGAACTACATCAAGAAGGATATCGAGTATCCGGGCCGCTTCGCCGTGTGGATGCCGGAGAAGGGCAAGAAGGCCGATCTCATGTTCGTCCAGCACATGCTGGCCGTGCTCAAGGTTGACGGGAAGATGGCCACCATCATGCCGCACGGCGTGCTCTTCCGGGGCGGCGAGGAGCGAGAAGCACGGAGACACTTCATCGAGCGCGGCTGGTTGGAAGCGGTGATCGGGCTGCCCGCCGGGCTCTTCTATGGCACGGGCTTCCGGCCTGTGTGCTGGTGATGAACAAGCAGGGGGCGAAAGACCGTAAGCAGGTCTTCGTCATCAATGCCGATCGGGAATATCGTGAGGGTAAAGCGCAAAACTTCCTGCGGCCTGAGGATATCTCCAAGATCGTCCACGTCTATCGTGAGCGGAAGAATGTCGAAGGCTACGCCAGACTTGTTCCTGTGAAGGAGATCGAAGCCGAAGACTACAACTGCAACATCCGCCGCTATGTGGACAACGCCCCGCCGCCTGAGCCGCATGACGTGCGCGCGCATCTGCACGGAGGCGTACCAGTTGTGGAGATTGATACGCTCAGTCATTTCTGGAGCAACTATCCGGGTTTGCGCGAACGGGTGTTCGTCCCGCGTCCCGCTTCAATCTACGCCGACTTCTCCCCAGCCGTCACCGACCGACGTGCGTTGGCGGAGCTGGTCAAAGGCGACCCTGGCGTAGCCAAGGCGCAGAGCCGTTTTATAGAGAAGCTTGAGGCGTGGTGGAAGGAACAGCTTCAGCTCATTGAAGCCCTTGCGCCGACGAAGGGCCACAAAGAGAATGTCTATGAATTACGACGCACGTTGCTCGCCAGTGCCGCAAAGGCGTTGGCAAGGCAAGCCCTCTTGAACGAGCATCAAGTCCGTGGCGCGTTGGCCAGCTACTTTGAGTTCTTCAAGCCGGAGTTCAAATCCATCGCGTTCAGCGGGTGGGGACCGGAGTTGATTCCGGACGACGAGATTCTCCAGAGCCAGTTTCCGGAGATCCTCGCCGAGATGGAGCAGAAGCGGAACCGACTGGCCGAACTTGATGCCCTCTTTGCCGCCGCCGAGGAAGAAGGCTACGAGGATGCCGACGAGACGGGTGTGTTACCCGACGACGAAGTGAAGGCCCTCAAGGCCGAAATCAAAGAAGCCAAGGCTCAGGCGAAGCTGGCGAAGAAGGAGAAGCGAGATCAGACGAAGTTTCTAGCGCGTGCCGACACAGCGGAGAACCGGCTGGCGCGTCACAAGGCATTGGAGGATGAAGCCAAGCAATTGAAAGCGGATCTGCGCGCGACGGAAAAGAAAGAGGAAGAACTGGTTGCCGCCGCCCGCGAGAAGATAGACCGTAATGAAGCCCGCCGCGTAATCCTCGACCGCCTCCATCGAATGTTTATTCAAACCTACGAAGGCTACCTCCGCGCCGATCAACGGGCCTGCGTTGCTGCGTTAGAAAACCTGCACGATAAATACGCCGTGACCGCCAAGGCCATCGAGGCCAAGCGGGATGCCGAGGCGAGGAATCTCAAAAAGTTTCTGGCGGAGTTGGGGTATGAGTGAGTCGTATCTAGTTCGTAAGTCGTTTGGCAGTTTCCTTAGTCGGCGCCAAGAGCGTGGAAAGAGTGGCGATCCGTTACTATCTGTTACCCAGGAACGAGGTGTGATTCCTCAGGAAGAGGCTGGCCGACGTAATATAGCAAGTGCCGATAAAAGTGCATATTGGCGCGTGTATCCAGGCGACATTGTCTACAACACCATGCGGATGTGGCAGGGAGCATCGTCAGCCTCTGAGTTCTTTGGAATCGTCAGTCCCGCATACACTGTGTGCCAACCTACGGTTGAGGTGTCGTCAAAGTACTTGGCGTATCTGCTTAAACATCCAGACTGCATACGCCGTTTTGAAGCACGAAGCCAGGGAATAACAAGCGATGTTTGGAATCTTCGGTTTTCAGAGTTTGAGAAGATTCAGACAGATTTCGTGGCCCAGGAAAAGCACCGCCAGCAAATCGCCGAAATTCTTTCGACGGTGGACGAGGCGATAGAGCAAACGGAGAGGCTGATTGCGAAGTATCAGCAGATCAAAGCGGGGATGATGCAGGATCTGTTCACCCGCGGCGTCACCCCCGACGGCCACCTTCGACTCGTCCGTGCCAAAGCTCCTCATCTCTACAGAGAATCCCCCCTCGGCTGGATTCCGAAAGAGTGGGAGGTGAAGTTACTCGGACGTTTGGCTGAAATTGTTTCAGGAGTCACGCTTGGGGCGAAGAGTGAAATCAGTGATGAGATAGGAGTTCCATACCTTCGAGTGTCCAATGTGCAGGATGGGTACTTTGACCTGAAGGAAGTGAAGACGATCCGTGTGTCTCCATCGCAGTTTGAAAAGTTGCAGCTCAAATGGGGCGATGTGCTTATGAACGAGGGCGGTGATTTTGATAAGTTGGGGCGTGGTTCTGTATGGCAGGAAGAAATTAAGCCGTGTATTCACCAAAACCATGTCTTCCGCGTAAGGCCCAAAGGCGATCTGTTGCGATCCTACTTCCTGGCATTTTGGTCCCAGTCTGAGATGGGAAAGAAGTATTTTCTTCTGAGCTCTAAGCAATCCACCAACTTGGCATCCATCAATTCTACTCAGCTCAATCGATTTCCGGTGGCGTTGCCTTCATCGAGCGAGCAGGAAAGAATTGAGATAAGGATCATGGCGCTGAATGGTCAGATTGATTTATCGACACAACAACTCTCTAAGCTCCGTCAGCAAAAGCAGGGCCTCATGCAGGACCTCCTGACCGGCCGCGTGCGGGTGAAGGTGGTCGGCCCCGTGGAAGGCGCGATCTGATGACGCTGGATGTGCATAAGAAGTTACAAGAGCTACTCGCCCTGCCTGCAGAGACGGAGTGGGTAGAATTCAAGGCGGCGAGGGGTGAGTTTGATTTCGATCAACTCGGCCGCTACTTCTCGGCCTTGAGCAACGAGGCCTGTCTGTACACACAAGCCTTTGGCTGGCTGGTGCTCGGCGTAACGAACGAGCATCCGAGGCACACCTGTGGAACGCGCTATAAAGAAAGCCAGGACGCGCTAAACAAGCTCAAGCATGAAATCGCCCAGGAGACGAATCACCAGCTTACCTTCTACGCCATTCATGAGTTACTCGTAGAGAACCAGCGCGTCTTGCTTTTTCAGATCCCTGCCAGCATCAATGGTGTTCCGACGGAATGGCGTGGTCGCGTGTATGGTCGGCATGGAGAATCGGTCAGTCCGCTCTCGCTCTCGGAAATCGATCGCATTCGGGCTCCCTTGAGGGAGGACTGGTCCGCGCAGGTCTGCTCCTCTGCGACTCTCGCCCATCTCGATCCGTCCGCCATCGAATTCGCACGAAGCCAGTTCAAAGAGAAACATCCGAAACTAGCCAAGGATATTGATGGCTGGGACGACATGACGTTTCTCAATAAGACGAAGGTCTGTCTTGAAGGGCGGGTCACCCATGCGGCGCTTGTTCTGCTGGGAAGGCCAGAGTCGTCGTCACTGCTGATCCCTGCCGTCGCACAAATCACGTGGGTATTGAAGGATGAGAAGGGAATAGAGAAGGACTATGCCCATTTCGGCCCGCCCTTCATCTTAGGGGTGAACCAAGTGTTCAGCCGAGTGCGGAATCTCACCTATCGCTATCTTTCGAGCGCAACCCTGTTTCCGACGGAAGTGAAGCAATATGACGAGTGGGTGGTGCGCGAGACTCTTCATAACTGCATTGCCCATCAAGACTATCGTCTTGGCGGCAGGATCAATGTTGTCGAAGAACCGGATTCGCTCCTCTTCACGAATCTTGGTGGGTTCATCCCTGGATCAGTTGAGAACATGATTCACCGCGATGCGCCGCCGGAGGTGTACCGGAATCCCTTCCTGGCTCAGGCTATGGTCAACCTGAATATGATTGACACCATAGGTAGCGGCATCAGGAGAATGTTCACAATTCAGCGTTCTCGTTTCTTCCCCCTACCGGATTTTGATTTGGCTGAGCCGGGCCGCGTGAAAGTGCGTCATCTGGGAAAAATCCTCGATGAAAAGTATACACGGATGCTGATAGACCATACGGATCTTGATTTGGACACGATTATTGCTCTGGACAAGATCCAGAAGAAGCGCCCGATTGATGACGAGACCTTCGCTAGGCTCAAGAAATGGAAGTTGATCGAAGGTCGCCGCCCGAACGTCTTCATCTCCGCGCACATCGCTGCCGTTACCGGAACCAAGGCAGCGTATATCAAGCATCGCGGGCTGGACAAAACGCACTACAAGGCGTTGGTAGTTTCTTTTTTGGAGAAATTCAAGCAGTCGGTAAGGGGAGACATCGAAGGTTTCCTGCGAGAGAAGATTTCCGACGCCCTCTCGTTAGACCAGAAAACCAATCGAATTCGAAATCTGCTGCAAGAGATGCGGCGTGAAGGTACGCTGACTTGCGAAGGCCATGGTCCGGCAGCAATCTGGAGGTTAGCTAAACCGGACTCCAATCAGAACATTTAGCTTTCTTTTTAGTCCTCCGCATTGAATTCTGGCCCACTAAGTTCTGAAATATTAATAACTTAGGAATAGTCTACGGGTGCAAGTTTTGATCGCTTAGACCAAGAGAAGCAAATCTGATGTCCGAATACCTCCATGTTGAAAAGCCGTTCTTGGACCAGCTGGCGACGCTGGGTTGGACGGTCATCGACCAGGGGCAGGGGCTCATCCCCTCTGATCCCACGGCGAGCTTGCGGGGAATTTTTCGTGAGTGGCTCTTGCCGGACGTGTTCCGCACCGCAGTGCGTTCCCTCAATCTCACCACAGATGGCCAGGCCTGGCTCACGGATCGACAGCTTGACGATCTCCGAGACCAAATCATCCGTCAGCCCAGTCGTACGCTTCTGGAGGCGAACGAGGCGGTGCAGGCTCTGTTCCTCAAGGCTCAGGTGGATGGGAATGAACTCACCGGAGAGCCAGACCCGGTGGTGCTGTTGATCGACTTCACCCACCCGGAGCGAAACGTTTTCCATGCGATCAACCAGTTTCGCGTCGACACGCCTGGTTGTGTGAAGAGTTGCATTATCCCAGACATTGTCTTATTCGTGAACGGCATTCCTCTGGTGGTGGTCGAGGCGAAGATCGGCGATCCGAATACTGCGAACCCGTTGCACGCGGCGTTCGAGCAATTGCTCCGTTATCGGAATGGGCGTGCTGAAACAGCTGCTGCCGGACTGCGCGAGGGCGAGCCACGTCTGTTTTATACAAATTTGCTCCTAATCCGGACCTGCGGGGAGAAAGCGGAGTTCGGCACGATTACGTCCGGACATGAGCATTTCTCTGCCTGGAAAGATATATGGCCGGAGGCCCGGCGTTCTTACCAACCTCCGCTTAGGATCGAGCGTGAACAGGAGCGCATGATCCAGGGGCTTCTTGCTCCGGACACGCTGCTTGACGTGCTGCGTACTTGCACGGTGTTCATGGATACGGATGCCGGCAGGCGTGTGAAGGTGGTCTGCCGCTATCAACAATATCGCGCGGCCCGCCGCATTGTGGAGCGGTTACGCAGAGGGAAAACCGCCGAAGAACGGTCCGGTGTCGTCTGGCACACGCAGGGATCCGGTAAATCCCTCACGATGGTCTTTGTCGCCAGAATGTTGCGGACCTCTTCCGACTTGGCCGACTTCAAGCTTGTGATGGTCAATGACCGAATTGATCTGGAAGCCCAGTTGTCTGCCACCGCTCGGTTGATCGGCGGGAAGGTGAATGTCATTGAGAGTACAGCCCAGCTCCGTGAACACCTCGGCACCGATGCTTCCGATGTGAATATGGTGATGGTCCACAAGTTCATGGAGCGGGCGGAAGATGTCCCGCTTATGGTGGCCGAGACGCTGGCGCGCTATGGCAAACCGCCAAAGGTGGAGACGTTCGGCATTGTGAATCGGTCTGAACGCATTCTCTTAATGATCGATGAAGCGCACCGGACTCAAAGTTCGGATCTCGGCGACAACTTGTTCGAGGCTTTTCCCAACGCGACCCGGGTCGCCTTCACCGGGACGCCGCTCATTACCGAACCTCATGGCACGAAACGGACGGTGAAACGATTTGGGGAGTATATCGACACTTACAAGCTTATGGATGCGGTGCGCGACGGGGCGACGCTTCAAATCCTTTACGAAGGTCGAACGGAGGAGACGGCTCTCAAGGATAAACATGGTTTCGATACGAAGTTTGAAGATCTGTTCAAGGAACGCACTGAGGAAGAGCTGCAGGCGATCAAGAAGAAATATGGCGCGAGCGGGGACATCCTTGAAGCGGAAAAGCGTATTGAAGCCATCGCACGCGATTTAGTGGGCCATTACATCGACAATATTCTGCCGGACGGTTTCAAGGCACAGGTGGTGTGCCATTCCAAGCTGGCGGCGATTCGATATCAGAAAGCCATACGAGAGGCCCTTGTCGAACGGTTGGATCGTGAACAATGCCAACCGACGCCCAATCCAGATTTGATCCGGCGCATTGCCTTCCTGAAAGCAGTGGTGGTCGTGTCATCCGATGCGACGAATGAGCTCGCGGTCATCACGGCGGCTCGCAAGGAGGCCAAGCGCTGGAATGCCGTGGAGAACTTCTGCAAACCGTTTGATCTCAATGATCCGGACAAGGACCTCACAGGTATCGCCTTCCTGATTGTCTGCGACATGCTCCTGACCGGCTTCGATGCGCCGGTCGAGCAGGTCATGTATATCGACAAGCGGCTGCGAGAGCATAACCTGCTGCAAGCCATCGCCCGCGTGAATCGCGTCTCGAAGGGTAAAGGACGAGGGTTCATTGTGGACTATATCGGTCTGGCGAATCACCTGGCCCATGCTCTGTCGATCTATGCCAAGGAAGATGCGCAGGATATTCAACAAGGGTTGAAGAATCTCTTGACTGAAGTGCCGATTCTCGAAGAGCGATATCAGCGGCTTTTGCAACACTTCCAATCGGCAGGTATTTCGAAGATCGAGGCATTCGTCACGGGTGCTTTGCCGACGCCGGAAGAAGTCGCGGTAGTACATGCGGCGGTTGGTGCGATGCAGGATCTCAAACGACGGGCTGATTTTGAGGTTTATCTGAAGGCGTTTCTCCAGAGCTTGAATCTGATTCTGCCGCACGAGACGGGGCATCTCTATCGAGGCCCGGCCAGACGGATTGGGTATCTGTTGCGCATGGTGAAGGAGCGGTACAAGGACGATTCGCTTGATCTTGCCGATGCCGGTGCGAAGGTGAAGGCTCTTATCAATGAGCACTTGATTGATCTCGGCATCAATCCAAAGATTCCGCCCATTGAATTGCTCTCGGCTGAATTTTTGGATCAGGTGCGGAAGCATGCAGGCGGTGATCCGGAAGCCAAGGCCAGCGAAATGGAGCACGCTCTTCGTAAACACTATACTGTGCATTTTGACGAGGACCCGGCTTTCTATAAACGGCTAAGCGACAAATTGGAAAAGCTCATTCAGGAGCACAAAAATAACTGGGAAGCGTTGGCAGAGGGGTATGAACAGCTCCGTGCGGAGGCGTTAGCGGGGCGTACGGAAACCGTTGAAGGGCTGACCAAGGAAGCCACGACCTTCTATGATTACGTGGCGCAGCTCGCGTTCGGTCACGGTGATGTGCCCTCCCAGGACCGGCCACGATTGAAGCAATTAATGCTGCGCATTGTGGAGATACTCCAGGAAACGATCGGGATCATCGACTTTTGGAAGAAACCGATTGAAGTGAAGCGGCTGCGAGGCGACATTGACACGGAGATTCTTCTCGCCAATATTGCGCAGCTCACCGAGCAGCATGAACGAATTGCCGTTGAGATTATCAAGCTGGCAGAGAAGCGCCATGAGGAACTGATGGCATGAAGGCTATGCGCAACCCTAATATCTCGTATGGCATCGTACGCAGCCGTCGTACGACCGCAGATATTGTGGTTGAGCGGGACGGGCGTGTGATCGTGCGCGCACCGGCTGAGTTTCCGGATGAGCGCATTGAGGATATCGTACAGTCGAAGCGGTACTGGATCTATAAAGCGCTTGCGGAGTGGCGAGACCTCAACGCCACACGAGTCTTGCGTGAGTATCGTAACGGCGAGGGGTTTCTCTATCTCGGCCGCTCCTACCGGCTCTCTCTTGTCGCGGATCAGGATGTGCCCCTGTTGCTACGAAATGGACGCTTCTGCTTGCGGCGTAATTTGGTTGATCGGGGGGAAATTGCCGCTGCCAAGGCCGCCTTTCGTGAGTATTTCATTGCCCGCGGCCAGGAGCGCCTGGTCCAGCGAGTACGGTACTACGCGCCTAAGGTCGGGGTGATGCCGAGCGACATTGATCTGCGAGAGCTTGGGCATCGCTGGGCTTCTTGTTCACCCAAAGGCAACCTCGCGTTCCACTGGAAGTGCATGATGGCTCCGCCGACCATCATTGATTACATCGTGGTGCATGAACTCTGTCACTTTCATTCGCTCGATCACACCGAGGGATTCTGGAACGAAGTGGACAAGGTCTTGCCCGACTATCGGGAACGAAAAGAGTGGCTCAGGAAGAACGGCGCGGCGATGGATCTGTGAAAGAGACACCGCTACTCAGAATGTTGATGGAATGGTTTCTCTTGAGCCACGAATTGTTCTGAGGCGAATAATAAGTTCCAACCTTGAACCGTGCATGATCAGATTGCGTTTCGGCCTTGACCATGTAACCGCTCTATACAACCTCAGTTCCCCTACTCCCCGCCATGACGTCTCGACAGGGGAGCCCCTCTCCTGATACCCTTTCTGCCCATGGCTAGAACTACCAAACAATCGCGTACTTCCCGTGCTGCCCACGAACGGGATCCAGTTTCTATGAACAAACCATCTACTGAACAGGCGGAGAAATTAGAAATCTATGACACTACCTTGCGTGACGGCGCGCAGGCGGAAGATGTCAGTTTCTCTGCCGAAGACAAGGTGCTGATCGCGCAGAAGCTGGACAGTCTCGGCGTGCATTTCATTGAAGGCGGATGGCCCGGCGCGAATCCGAAAGATATTGAGTTCTTCCGGATGATCAAGACGATTCCCCTGAAGCATGCGGACGTGATCGCATTCGGATCGACGAGGAAAGCCAGCAACACAGTCCGGAAGGATCCAAATCTTCACGCATTACTCGGCGCTGACACCAAGATCATCACGCTCTTTGGAAAGACCTGGTCGCTCCATGTCACCGATGCGCTCGGTATCTCCCTCCACAAGAATCTTGAGTTGATCGGCGACTCCATCGCCTATCTCCGCGGGAAAGGACGCCGCGTATTCTACGATGCGGAGCATTTCTTCGACGGCTACAAGACCAACCCGGACTATGCGTTGAGCACGATCAGGAAAGCGGTAGAGTCGGGTGCGGAGCGAGTGATTCTCTGTGATACCAACGGGGGCGCGATGCCGTGGGAAATCCGTGAGATCTGCGGCGTGGTGCAACGTGAGTGTGGAGTGCCGCTCGGCATCCATGCCCATAACGATTGTGAAATGGCCGTGGCGAACTCCCTGGTGGCGATCGAAATGGGCATTCAGCAGGTACAGGGGACCATCAACGGCATCGGGGAACGCTGTGGAAACGCCAACCTCTGTTCCATTATTCCGAATCTCGCGCTGAAAATGAAACGCCAAGCCTTGCCCAATACCTTGAACCATCTCAAGGATGTGTCCGGGTTTGTGACGGAAATTGCCAATCTCATGCCCAATAAGCATCAACCGTATGTCGGAGATTCCGCGTTTGCCCATAAAGGCGGGGTGCATATTCACGCAGTCCTGAAGAACGCGGCTACCTATGAGCATATCGATCCGGCTCGCGTCGGCAATCGGCAGCGGATGTTGATCTCCGACTACGGAGGACGCAGCGGCCTCCTCGACAAAATTGAAGCCTATGGGATCATGCTTTCAAAGAACCATGTCAAAGTTGATGAGCTGGTCCATACCTTGAAAGAACGAGAAAGCCAGGGCTATCAGTTCGAAGGGGCCGAGGGCTCCTTTGAATTGTTGATGCGAAAAGCGATCGGGAGTCACACGTCGTCATTTCGATTGCTCGGGTTTCGGGTGATCGTTGAGAAAAAGCAGGAAGATGGATCGCTGCTTTCCGAAGCGACGGTGATGGTCCAGGTTGGGGACGTGGTCGAGCACACTGCGGCGATCGGCGCTGGGCCGGTCAATGCACTGGATCATGCGTTGCGCAAAGCCTTGGAAAAGTTTTATCCGCAGCTTCGAGAGGTGAAACTGCTCGACTATAAGGTCCGGGTGTTGGCCGCGAACCGGGGGACCGAATCAAAAGTGCGGGTCCTCATCGAGTCGGGCGACCACAAAGACAAATGGGGAACGGTGGGGGTCTCTGACAATATCATTGAAGCGACATGGCAAGCTCTTGTCGATAGTATCGAATATAAACTGCTGTCCAAAAACTAGAGTATTTTCGTAAGCATTCGCCAAATTTATTCTTGACAGGTGTCATAACCTCACGTAACTTAAGACAAACTTACCGCAATAGAGTGGATGTTCTCTAGCAGAGAGTGCGGTGGGTGGTCGCTATGTAGGGGGGATGGCATGAGAAAGGCGGATATCGCTGAGGAAATTTTTAAGCAGGTCGGCATCTCGAAAAATGAAGCGGCTGATATCGTCGAGTTCGTGTTGAATCTTCTCAAGTCGGTACTGCAGAAGGGAGAATCGGTTAAAATCGCAGGGTTTGGCAATTTTGTTGTGCGGAGCAAAGGCGCCCGGAAGGGACGCAACCCACGGACCGGAGAAGAGATTGGGATTACCCCCCGGCGAGTCGTTACATTTCGCCCAAGCCAGGTATTCAAGAAGTACGTCAATTCGTAAGGCGACTTCACCCACATTGTCGACCGCACCGTGAGGCCGGTCATGGGAACTGAGCCCAGGCTGGGCAGCAAGGTTTTCTATAAAATCGGCGAGGTGAGCCGGCTGACAAGGCTTCCCTCGTACGTACTCCGTTTCTGGGAATCTCAATTCGCATTTTTAAAACCCAAGAAGAGTCGAGGTAATCAGCGACTGTATGTCCAACGAGATATCGAAACCGTCTTGCAAATTAAGCGGATGCTGTATGAAGAAGGGCATACGCTGGAAGGTGTGAAGCGGTATTGGGTCCGTCGTGGAAGGGCTGCTACCCGTCGGCTGAGGCCGAGAGAGATTGCCAAAAAGCTGAGAGGCGATCTCCAAGTCATTCTGAAGATCATCGATTCGCATTCATCATAAATCAAAAAAGAGACGGTGCATTTCACCGAAGACAATCACGAGAGAATCTGCGACAATCACCGACTCAAGAGTCGAGAACATGTCGGGGCGTAGCGCAGCCCGGTAGCGCACTCGCTTGGGGTGCGAGTGGTCGTGGGTTCAAATCCCGCCGCCCCGACCAGTTTCCAGAATCTTGAAGTGATGAGGGAAGAACACGGATCTCTTCGTTCCGTCGAAGCTGCCTCAGGCAGCTTTTTTATTGTAATCCTCCCATGCGTATCCTAGTGACCAACGACGACGGCATCCAGTCTCCAGGGATCACGGCCTTGGCACAAGCCTTGGCGGCCATCGGAGAAGTGTGGGTTGTGGCTCCGGATCGAGAGCGCACCGCCGTTGCTCACGCCGTGACTTTACACAAACCATTGCGTGTTCACCGCGTCGCACCCAGGACCTACACCGTCAACGGGACTCCCGTTGATTGTGTGAATCTGGCTCTTCTCAAGGTGATGCCGAAACCTCCGGCCATCGTGGTGTCCGGCATCAACAAAGGCGTCAATCTTGGAGACGATGTCATGTACTCGGGCACGGTCTCTGCGGCGATGGAAGGTACCATTCTTGGTGTACCGTCACTAGCGGTCTCACAAGAAGGGCAGGGGGCGTTTCGCTTCAACATCGGGGCGACGTATGCCGCTCGTGTTGCCAGGCTTGTGCTGGAGCAAGGTCTTCCTGAGGAAACCCTCTTGAACGTCAATATCCCAGATCGAGCTTCGGCCAAGATTCGAGGAGTACGGATTACCTGTCTGAGCCGACGACGCTTTCATAATCCGATCATTGAAAAACTGGACCCGCACGGGCGCACATACTATTGGATTGCCGGCAAGCGAATTTCATGGAGCCGCAGTAAGGATGCTGATCACGAAGCAGTTGAGGAAGGGTATGTGTCCATCACGCCAATCCGTCTGGATAGCACTCACCACGAAGTGGTGGATCAATTCAGAGCGTGGGAACAGGTGGTTGCGGGGCGAGGCTGCCATGTCCCTATCTCGAAGTCGAACCGTCGTTCAACGAAGCAGGTGGGGAAATGATTGGAGGTTTGATCGAGTCCATCATCGGTGAATTGAGTCGATTCACCATCGCCTGCATCTCGAGGTTTGGCTACGGGGGGATTCTCTTCACGATGGCCGTTGAGAGTGCCTGTATCCCTCTCCCGAGCGAAATCATTATGCCATTCTCCGGGTACCTCGTTATGACCGGAGAGTTTACGATGTGGGGTGTCACTCTGGCTGGTGCGGTCGGCAATGTGCTGGGCTCCATCGTGGCCTACTACGCGGGAGTCTGGGGAGGACGCCCCTTTGCCGAACGCTATGGTCCCTATTTCCTGATCTCTCACCATGATCTCGATATCGCTGATCGCTGGTTTGCCAAATATGGAGAGGCAGCCGTCTTTTTCGGCCGAATGCTTCCCGTGGTGCGTACATTCATTTCGCTTCCGGCCGGTATTGCGAAGATGAATTTTCCACGATTCGTCGTCTTCACCTTTGTCGGGGCCTTGCCTTGGTGCTATCTCTTGGCGTACATCGGTCTTCGGATGGGTGAACAGTGGGAACATTTGCGGGATTACTTTCATCAATTTGACATCGCTATCGGACTCGTCCTTGCTGCAGCCATAGGCTACTTCCTCTGGTCTCACTGGCCGAAACGACGAACAAGCCCTGGCGCATAAATATCATGCTCAAAATCTTCAATACTCTGACCGGTCGGCAAGAAGTATTCGCGCCGATGGAACCGAACAAGGTCCGCATGTACGTCTGCGGCGTGACGGTCTATGACTATTGTCACATCGGTCATGCGCGTAGCGCATTGGTCTTCGATGTGCTCCGTCGGTATCTAGAGTCTTGCGGCTATGCCGTGACATTCGTAAAGAATTTCACGGATGTGGATGACAAGATCATTAAACGGGCCAATGAACAGGGTGTGGCTTGTGATGCCGTTACGACAAAATACATTCAGGCTTATCACGAAGATATGGGTAAATTGGGAATCCGGGTTGCGACGGAAGAGCCAAAGGCTACGGAACATATTCCCGAGATTATTCAGCTCACGGAGAGATTAGTCGACAAAGGATTGGCGTATGCCGTGGAAGGCGATGTGTATTTCGAGGTCGCAAAATATCAGGAGTACGGACGTTTATCGAAACGACGACTCGAGGACTTACAAGCCGGTGCGCGGGTGGACGTGGATGAGCGGAAGCGTCACCCCATGGATTTTGCCTTGTGGAAAAGTAGTAAGCATGGTGAGCCGGCATGGGAGAGTCCCTGGGGACTCGGTCGACCCGGGTGGCATATTGAATGTTCCGCAATGTCGATGCAGCATCTCGGTGAAACGTTCGATATCCATGGCGGTGGAATGGATCTTATTTTCCCGCACCACGAGAATGAGATCGCGCAATCGTGCGGTGCGACGGGAAAAGAGTTTGCCCGCTATTGGGTGCACAACGGGTTTGTCCAGATCAACCAAGAAAAGATGTCGAAGTCGCTGGGGAACTTCTTCACAATTCGTGAAATCTTTGAGAAGTCGGAATGGTCTGAAGAGATGACGGGAGAAATCCTCCGATACTTTCTCCTTTCGACCCATTACCACGGGCCACTCGATTTTTCTGATCAAGCTTTAAAAGAGGCAAAGAATGCCCTGAACGGGTTCTACGACCTTTTCGGGCGTTTAAGCGAGTCTGGTGGAGAGGCGGTAACGGGCGAGGGGCTAGACCAGGCGGTAGATCGCTGCAGGGCTGCGTTTCAGGCTGCGATGGACGACGACCTCAATACGCCAGTGGCGATTGCAACGTTACAGGGGCTGCGGAGCGATGTAAATAAGATGATCGATAAAGGCCTTTCAACTGAAGGCCGCAAGAAGGCTCGACAGGAATTTCGCTCGCTTGGCAAAGTCTTAGGGCTGTTTGATGTAGACACGTGGCAATTCGGCAGTGCTGTGTCAGAAACTCTCCCACTAAGTATTGAGGAAGCTACGACCGTCAAACTTGTTCTCAATGAAAGGGACATTGAGAGAATGTTAATAGAACGTAGAGAAGCACGTAATCGAAAAGACTTTCAGCGAGCAGATGAAATCCGTAAGTCACTCGCCGCTCAGGGAGTCATCATCGAGGACAAGCCCGATGGCACCAGCCGATGGAAGCGCTGATTCTCAGGAAATTCTTTATGGTCTGCATGCCGTCCGGGAAGCGCTGAAAGCTAGAGGCAGGCCACTCCAACGGGTCCTGGTTCTTCGGACCGATAAACAATTCACGGATCTTGTCCAATTGGCCCGATCGCATCGGGTTCCCGTTCAT